>NZ_JBSQBP010000009.1:0-129899 GCF_053851835.1 Microbacterium sp. KNMS
TCGTCCGTGATGACATCTCGCGACACGACTCAAGAATCACCCAAAGGCTCCACACCCACATTCAGCAACACGGCCTAACTCCACCGGTGGGTGCTCCTCATGCGAAGGACACGGCGTCATCGACACCGACCTCGCATTCATGGACGGCGTGCTCACCCGTTGTGAAGCCTGCGACGGGCGGCGATTCACGCCCGAAGCGCAGCGCCACCACGTCCAAGGCCGCAACATCGCCGACGTCTTCGAGATGAGCGTCACCGACGCTCTGAACTACTTCACGTCGAGAAGCCGCTGATGGATCCGCACCACCGTGTGCCGCTGCTTCCTCGGCGCAGACAGATCAGCCCGCAACCAGCCATCGATCACATCCGTGAACGGATCCAGCCGCGAAGCCCGCCGAGGCAACGCCTTCCGCTCACCAGGCCAGGCTGACTCGAGCGCGGCGGCGACGGTGCGGAACCCGACGCCGTACTTGCGTTGCAACGCACGCTTCGAGAGGCCATCACGAGCATCACGCCGGATCGCCGCGTACAGCCCAACTCGAGAATCTCTCACCGACACCACCCCGCGTCACCACGGGCGATGCCCCATCATCCACCCAGCACCCGGGTGCTGTCGAGACTCACCGACATCCAAACCCCTCCTGGCGCGAGTGCTGTCGGTTCTCACCGACATGTGCTGTCAGGACTCACCGACAGAGTCAGAGAATGTTCCGCCAAGGTACCGCCCGTAGGCGTCGATCCCCATGATCTTGCGTCCGGGCCAGTGCTTGGCGTCGGTGAGCCCAGGCCACTCGATCGACAGTTCAGGGTCGAATGTCGCCCCGTGAACCTGTGTCAGCGGTATCGACAGCTCGCTCTAGAGCGTGCCGAGCTCGCGGATCCCCTGGATCCGCACGACGAGTTCGCCATCCTTGATAGTCACATCGGCCATCTTCTTCTCCTTCTTCAGTCGGTTGCGCGGGTCAGGAAGTCAATCCTGCACGTTGGAGCAGTCGGGAGTACACCTGATCGGCGACCGAAGACGGCTGTGCCTCCATTGCCGCTACGGTGCGCTTCGAGATCTCCGCCACCAATGGGTCCGTCGCAGCCCGCTCCCTCAGAGCCACGATGAGCAGATCTGTCACGAGGCTTCGATCTGCGCTCGTCTCGGTCGACCTTGAACGCCTCGCGGAAAAGCCCTGCCTTGCTGCCGAATGCTCCATAGAGGCTTCCCCTCTGCAGCCCCGTCGCGTCCACAAGTCGATTCACGCTGCACGCTTCGAAGCCGTGCTCGGCGAAGGTGCGCGCGGAGGACAGCAGCACCTCGTGCCGATCGAACTGCGCAACCCCGACCATGCCATTCTTGAATGACCGGTCAAGTTTGCTGTGGAGAGTCCTCTTGCGCCTGGCGTCGCGCGGTGTAGGCCGTGTGTGCTGCGAGGGTGGCGGTCACGGCGAGCACGGCGACGCTGAAGGCGCTCACTGGGAGGTGTCTGGCCAGCGGCATCGCGACGAATGTCAGCACCATGAGCACGGCGGCGGCGATGAAGCGGGATCGGGTGAGGCGTCCGAAGCGGGATCGGAGGAAGAGGATGTTGCCGACGAGGTAGACGAGCGGTCCGGCCGATGTCACCAGGACGGTGGCAGGGGTGAGGTGGTCGTGCGAGAGTCTCAGCTCGATCGACACCGCGACGAGGATTGCGCCGAGGACCATGAGCGCGTGAGCGTACGCATACGCCGAACGCAGTGCCGCCGTCGAGGAATCGCCGCCGCGAGTCTCCGGGCCTGCGAGTGCGAAGTAGTTCCACCAGAGGACGAACAGCGACGCGAAACCGATCACTGCGCTCAAGGCAAGTGATCCAGTGAGCTGTCCGCTGGCGACGATGCTACCGCCCATGAGCAGAATCGACTCTCCGAGCGCGATGATGAACACGAGGCGGTTGCGTTCGGCGAGGTGGTCGGCATCGGTGTCCCAGTGCTCCATCGGAGCGGAGCCGAGCCCCGGGATGCGGTACTGCGCGAGGGGCGCGGCATAGTCGACCACGACCGCAACCACCCACAGGGCGAGTCTCGATTCTGCGGGCAGTGCCGCCCCGAGCACCCAGAACACACCCGCCAGGAGGGTCCACAGCAGCAGCATCCGGTAGTTGGCCGCGAGACGGTGACCGCGGTACGCGATCATCATGAAGACCGGGCGGATGACGCCCATGAGCAGGTAGCAGCCGACGAAGAGCCAGGCCGCATCCTCGAACGCACGTGGGATGGCGATGGACACGCCCAGCGCCGTGAGCATGAGCACTCCGCAGAGCAGTTGGACCTGTGTGCGACCGGGGTCGAGCCAGTTCATCGCCCAGGTCGTGTAGTTCCAACCCCACCACACCGCGGCGAACACCACGACGGTCTGTGCGGCCCCCTCCCAGGAGAGATGCTCGATCAGCACGTGCGACAGCTGGATGATCGCGAAGACGTAGACCAGGTCGAAGAAGAGCTCGACGGGGCCCACCTCGGAGCGGCGGTGCCCGGGGCGGGCGAGTGCAGCGGCGGCCATCGGGGATACCTCCGGGTCGTGGGAAAAGCTGTGGTGGCGCACCTCGAGCGGGCGTCCGGATGCTAGACGCCCGCTCGAGGTGCGAAGAAGCGTTCTCAGCCCTCGCGGATGGTCATCTTCGCGAGCTTGTCGCCTGCGATGTCGAAGATGAACGTGGAGCGTCCGTTGGCGTAGTTCGAACGCCAGTCGCCGACGACGGTGATCGTGCCGCCCGCGACGTCGACCTCCTCGACGGCGAGCGTGCCGCGCGCCCCGATGAACTCCTTGTCGCTCCATCGTTTGATCTCGTCGCGTCCTGTGAACACGCGGCCCCAGTCGTCGACCGCGCCGTCCGGGGTGAACGCTCCGAGGAACGCCGTCTCGTCGTGTCGGTTGACGGCGTCGATGAACGACGACACGGGCTCGGGGATCGTCAGGTCCGTCATCTCATCCCTCCCTGTCAGCGAGTGGTGTAGCCGCCGTTGGCGAAGATCGTCTGCCCGGTGATCCACCAGCCCTCGGTCGCGAGGAAGCGCACGATGGGTGCGATGTCCTCGATCTTGGTCAGCTGGTTCCCCATGCCCTGCGACTTGTGGAACTCGACCCGCTCAGGGGTCTCCTGCCCGTAGAAGAACGGGGTGTCCATCGGCCCCGGCGCGATCGCGGTGACCGAGATGCCCCGCTCAGCGAACTCCTTCGCCGCTGCACGAGTGAAGTGCTCCACAGGGGACTTGCCGCCGGCATAGGTCGAGTACCCGTCGGTGAACGCCGCGAGCAGCGAGGTGACGATCGTGATGACCTTCCCGCCGTCGGCGAGCTTCCTGCCGGCCTCCTTGATGAAGAAGTACGCGGCCTTGGAGTTGATGTCGAACATCGAGTCGTACTCGTCTTCAGTCGTCTCGACGATCGGCTTGCGCAGCACCTTGCCGACCGTGTTCACGGCGACGTCGATCTTCCCGATCGCCGCCTCCGCATCGGCGAACAGCCGCTCGACGTTGGCCGGGACGGTGAGATCACCCTGGAACATCGCGCCCTTGACCCCGGCGGCCTCGACAGCGGCAAGGGTCCGCTCAGCGTCCGGGCGCGTCGAATCGGAGTTGTAGTGGATCGCGACGTTCGCCCCGGCCTCGGCCGCCTGGCGGGCGATCAGGCCGCCGAGGTTCTTCGCGCCCGCGGCGATGAGGACGTTCTTTCCTGCGAGAGTGTGCTCGGTCATCGTGCTTCCTCTGTGTCACCAGTATGTATCAATGTAGCGTGGCTACACACGGTACTATAGCGACATGATGGAGATGGCGTCGAGTGATACACGGGAGAGGCTGATCTCCGCTGCCGCTGACCTCATCGCCGCCTCGCCCGGCGAGGGCTTCTCCCTGCGCGCGGTATGCGACGCGGTGGGCGTGAAGATGCCGACCCTGTACCACTTCTTCGGCTCCAAGCAGGGGTTGATCGACGCCGTCGTCGAGCACGGCTTCGACCTCTACCTCGGCGAGAAGGCGGCGATGGAGTCCTCAGGAGACCCGATCCAGGGCATACGGGCCGGATGGGATGCCCACGTCGCATTCGGCCTGACCAACCCGGGCTTCTACACCCTCATGTACGGCAAGGTCAGCCCGGGTCACTCGCCCGCCGGCCAGTCGAGAGCGAACGAGATACTGAAAGGGCTCACCTCGCGGGCCGCTGATCAGGGTCGCCTGGCGGTGTCGCCGGATCAGGCCGCAGCCCATGTCCTCGTCTCGAACATCGGCGTCACCCTGCGCCAGATCATCCTTGCGCAGCCGGACCCGGAGCTGAGCCACGCTGTGCGCGAGGGAGTGATGGCGGCGATTACCGGCACGGCGACCGGACAGGGAGACGCCCTCAACGCGGCGATCGAGGTTGCCGCTGCACATCCACACATCCTGGGCGCCACCGAGACTCAGCTGCTCGTCGAATGGCTGGGCAAGTTGAGCAGGGAAGTCTCCTGACCGCCCGCATTGATCGAGAGGCGAGCACACGTTCGACTCCACAGCGCCTCGCCGTGGACGCCGCCGACGCCCTCGAGGTCTCGCGGCGGTCCTGGCCCGTAGCGCCGACCTGCAAGTCCGTGACGGTCCACGATCGAGGCCAGGCCCGCGGATCGGAGGCGCCCCAACGGCGTGCATAAGGAGCGGAAGTTGGCCGAGGTCCCGGACTCCGTCACGGGCGAGCTACGGAGCCACCGGGGCGCGAGGTCAACAAACATTCGCCAACCGTGGCGACGTGGTGGAGTTCCGGTTTAACGTGTAGCGTTATTAACGTGCGACGTTATACACTGGACGGGTGATCAGGTCGTTCGGGGACAAGGACACCGAACGATTCTGGCGACGGGAGCGGGTGCGCTCGATCGATCCTCGGATCCATCGGGTCGCCCTCCGCAAGCTTCGTCAGGTGGGAGCCGCGGAGTCGCTCGATGACCTTCGGGTGCCGCCAGGGAACAGGCTCGAAGCACTGAAAGGCGACCGAGCCGGACAACACAGCATCAGGATCAACGACCAGTGGCGGATCTGCTTCACGTGGACCGACGCCGGACCAGAGGAGGTGGAGATCGTTGACTACCACTGACAAGCTCGCGCCGATCCACCCGGGCGAGGTCCTCATGGAGGATTTCGTCGAGGCCTTCGGCATCACCCAGAACAAGCTCGCCGTCTCGATCGGCGTGCCCCCGCGGCGGATCAACGAGATCGTCCACGGCAAGCGCGCGATCACGGCGGACACCGCACTGCGGCTCGGCAAGTACTTCGGTACGTCCGCCCAGTTCTGGCTCAACCTGCAGGCGCAGTACGATCTCGACCTCGCAGAGGATCGCGCAGCTGAGCAGATCGACGCCATCGCGCCGCTGCAATCCGCATGACCTTCAGCGGGATGGACGCCGCTGAGGTCGTCCGAGTCGTTGGCTGGCTCGAGGAGCGATCAGTCGTCTATCAGGTCAACGGCGGATGGGCCGTTGACGCTCTGCACGGTTCCCAGACCAGATCGCATGGTGATCTGGATGTGTTCGTCGACTCGACGACGGTCGACGCCCTCATGGAATGGTTGCTCGGTCGCGGATACAGCATCGTGGAGGACTGGCGTCCGATCCGAGTTGAGCTGCGCGCCGGCGACAGGGCGGTCGACATCCATCCAATGGACGTGGACTGTGTCGGGGACGGGGTCCAGCAGGGCTTCGGTGAAGACACGTTTGTCCACCGAGCGCGCGAGCGCGCGGTCGGAGTGATCGGAGATCGCCCGGTGGTTGTCGCGTGCGCCGCGCGACTCATGGCGCTGAGGCTCGGTTACGACCTCCGCCCGGAGGACCGCCACGATCTCGACGTGCGTGGCAGGTTGGTCGCCGACCACTCTTGAGGTCCGTGGCGGGCAGTTGACGCAGATGGTTGTCCGTGCCGGAACTCAGTGGAGAAGAGCACCGAACCCGTTGGCGATCTCGTCTACATCCACGGCGGCGCATACGTGCACCCCCTCGTCAAGCCGCACTGGCACATCATCGAGCGTCTCGTCGAGCACACCGCGATGCGCATCACCGCCCCGCTGCACGCGCTCGCGCCCGAGCACACCGGTGACGAGGCGTACCCGAAGTTGCACCGCGTGTACGACACCGTTGTCGCGTCCGGGCTTCCACTCGTGATCGCCGGCGACTCCGCGGGCGCTGCCATCGTGATGGCCTACACCCTGCGAGCACGCGACGAGCACCAGACCGCGCCGGCCGCCGTGCTGCTGTTCTCGCCGTGGGTCGATGCCAGCATGACCAACCCTGAGATCGTCGCCATTGACCCCGCGACCCCATGCTCGGGAGCGACGGCCTCCGCTGGGCCGCCGACCGCTGGGCCGGCACCCGGCCGACGACCGACCCGTGGATCAGCCCGATCAACGACACGCTCGAGGGCCTGCCACCGATCGCGGTGTTCCAGGGCGGTAATGACATGTTCGCTCCCGACGCACAGTGCTTTGTCGACAAGGCCGTCGCCGCCGGCACGCGGGCGGGGCTCCACCTCTACCCCGACGCGTTCCACGTCTTCGTCGGCGTCCCGCAGCTCCCGGAAGCCCGCGAAGCGCTCAGCTGCGCCGCCGAGAAGATCGCCAACGCCACGTGAACGGGCCCGCCGGTGATGCAGATGGTCGTACGTGCCGGAACTCGGTGGAGTTCCGCTTCAACGTGTAGGCGCTGTTGACGCGTTGCGTTATCCCCTGGTCGAAGGTAATCGGGTGGTTCGCGACGTACTTCGGCACCTCGGCGGAGTTCTGGATCAACCTGCAGGGGCACGACGAGCCGGACCGCGCCGAGGATCAGTCAGGGAGCAGATCGCAGCGATCACGCCGCTGAAGGTGGCGTGCGCGACTGTTCACTACTGCGAGAGGGGACTCCAGCGCGGTCAGCGACCTCGGCGGTGATGGCCTCGTGGGCCTGCAGTTGCACGGCCCTGCCGGGAGCTCGCGGGAGCCGTCGCCCACGGCGCATGCACTGAGGCGGCATCGAGCTCTCCTCGTGGATCAGGGTGGGTACGGTGCGAGAGTGTGGCTTCCCTATGATCTCTCGCGCGATGAACGTCCAATCGGTCGCGCCGTCGATGCCTTCGACGTACCTCGCGTTGATCTCAGTTCGCTCTGGACGATGGTCCTCGCCGCTTCGATGAGAGCGTGATCGTCCGGTGCCCGGCTGCGGACCCCTGCGACGCGGTCTGCGCTTGCGAGCATGTCTACGGTCATGACAGCGGCGACGTGGGGAGTCCGGCGCGTTGTCCCCAGAACTGACCCGGTCTGTCATCGATGCCACATCCCGGGCTGAGTTCCCAGAAGTCGGCGGGTGCACTCAATCGTCACGCAGAAGCCGGATGGCCCTCCACAGCGTCAGTCGGACTGGGCGACCCGAGGTTGTTCCGTAAAGCAATTGGATGAGTTTCAGTACTCGAACTAAACTCTGCTGCTTCGAAGGAAGGTCTGGATCATGGTGGTTTCTGAAGCGAATTCGCTCGTGTTGCACAAACTCGCGACGTCTGATCGACAGGAGTTCGTGACGCGCCTTCAAGGCTCTTTCGATGTCGGTGCGGCGGCGTATTTTGACAATGACTCAAGTGATCCAGTGATTTCTGAAGCGGAGATCTATCAGTCGATGGATCACCCCGGCGCCGATACATGGGACGTTCGAGAAGGCGGGAATGGCGTAGGCGGCGCTGTCGTCTCGATTAAGGAGGGTGGTCTCGCCGCTTCGTTGGACCTGTTGTTCATCGATGCGGGGGAGCACGGGCGGGGACTCGGCTCGGAGCTTTGGGCGGCCATTGAGGCGCATTATCCGGGGGTCAGGGTTTGGAAGACCATGACACCGTACGACGATACGAGGAACATCCACTTCTATGTGAACAAATGTGGCTTCCGCATCGTGGAGTTTTTCCATCCGGGTCACCCCGACCCGCATGACACTTCCCCCGCTGCAGGAGCGGAGGAACGCTCCATTCCGGATCTGATGTTCGCGTTCGAGAAGAATCGGTCGCCACTGATGTGACCAAGCCCGGGCCCGCGTCATCGCCGTTGAGTCGCGGGTCGGCGATGACCCGCACAAAGGCGTCTCGGGAAGAGCCTGGCGATAAGAAGGTGCACGACAGTACGGATGGGTTGACGTCTGAACCGAGCCGCGCCGTGAAGGCTGAGCAATTCAACCTCAGCGCGTCGCCCGCGTCGGATATCCTCGCCGGGTGGTGTCGAATCAGACATTGAGCGACTCCGACCGGCGCGTGCTGGCGCGGTGGGCGCTGTCCTGCGCTGAGCGGGTGCTCCCGCTGTTCGATGCCGACGACGTGGCGCGAGATGAGATCCTTGATGCCGTCGCCCGCACTCGTGCCTACAGCGCCGGGGACAGCAGTGCTGGGCAGGAGATCCGAAAGCGCCTCGTCGCTCTGAAAGCGGCACGCGCAGCGACCACTTCCGCGGGAGTGGCGGCCGCTCGCGCCGTCGGCCAGGCGGCGGCTGTCGCCCACATGGCCGCTCACGCGCTGGGCGCGGCGGCGTACGCAGCGAAGGCGATCTCGCTTGCGCACCCCGAGCAGCCGGAGCTGGTGCAGGAGGAAGTGCGCTGGCAAGTGGCGGACCTCAGCGAGCGCGAGCGTGAGGCGCTGCGTCTGCTCCCGCCCCTCGGCGCCGACCCGTCAGGTCCGCTCGCAGCTGGACTTCTGTCCCGCGGCGTGCTCGGATCGACGATTCGCCAGATCCAAGCGCAGCTCGGCGAGACGGTGGGGTGAGTTCCCGCACGACGAGTGTCGGCCTCCCGAGGCCGTCGTGCGAGAGCGGCTGTCGTGACGGACTTCGTTGAATGCGCACGAGCACTCGTGCGCGCCGACTACCCGCAGGCGTCTGCGGCGTCCTCGGGGGGAGCGCTGCGTCCGGGAGAGCGACCGAGACCTCGGACCTGGACATTCTCGTGGTGCTGCCCGGCGAATGGTCGACGACGACGGCGTTCGTTCAGACCACCACGCACAATGGGCGCTTGGTGGAGGCCTTCGTCTACGGCCCGGACGCGCTGCAGGTCTGGTTGGACATCGAGCGCGCCGGTACAGCCTCTCGGCGCTCGTCGGCGCTGAGCTGGCCCTGTGCTCGATGCCCGCCTGGGTCGGGACCGGGAAGTGGCTCCTGCGCGAGCTGCGCGCGAACCAGGATCCCTTCGGTCTTGCCGCCTGGGTCGACCGCGGGGCGGATGATCACGCCGCGCTTACAGGCATGTGCCGCGCAGTGCTCGACTCCGTGGGGGGATACCTGCAGGACGGCTTCATCAGGGGCGAGAAGCCGAGCAGCCTGTAGCGCAGTCGCAGCGTTCAGCGAGACGTCGGCTCAGCGCGCTCCAGCAGACCGTGCATCCTCATCCAGCTCACGAACGAGCCGAACCAGTCCGTGCTGGTCGTCTCCTTCGGATACATGCCGAAGCCGTGGCCGCCTCGCTCATAGAAGTGGAGCTCGACCGGCCGCCCCGCAGCGCGCCAGCTCTCGACGAGGGGAAACCCCCTCGGGTCCATCAGGCCATCGTCCGCGGCGAGCGCGATGAACAGCGGCGGGGCGTCCTCAGGGACGTCGAAGGCCGTGAGCGGGCCGTAGACATCGCCGATGAACGCCGGCTTCGCATCCCCGCCGACAAGGGCCGTTGCGACCGTCAGCATCGCACCCGCGGAGAAGCCGACCATGCCGACGCGCGCGGGATCGATCATCCACTCGTCCGCGCGGCTTCGCACGAGCGCGAATGCGGCGCGAGCGTCGGCGATCTGCGCATCGAGCCCGCGGAGCGCCGTGGCCGGGTCATGCCGGTCCGACAGGCGCGGTGCGGCCAGCATCGCCCTGATCGCCGCGTCGAAGTCGTCCAGATCCTCTGGAGTCGGCTTGAGACGGTACTTCAGCACGAAGGCGGCGACGCCACGGTTCGCGAGCGCGCGAGCGACGTCCCACCCCTCGTTCTCCATGGACAGCGACATGAATCCGCCGCCCGGAGCCACGATCACGGCGGTGCCCGTCGCCGTGGCCGGGTCGGGCAGGAACGGCGTGAGGGTGGCGGTGCCGACATTGCGAGCGAACATGCTTCCGTACTGGCTGTGCCACGCCTCGGGTGCTGAAGCCTCCGGCAGCTGTCCCGTCCCGAGTTCGATGGCGTCGGGCTGCTCGGGGATGGGGATCGGCGTCATCCCGTGCTGCGCGGACGCGGCAGGCGCGTCGCCGGTGGCCGAGGTGGTGGTCATGAGCTCTCCGATCGGACGAGGCGCCGGAAGAACGCGGCTTCCGCGCTCGGCGCCGAGCATAGCGCCCGTGGTGGCGTTCCGCGCCGAGGGAGGAGGCGCGCCTTCAGCGCTCGGCGCCGACGTCCTTCGCGAAGCGCCGCCGGCCCGCTTCGCTGATCGGCGTGAAGAGGTTGATGAGGTTGCCGTCCGGGTCGCGGACGAGCAGCGACCGGTTGCCCCAGGGCATGTCCGTCGGCGCGTTGACGAACACCTCGACGACGTCCTGAACGGCCCGGTAGGTCGCGTCCACGTCGTCGACGAGGAAGTCCAGCACGACGCTGCGGTTCGCGTGGGCCTCGGCGGCACCGTCTCCGAGCAGGTGCACGGTCGCGGAGCTCGCGATGGCCAGCGTGCCGGATGGCGTCCGAAGCTCGGCGAACATCGGGTGGAGCCGCTCGGCGGCTGCTCCGGTGACTGCTTCGTAGAACGCGACGAGAGCGTCGACGTCGTCGGTGATGATGCGGGTGGCTGCCAGCTCCATAGCCTTCTCCTTCTGTGATGTCCGTGGCCGACGCACTCGGCCACGGACATGACGCTACGAGCGATACCGGGCGCAAAGTGTCCTGTATGCGGAGGACAATGGATGGATGGCCGACACGACCGCTCGCGCCCTGCGCCTGCTCGACCTCCTGCAGTCCGCGCACCAGCGCACGGTCGGCGAGCTGGCCGATCGGCTCGGCGTCGATGAGCGGACCATCCGCAGGGACATGGCGCGGCTGGTCGATCTCGGGCTGCCCGTGGAGACGCTGCGGGGGCGCTACGGCGGCTATCGACTGGCGCCGGGCGAGCGGGTCCTCCCGCTCATGTTCAGCGCCGAGGAGGCGGTGGCTGTCTATCTCGGGCTCGTCCGCGCCCAGGCGGCGTCAGGTGAGCCCGAGATCGCCGCGCAGACGGCCCTCACCAAAATCCGGCGAGCGCTCCCGGCCGCGGAGGCGGAGCGGGTCGACGCCCTTCTCGGTGCGACGATGCGCACCCCTCAGGGCGGTGCCGCTGCTCCCGATCCTGCCATCACGCTGACCCTGGCGGAGGCCGTCGCGTCTCGGCGGGCGCTCGATCTCCGGTACGTCAACCGTCACGGCGCGCTCTCCCGACGAGTGGTCCATCCGCATGGCCTGGTGGCGCACGGGGATCGGTGGTATCTCATCGCCTTCGATACGGATCGGGAGGAGGAGCGGACCTTCCGCGTCGACAGGGTTCGGTCAGCTCGATCTCTGCGCGAGACCTTCGCTCCGCCGCGCCGGCCGGATGCCGAGGGCCTGCTCGATCGGTTCGCCGACGCGGACTACCGGTGGGAGGTGGTGCTGCGCATCCGGGCGACCGAGGATCGCATCCGACCTCACCTGCCGCGGAGCGTGGCCCGGCTCGAGCGGCTGGACGACGGAGAGGGTGCGACCGAGGACGGCCTGCCCTGGTATCGGGCGGAGATCCATGCCGAGAGCCTCGACTGGCTGCCGCCCGTGATCGCGGCCCTCGACGGCGAGGTGACGATCGACGGCCCGGACGAGCTGCGCGACCGCGTCCGGGCTGCAGCGGCGAGGATGTCGCGGGCCGCGGGCCGCGGGCTGAGCGCTGTCGGGCTGCGAGTCGGGGAGGGGCGGATGGCTCCTGCCGGTGCGACGTGACGAATCCTCGGGCCACGCCGCCGTCTCAGCCCGCGCGGCGTCAGGCCGAGGCTCGTCCGAGTGCCTTGTGCAGGAGCTGGGCCAGCTGGCTCTGCTCGTCAGCGCTGAGTCGGGAGACGGCTGTCCTCGCGAACGCGAAGCTCTGCTCGAAGGCGGCGTTGAGGCTTTCACCGGACGGCGTGCGGATGAGCAGTCGAGACCTGCGGTCGTCGGGATTCGCGTGGCGCTCCACCAGTCCTCGCGCCTCGAGTCGGCCGACGATCTGCGTGATGTTCGATGCGTCGCATTCGAGTTCGTCGGCGAGTTCGCGCATCCCGCGCGGCGTCGAGATGCGTCCGAGCACGCATGCCTGGGCGACGCTCATCTCGTGCTGCGCGGCCGCGATCTCATAGGCCCTGTCGTAGGCGTCGACGAAGTCGAACATCGCGCGCTCGGCGTCCGTCGATGCCGACACGGGTCCTGACGGAGCTGCCATGCGCCGAGCATAACACTTGATCCAATCAAGCAAATGTGCCACGGTAATGCTTGAGCCGATCAAGTATGCGGTGCCACCGCCGAAGGGAGTCGAGATCGATGCACGCGCTCGTCGTCGTCGCACATCCACGCCGTGATTCGCTGACCGCCGCCACGGCGGCGCGCGTTCGGGACACGCTCTGCGCCGAGGGCAGCACGGTGGACGTCCTGGATCTGTATGCGGAGGGCTTCGATCCGTCGCTGCGCACCGCGGACGAGCCCGACTGGGCCGATCACACGAAAGAGTACTCGGCGGAGGTCCGGGCGCACATGGCTCGCATCGCCGCCGCGGACCTCGTTGTCGTCGTCTTCCCCGTGTGGTGGTTCGGTCTGCCTGCGATCGCCAAGGGCTGGGTCGATCGGGTGTGGAACCGGGGGTTCGCCTACGAGCCGTCGACTCTCCACGGCACGCGCATGCTCTGGATCGGCCTGGCCGGCGCCTCGTCGGCGTACTACGCGCGCCACGGATTCGACACGGCGCTCGATGTCCAGCTGCGGGTCGGCATCTCCGAGTTCTGCGGGATCCGCGACGCCCGTGTCCACCTCATCTACGACACCCTCGACGAGCCCGACGCGGCGCGCGTGGATGAGATCGTCTCGTCCGCCGCGCTCGCCGCGTAGGGGGATGCGCCGCAGGTCAGGGCCGCGCCGCCGTTCACGCGGCGCGGCCCGGCGTGCTCAGCGCCGCCCTGCGGGCTGACGGATGGCTGCGTTGATCCGGTTCCAGACGTTGATCGCGCCGATCTCGAACAGGAGCGCCGAGATCTGGCGAGCGTCGAACAGCTCGGTCATGCGCGACCAGAGCTCGTCCGAGATCGGGTCGTGGTGATCGGCGAGGCGGGTGATCGCCTCCGTGAACTCGAGCGCGACCCGCTCTCGCTCGGTGAAGTACGGCGCATCGCGCCAGGCGGCGACCGAGTGGATCCGCTCGGGCGATGCGCCGTCCTCGCTCATCTCGCGTGCGTGGTCGACCGCGCACCAGCTGCAGCCGTTGATCTGGCTCGCGCGCAGGCAGAGCAGATGCAGGAGGGGCTCGGGCAGTCCTGCCGAGCGGGCGACGCGGTTCAGCCCGGTGAGGGCATCGAGCCCGCCCTCCAGGAGGAAGGCAGGATGGGGCATGCGCGCCTTGTGCGCCACGACGGCGTCGGCGTCGGCGGGGGTGAGCAGAGCGGTGTCAGTCATGGTGGTCTCCTCGTATCGCATCTGTGCTGTCACACCGCCGCGTTTCGGGCGGTCAGTAGAGTGACCCGCCGAACAGAGGGAATGTGACATGACCGATCAGAACGACCTCGCCATCCGCTTCGAGGAGCACCGACCGCGGCTCGCACGGCTCGCCCAGCGCATGCTCGGATCCGCCTCAGACGCCGACGACGCGGTCCAGGAGACGTGGCTTCGCGTGTCACGCGCAGGCGACGATGACGTCGACAACTTCGGCGGCTGGCTCACGACCGTGACATCGCGCGTGTGTCTGAATGCGCTGCGCGCTCGCGCGACCCGCAACGAGATCGCGTACGAACAGGGTCTGCCCGATCCCGTCGTGGACACGGACACTCCGGAGGGCGCTCCGGATGTCGCGGCGCAGCTGTCAGACGCCGTCGGCGCCGCTCTCATGCTCGTCCTCGATCGGCTCAGCCCCGCGGAGCGCGTCGCCTTCGTGCTGCACGACTCCTTCGACGTCCCCTTCGAGCAGATCGCGGAGCTTCTCGAGCGGTCTCCCGCGGCAGTGCGCCAGCTCGCGTCCCGTGCACGGCGTCGTGTGCAGGCGGCGGGAGGAGGTGGCGACGCGGACCCGCGGCGGCAGCGGACCGTCCTCGAT
Source organism: Microbacterium sp. KNMS (assembly GCF_053851835.1). NCBI lineage: Bacteria > Bacillati > Actinomycetota > Actinomycetes > Micrococcales > Microbacteriaceae > Microbacterium > Microbacterium sp. KNMS. The sequence goes on from NZ_JBSQBP010000009.1 coordinate 14,220, forward strand.
GCGTTCTTCGCGGCGGCCCGCGCGGGCGACCTGCCGCGTCTCATCGCCGTGCTCGATCCCGACGTCGTCCTCCGCGCGGACACGGCGACCTCGCCCCTCCGTGTGGTGCGCGGTGCCGAGGCGGTCGCGGGCAACGCGATGATGTTCGCGAACCCCGACGCGCGGCTCGTGCCCGTGCTCGTCGACGGACGGCCGGGCGTCGTCATCGAGGTGGGGGAGCGTCCGGTGTCGGTGATGGCCTTCTCGGTGGCCGGCGAGCGCATCGTCGCCATCGACGCCTACGCGGGGCCCGCTCGTCTCGCGCGAATCGAGCTGCCCCGGTGAGCGCGCGGTCCACTTCGCGCGTCCGGCGAGCCCGGCGCGCTCTCCTCGAGCGGATCGGCGCGGTGGTGCGCCGCCGGGGCATCCGCGCGCACCGCGCATCCGTCGACGTCTGGCTCGACGTCGCCCGCGCGACGATGCGCGCTCGCTACTGCCTGTGCATCACCGACGCACCGGGTGGGCCGCGGGCCCGCGCTGTGCAGCCCTTCCGGCCCGATGACGACCTCGTCGTGCACTTCGGGACGTCGCCGCACAGTCGGAAGGCTGCCGAGATCCGCCGGAGCGGAAGGGTCGTCCTCTCGTACCTCCGTGAACGCGACGGTGCCTGTGTCACCGTCCGATGTGCGGCGGAGATGCTCGAGGACGCGGCCGCCCGCCGCCGCTGGTTCATGCCGTTCTGGCGAGCCTTCTGGCCGGCAGGACCGGACGACCCCGCGTTCGTCGTGGTCCGGTGCGTCGCCTTCGAGATCGAGCTCTGGGACGCGCGGCGACGCGTCGCACCACCGCCGTTCGGCCTCGCGCAGGCCCGCCTCGTGCGCGATCCCGGCGGGGAGTGGCGCATCGCGGCGGCGTGAGCGGCGCGCCGCGAGCCGATCAGCGGATGGCGTCCGCGACGGCGTCGGGATGGTCGAGGTGGGGGATGTGCCCGGCGGCCGGCACGACGACGACGCGGGCCGCGCTCATCTGCGCGGCGAGGGCGCGTGCGACGTCGGGGGAAGCATGGATGTCGGCATCGCCCCACACGAAGGCGGTCGGCACGTCCGCGGCGACCAGGACAGCGTCCACGCGCGCCGCCGGCTTCCAGCCCCGCGCGTCGGCGACGGAGCGGATCACCGCTCGGCTCGCCTCTCTCGCGCCCGGGAGGTTCACGCCCGCGAGGGCGACCGCGAGCACATCGTCGGCGATCCGCGCGGGGTCGGCCACGTAGGGCCCGAACATCCTTCTGCGCACGGCCTCCGGATCGCGCAGGGGCAGGCGCGAGACCGCCTTGCCCACGCCGGGGACCGTCCACAGGCGCAGGAAGAGCCCGATGTCCGCGAACAGCCCGCCGGCGCTTCCCGCCAGTGTGAGTCCCGCCACGCGATCGGGGTGAGCGGCCGCGAACCGGATCGTCGCGAAGCCGCCCATCGAGCAGCCGACGAGGCGGACGCGAGCCGCCCCGAGGGCGTCGACGACGTCGAGCAGCCAGCTCGCGCAGGCGCGTCCCCAGTCGTCGATCGGGGAGGGGAGCGGATCCGAGAGGCCGAAGCCCGGCGTGTCGACGATCGCGACCCGACCCGTGACGCGCGGCGCGACGTCCGCCCACTCTGCGCTGTTCCCCACGCCGCCGTGGACGAAGACGGTGACCTCGTCGTCGCCGCCGGATGACAGGAGATGGATGCGGCTCCCGTCTCTGCGGATGACCTGGTGCTCGTCCAGCTCGAGACCGCGACGCGCGAAGAGCTCGCGCCGGAGGAGGCGGAAGCGCTCGAGGCGCCCGCCGAAGGCGTGCTGTCCGACCGGGGAGAGAGTGGGGTCCACGATGACCTCCCGAGTTTCATTACAACGTAACGTAACGATGTGACGATAGTCTGTCAAGGTGGGACGACCCAGACGGTACGGCGCCGAGACCGAGGCGGACCTGCTCGAGGCGGCCGAGCAGGTGCTTGAGGAGGGCGGGCTCGCGGCTCTGTCGATGCGCGCCCTCGCCGAGCGGACCGGCGTCACGACGCGTGCGATCTACAGCGTGTTCACCTCCAAGGGCCACCTCCTCGCGCGGCTCGCGGCGCGAGGGTTCGACATGCTCGGGCGCCGCGTGGCCGAGCTGCCCGTCACCGACGACCCGGAGGCAGACCTCGTCGAGGCCGGACTGGCGCTCCGCGCGTTCGCCGCGCGTCATCCGGCCCTCTACGCTCTCGCCTTCGGTCTCGACCGCCCCACGGCAGACGACGCGCCGTCGGCGGAAGCGGCGCGGGGTGAGGCGCTCGCCGAGCTCCGGGCACGCGTCGCGCGGGTCGGCGGCTCGGTCGACGAACCGGAGCTGGGGGCGCAGGTCCGCGCGTTCCACGCCCTCTGCGAGGGGCTCGCGGCGCTTGAGCGCCGGCGCGCTCTGCAGGGGGAGCAGGCCTGGCGCACGGCGCTCGCGGTCTGCGTCCGCGGCATCGCAGCCCCGCGTCCGGGCCTCGCGGACGCGCGCTCGTCTGGCCGGGGCGCCTGATGCCCATCGTCCTCACGGGACACCTCCTCTGCGCGACGCCCGCCGAGGCCGAGCGCGTCGAGCGCCACCTTCCCGCGCATCTCGCGACGACCCGCGCGGAGCCGGGGTGCCTCGCGTTCCACGTGCGCCCGACCGCGGACCCCCTCGCGTGGCAGGTCGATGAGGTGTTCGCGGACGAGAGCGCCTTCGCCGCCCATCGGTCGCGGATGGCCCAGAGCACCTGGGCGCGCGCGACCGCGGGGATCGAACGCCGCTACGTCACGCGCGAGGGCGTGCCGCCCGTGCTCGGGGAGCCGAGGCGTCCGTCGCCACTCGGCGGGCGGCGGCCGCGTGCGGACGACCTGCGGCGATTCGCGGCGGATGACCCGCAAGCGATGGACGATGTCCTGTCGGCGGACCCAGAGGCCCTGCGGATGCTCATCGTCGGAATCAACCCTGGCCTCTGGACCGCTGCGGTCAACGCGCCGTTCGCCCGTCCGGGCAACCGGTTCTGGCCGTCACTGCAGCGCGCCGGTCTCACGGACCGCGTGGTGGACGCATCGACAGGGCTGTCGGGTGAAGACGAGCAGCAGCTGCTCGTGCGCGGGATCGGCATCACGAACCTCGTCGGCCGCGCGACCGCCCGCGCGGACGAGCTCAGCCGTGACGAGCTGAGGGAAGGCGGTCGCCGCGTCGTCGCGCAGGTCGCGCGCCTCCGGCCCCGCGTCGTCGCGGTGGCGGGCATCACGGCCTTTCGCGCGGCGTTCTCGCTGCCGAAGGCCAGGCTCGGAGCGCAGGACCCGCCCCTCGCCCGGGGATGGCCCGACAGCGTGGCGCTCTGGGTCGTTCCTCAGCCGAGCGGGCTCAACGCGCACGAGACGATCGACTCGCTCGCGGCGAAGTGGCGCGAGGTCTGGGCCGCGGCGGCCCGAGCCTGATCGGGCCGCCGCGGGTCACCAGCGTTCGAAGAAGGCCCGAAGCAGCGGTCCGGCGGTCTCGGCGCCCGACTCCCCGTCCTCGACGAACACGGCGACCGCGAGGTCGCCGTGCGTGCCGACCATCCAGCTGTGCGTGGGGTGCGAGCCATCCTCGCCGGGCTCGCCGTACTCCGCCGTGCCCGTCTTCGCACCGACCTCGCCGATGCCGTTCAGGAAGGTCGCCGAGCCCTCGGTGACGACCGCGCGCATGAGGGTCTGCAGCGCGGTCGCCTCGTCTGCCGTGAGCGGATCCGCCGGCTCGGCGTCGCCCGTCCGGTCCGCGATCAGATGCGGCACGACCGTCTCGCCGGCCTGGATGGACGCGGCGACCGTCGCCATGGCCAGGGGCGTGGCGATGATGCGCCCCTGTCCGATGAGGTCGGCCGCGCGCTCCGTCTCGCTCTCGGGCTCGGGAACCCGGCCGAGCCCGGCCGGGTAGCCGAGGTCGATCTCGGAGCCGAGCCCGAGGGACGCGGCAGCGGAGGCGAGCGCGCCGTCGGCGATCCGGTCTCGAGCGCCGATGAGCGCCGTGTTGCAGGAGTTCGCGATCGCGGTGCGGAAGGTCACGTCGCCCAGCGCCGAATCCGGGTAGTCGTCGTAGTTCTTGAACGTGAAGCCGTCGACCTCGATCGTCTCGGGGCAGGACAGCACGTCGTCGAGAGCGACGCCGGATCGCAGGAGAGCGAGCGACGTCACGAGCTTGAAGGTCGAGCCCGGGGCGAACTCGCCGGTGGTCGCGAGATTGAGGCCCGCATTGCCCTGGCCATTCGCCGCCGCGAGGATCTCGCCGGTGGACGGGCGGATGGCGACGATCGCGCTCCCCGGCGCGTCCTCGCCGCCGAGGCCGCCGAGGATCTCCTCCGCGTGCATCTGCATGGCGGGATCCAGGGTGAGCGCGAGCGGCTCACCGTCCTCGCCCGGCCACTCCGCGAGCGTGCGCCGCTCGTCCTCGGCGCCGACCGCTTCGATGACGGTGGTCGGCGTTCCGCGAAGCTGACGGTCGTGCTGCGCCTGCAGGCCGGAGAGCCCGACCTCGTCGCCAGCTCGCACGGCGCCCTCGGAGTCCTCGACGATCTCGGCCGTCGCCTCGCCGACGGTGCCGAGGATCTCGCGCGCGAACGTGCGCGTCGGCGCGAGCGGGATCTCGTCGGGCACGACGAGTGCGCCGGGGATGCTCGAAAAGGCGGGATCGACGTGCTGATCCTCCTCGCCCTCGCGCACGACGATCGCCTGCACGAAGGCCTCAGGGCCGGCGCTCTCCGCGGATGCCCGGAAGGCGGCGGGATCGATGCCGACGGCGGACGCGATCCGCTCCGCCGAGGCGCCGACCTCCTCCGCCGGGATCGCGGTCTTGTCGAGGCCATACCGGCCGACCGGGCGGTCAGTGACGATGGGGGCTCCGTCACCTCCCAGGACCTCGGCGCGCGGGGAGAAGGTGCGCTGGATCTCGATCCGATCATCCGGTCCGAGTTCGGGGATGAGCGTCTCGGGCGTCCAGTCGACGGCCCATTCGTCCTCGCCTTCCACGAGGGCGGCCGTCGTGTCGTAGGTCCACTCGTGGCCGTCGACATCCCAGCTCCAGTGCAGGGCGACGGTCGCCTCGGCGCCGTCCCGCTCGACCTCGTCGGCGGACACCTTCACCGCGTAGTCCGCGAGCGGGGCGATCTGCTCGTCGAACGCGGTGGCCGCGTCCGGCTCCGTGAGCGCGACGCCGTCGAGCGTCCGCTCGGACAGGGCCTGGGCGAGGTCGTCCGCCGCGGCGCGGGCGGCGTCTTCGGCGCCGTTCGTGCACGCGGCCAGAGGGAGCAGCAGCGCGAGGAGCGCAACGGCGGCGCCGCGTTTCGGGGAGAGGGGCATGGAGCAGTGGTCCTTCCGAGCGAGCGGGCGTCCTCCGTCATCCTGCCATGTGGATATGACGCGTCCTCCGATAGCACACCGCCATGCTCGGCGCCGCCCCCTGGAGGGGCGCGTTGATCCCTGAGACGGTGGGAGCATGCGGACATCTCGACTCGGCAACCTGCTGCACGACGACTCCCTGTCCTTCCTCCTGCGCGGGTACGACTTCGGCTCGCACATCTGGAGCCGCGTGCGCGACGGTGCGCGGTCCGCGCCGATGCGGCTCCTCGGCGACGAGACGCTCTTCGTGCGCGGCCCCGAGGGCGTCGCGGTCTTCTACGACGAGAGCCGCATCGCGAGGCACGGGGCGATGCCCGCGATCGTGCAGGAGTCGCTCTTCGGGCACGGCTCCGTGCACAGTCTCGACGGCGCGGCGCACCGGCATCGCAAGGCGACCTTCGTCGACGTCGCCTACGAGGACGCGCAGGTGGAGAGGTTCGGCCCGCACCTCGAGCGCGAGTGGCGCACCGAGCTCGAGGCATGGCGCGACGGCGGCACGCGCTCGGCGTACGATGCCGCGGTCGGCGCGTTCGGGCGTGCGTCGATGCGATGGGCGGGGCTGCCCGGCACGGCCGACGCCCAGACGCGGTGGGCGGGGCGGCTCGCCCAGATCGTCGACGGGTTCGGCTCGCCCTACTCGCCTGCCTATCTGCTCGCGCTCGCGAACCGGCTCTGGTCGGATCGCCATGCCGAGCGGCTGATCGCGGCTGTCCGCGCCGGCGAGCTGAAGGCCGAGACGGACACCGCGCTGCGCGCCTGGGCGGACCACCGGGAGCCGGATGGCGCACCCCTGCCTGCGCGCACGGCCGGCATCGAGCTGCAGAACAGCATGCGGCCGATGATCGCGGTCGCGCGCTTCGCCGCGTTCGCCGCGAAGGAGCTGCACGACCGACCCGCGTGGCGCGAGCGCATCGCGGAGGAGACGCGAGAGCGGGGCTCGCTCGTGGGCGGCCTGCTCGCGACGATGTTCGCGCAGGAGATCCGGCGCACCGCGCCGTTCGTGCCGATGCTCCCCGGCTGGGCCATCGCCGACGTCGAGCTCGACGGCCGCCGCGTCGCCGCAGGCGGACGCGTCGTCCTCGACATCCTCGGGACGAACACCGACGAGCGCTCGTGGGAGCGCGCCGACGAGTTCGATCCGGAGCGGTTCGCGGGCGTCGAGGACTACGAGGCCCTCGCCGCGTTCGTGCCGCACGGCGGCGCGGATGTCGCGACGGGGCATCGGTGCCCCGGTGAGAAGCTCGCGATCGCCGGTCTCGCGACCGCGATCGCCGCTCTCAGCGACCCGCAGGTGACCATCCTCGGCTCCGGACTGGAGGTCAATCGGAGGAGGCTCCCGACGATGCCCGCGTCGGGCGGGCGCGTCCGGCGCTGCCCGTTCCACTCCGGTGCGGCGGGACCCGGGCCGGCGTAGCCTCGATCGAGGCCGGGCCCCGCTCATCCATCTCGACCCCGCGGAGATCCCGGCGGTCCTCGCCGAGTTCGAGCGTGCTCTGACGCCGGGAGGCTCGCTGCTCATCGGGCTCTTCGACGGGGCCGACATCGAGCCGTTCCCGCACAAGGTCGTGACCGCGCACCGGTGGCCGGCCGCCGAGATGCGGCGCGCTCTCGAGGCGGCCGGGTTCGCGGTCACCGACATCGAGCAGCGGGCCGATCCGGGCGCGAGGCCGCATGCGGCGATCGTCGCCGTGCGCCCGCGGCGCTGACTCAGCCGCCCCAGACGGCGCGCGCTCCCGCCTCGCCCGCGAGGACGACCGAGACCGTCGCTCCCGATGCGGTGACGAGAGCGAGACCAGCGATCGTGACGTCGACGACGCGATCGCGACGAGAGGCCTCGCGCGTGCTCGCGCCATCCGCCGGGCGCCGCCGGAACCAGAGCCATTGCGCGACCGCGACCACGGCCATCCCGATCGTCCAGGGAGGGACGAGCACCGCGAGCGCCTCGTGGCGCGCGACCTGAGGCAGCGGACCGACGACCTCCTTGAGCGCTCCGCCCGACACGACCGCGACGTACACGAGCACGACGGTCACGACGGCCGCGAGGGGCGTCACGGCGCCGAGTCGTCGACGCGCCGACGGGAGGATCGCACCCAGCACGAGCGCGAGAGCCGTGAGGGGCACGAGCACGACCGTACCGTGCACGACGAGCGGATGGAGGGGGAGGCCGGCGACCTCGAACGGGTTCATACTCGGAACACGGGATGGCGGGGCGAGCGGTTCAGATGAACCCGGGCACCGCGCATCTCGTTGCCTCAGTGGGGAGGTGTGCGATGCCGGGCGATGACGCGACACGACTGGGTGCGCTGTTCGACGCGCACGCGGCCCCGGTGTGGCGCTACGTCGTCCACCTCACGGGAGATCGCGCGGGCGCCGACGATGTCGTCCAGGAGACGCTCCTGCGCGCCTGGCGCACGCCGCGCATCCTCGCGCAGGATCCGGAGACGGCCCGCTCGTGGATGTACACGGTCGCGCGGCACATCGTCATCGACGAGGCGCGCAGCGCGCGGCATCGCCGTGAGATCGCGGTCGCCGAGACGCCGGAATCGGCTGTGCGGGACGCGACCGACGCGATCTTCGACGCCCTGCTCATCGAGGAGGCGCTCGGCGTCCTCTCGGATGCGCATCGCGACGTCGTCGTCCGCGCGTACTTCGGCGGCCTGTCGACCGTCGAGATCGCCGCGGACCTCGGCATCCCGGAGGGCACGGTCAAGTCCCGGCTGCACTACGGGCTGCGGGCGCTGCGCCTCGCGCTGCAGGAGAGAGGGGTGACGCGATGAACGCCGATCACGAGCGGTTCGCCGAGTGGGACGCCGCCTACGTGCTGGGCGCGCTGAGCTCGGCCGACCGCGCCGCGTTCGAGGCCCACCTCGTCGAGTGCGAGCGCTGTCGGGCGGCGATCGCCGACCTCGCTCCGATCGTCGGGCTCCTGTCTCGGGTGGAACCCGACCGAGGCCGCGGTCTGATCGAGGCAGAGCGCGTCAGCGACGGGCCCGACGCCGCTCGTCGCGCGCAGCTCGTCGCGCTCGGCGCACGCCGCTCGCGACGGCGCCGGCGCGCGGGCGTCGCGGTCGTCGCCGCGCTCGCCGCTGTGCTCGTCGCGGTGCCCGTCGTGGTGACCGTCACGCAGCCGCAGAGCACGGTGGTCGCGATGGTGCCCGTCGGATCGGCGCCGCTCGAGGCGTCGGTGGAGCTCACCGAGGTGGCGTGGGGCACGCGCATCGACATGACGTGCGCGTACGGACACGGCCCGTCCGACCGCGAGTGGCGCTACACCCTCGTCGTCACGGCGGCAGACGGCACGGAGAGCGCGCTGTCGACCTGGCGGGCGACAGCCGGATCGACGGCCCGCCTGAGCGCCGGCACGGCCCTCGCCCCCGACGAGATCGCGAGCATCGACATCCGCTCGTCGACGACGGGCGACGTTCTCATGCGCGCTGCACCGCTGAAGGGGAAGTGAACCCGATGCGCCTGCGGATCGTGTCCCCGGTGACTGAACCGCAGTCGTGAACGGAGGATCGCCATGTTCCGCAAGCACGTGATCAGGTCGGCCGTGTGGGGAGGGGTGCTCGTGCTCGCGCTCGCCGGCTGCTCGGCGCCCGCCGCCGAGCCCGAGGAGGAGCCGTCCGAGTCGGGGTCCTCGGAGCCCATGACCTCGCCCGATGAGATGACCGGCGACGGCACGACCCTCATGGTGGCCGAGTCGCCGCTCGGCGAGATCGTCGTCGACGGCGAGGGCATGACCGTCTACATGTTCGACCAGGACACCCAGGGCGCCGGGGCCAGCACCTGCGAGGGGCAGTGCGCCGAGAACTGGCCTGCCGTGACCGTCGAGGGCGACCTGCCGGAGGTGGAGGGCGTCACCGGCGAGGTGGGCACCATCGAGGGCGTCGACGGCGAAACGCAGGTGACGCTGAACGGCTGGCCGCTCTACTACTTCGCGGGCGATGCCGCAGCCGGAGACGTGAACGGCCAGGGCGTCAACGACGTGTGGTGGGTGCTGTCTCCCGCGGGTGAGCGGATGGCCGAGTAGCGGACGGCCGCGCGCTGGCGGGCGGCGGTTCCCGCCAGCGCGCCGGTCGTCAGCGCTCGCGCACGGGCTCGGGCGCTGACGGCTCGTCGGTGACGGGTCGGCGGCCCATGACCATCGCGAACAGCGCACCCGACAGGTTGTGCCAGACGGAGAACACCGCCGCGGGCAGCGCCGCGAGCGGCGAGAAGTGCGCGGCCGCGAGCGATGCGGCCAGCCCGGAGTTCTGCATGCCGACCTCGATCGAGATCGCGCGCCGCTCGCGCTGGGTCATCCCGAGCGCGATCGCGGCGAGGTAGCCGAGCAGGAGCCCCAGGCCGTTGTGCAGCACGACCGCGAGGAGCACGATGAGGCCGGCCTGGACGATCCGATCCGCGCTGCCCGCCACGACGGCCGCGACGATGAGCGAGATCGCGATCGTGGAGAGCCACGGGAACCAGGCCTGCACGCGCTCCACGAACGCGCGCAGGAAGAGGCGCACGACGAGGCCGGCGATGATCGGCAGCAGGACGGTCTGCAGGATCGACACCATCATCGAGCCGAACGGCACCTCAAGGAACGTGCCGGCGAGCCACAGGGTGAGCAGCGGGGTCATGATCGGCGCGAGCAGCGTCGAGCACGTCGTCACGGTGACCGACAGCGCCGTGTCGCCGCGTGACAGGTAGGTCACGACGTTCGACGCCGTTCCGCCCGGGGCGCAGCCGACGAGGATGACGCCCGCCGCGAGCTCGGGCGGGAGGCCGAGTGCGAAGGCGATGAGCCACGCGGTCAGCGGCATGATGAGGTACTGCAGCACGACTCCCACGAGGACCATCCACGGGCGCTTCGCTATGCGCGCGAAGTCGGGCAGGGTCAGGGTGAGGCCCATGCAGAACATGATGAATCCGAGCAGCCACGGCACTGCGGGCCCGAGCACGGGCGCGGCCCCCGGCAGGAGGAATCCGACCACCCCGGCCACCAGCACGAGGATCGGGAAGACCGTGACCGCGCGCCGCGCGGCGCGATCAGGGGCGGAGGAGTCGGATGCAGTCGGCTGGCTCATCCGATCAAATCTGCCATATCCAGGTGAGCCACCTGTGCGTCTGCTGAGCATGTTGCTACGCTCGCTCGATACTGAGATGGCGTGACAACCGCCCAGTGAAGGGATACAGAATGTCTCGCACGAACACGGCCGGCGCCGTTCCGGCACGCGAGGTGTGGACCGGTCAGATCGGCTTCATCCTCGCCGCGCTCGGGTCGGCTGTCGGCCTCGGAAATATCTGGCGCTTCCCCGGCGTCGCCTACGAGAACGGGGGAGGAGCCTTCCTCATCCCGTATCTCGTCGCGCTGCTGACCGCCGGCATCCCCATCCTCTTCCTCGACTACGCGATCGGGCACCGCTTCCGCGGTTCCGCCCCGCTCGCCTTCCGACGCCTCGCGGGGCGCGTGGGCGAGAGCATCGGCTGGTTCCAGGTGATGATCTGCGTCTTCATCTGCATCTACTACACCGCCGTGCTCGCCTGGGCCTCGAGCTACTTCGTCTTCTCGTGGGATCTGCGCTGGGGGTCCGATCCCACCGCGTTCTTCGTCGGGGAATACCTGCAGGTGGCGGCAGAGCCGATCACCTTCGAGTTCGTTCCCGGTGTGCTGATCCCGCTCGTCCTCATGTGGGTGGTCGCTCTCGTGGTGCTCGGCGCGGGCGTCGTGAAGGGCGTCCAGCGCGCGAACGTCATCTTCATCCCTCTGCTCGTGATCGGGTTCCTGATCCTCGTCGTGCGCGCCCTGTTCCTCCCTGGCGCGATCGACGGGCTCACGGCGTTCTTCACGCCGGATTTCGCGGCGCTCGCCGACCCATCCGTGTGGATCGCGGCGTACAGTCAGATCTTCTTCTCGCTGTCCATCGCCTTCGGCATCATGGTCACGTACGCGTCCTACCGCCGCCGGCGTGTCAACCTCACCACTCCCGGCCTCGTCGTCGCGTTCGGCAACTCGTCGTTCGAGCTGCTGGCGGGAATCGGCGTCTTCGCGACGCTCGGGTTCTTCGCGTTCGAGCAGGGCGTCCCGGTGGCGGAGCTCGAGGGGCTGACCGGCGTCGCGCTGTCGTTCATGACCTTCCCCGCGATCGTCTCGCAGATGCCGGGCGGCGAGTGGTTCGGCGCCCTCTTCTTCGGCGCACTCGTGCTTGCCGGCCTCACCTCGCTCATCTCGATCCTCGAGGTGATCATCGCGGCCGTGCGAGACAAGTTCGGCCTCACGCGCTCGCAGGTCGTCTACGGTCTGGGGGGAGTGCTCGCGGTCGTCTCGATCCTGCTCTTCTCGACCACGTCCGGCCTCACCGCGCTCGACACGGTCGACAACTGGGCGAACAACATCGGCATCGTGGCCTCGGCGATCATCGTCTCGATCGTCGTGCTGTGGGTGCGTCGAGCCGGCCCCGAGCTCGCGTCGCACCTGAGCACCCTGTCGACCTTCAAGGTCGGGCGAGTCTGGCTGTTCCTCGTGTCGATCGTCGCCCCGGTCGTTCTCGCGTACATGCTCGTATCGAAGATCGTGGAGCTGCTCGTCGACGGATACAGCGGCTACCCCGTGACCTACCTGGGAATCGTCGGCTGGGGATCGGTCGCCATCATGGTCGTCGGGGCGATCGCGCTCACTGGCGCACGGTGGCGCCATGATCCGGAGAAGTTCGAGCCGTGGCCGGCGACGGACGCCGTGTCGCTGAAGGGAGACCTGCGATGACCGCCATCGCGACGCTGTTCTTCATCATCGCCGCCGTCCTCATCTGGGGCGGGCTCGTCGCGAGCATCGTCTTCCTCTCGTCGAAGCCCGAGGTGCCGGCGTATCCGGACGGCGCTGTCGACGACGAGGGCGATGACTGACGCTCCGGAGCCCGGGTCCTCTCGCGGGCGTAGCATGGTCGGCATGTCCACGACCGAGGAGACCAGGGCGACGCCGCTCGTCCCGCTGCTGACCGCGTCCGCGGAGGACGCTCCCGCATGCGCCGACGGAGCATGCAGCTGGCCGGGTGCGCAGTCGTCCTGACCTGAGCGCACAAGAGGAGAGGACCCGCGACCATGGTCGCGGGCCCTCTCCTCTTGCGTGCGAGGGAGCTCAGTGGCCGTGGCCGCCGGGCATGCCCTCCTGCTCCTCGGGCTTGCGCACGAAGAACGACAGCGCGACCGAGACGAGCGAGATGATCGCCGCGATGAGGAAGGCCGTCCGCGCGCCGGGGGCGCCGGCCGCGGCTGCGGGCACGCCCGCCTCCTCGCCCGCATGGAGGATGCTCGAGTAGGTCGCGATGAGGATCGCGACGCCCGCCGCGCCGGCGACCTGCTGCAGCGTGTTGAGCACGGCAGAGCCATGCGAGTAGAGGTGGCGCTCGAGCGATCCGAGCGAGGCCGAGAACAGCGGCGTGAACGACATCGCCATGCCGACGGACATGGCCGTCTGCACCGCCATGAGCAGCCCCCACGGGGTGTGCTCGCTCACCGTCGCGTACACGAAGATCGCGGCAGCCACGATGATCGTGCCGGGCACGAGCAGCGTGCGCGGGCCCTTCGCATCGTAGATCCGTCCCATGATCGGCCCGAGGAGGCCCATGAGCACGGAGCCCGGGAGGAGGATGAGACCCGACTGCAGCGCGTCGAGGCCCACGACGTTCTGCAGGTAGAGCGGCAGCAGGGTGAGCGAGCCGAACATCGTGAGGGCGATGAGCGCCATGATCACGATGGAGATCGTGAAGTTGCGCGACTGGAACACGCGCAGATCGAGCAGCGCGTCGTCGATGCGCTGCAGCTTGATCTGACGCATCACGAACACCGCGAGCATGACCAGGCCGACGACGAGCGCGATGGCTCCCGACGCGATCGGCGAGATGCTCGCGCCGCCGTCCGCTGCCGCGCCGTGGGCGCCCCCGCCGAACTGGCTGAGGCCGTACACGATCCCGCCGAAGGCGATCGCCGACATGATGACCGACGGCACGTCGATCGGCGCCTTGCGCGTCTCGCCGAGGTTGGTCATCCACTTCGCGCCGATGAGGAGCGACGCGAGCGCGATCGGCAGCACGATCCCGAAGATCCAGCGCCAGCTGAGCGTCGTCAGGATCGCGCCCGACAGGGTCGGGCCGATCGCCGGTGCGAGCGAGATGACCATCCCCACGCGCCCCATCATGCGGCCGCGGGACTGCGGCGGGACGACGTTCATCATCGTCGTCATGAGCAGCGGCATCATGATGCCCGTGCCGGCGGCCTGGATCACGCGTCCGAGGAGGAGCACGACGAAGCCGGGCGCGATGAGGCACACGAGCGTTCCGAGCGAGAACGCGATCATCGCCGCGAGGAAGATCTGGCGCGTCGTGAAGCGCTGGAGCAGGAAGCCGGTCGTCGGGATGACGACGGCCATCGTGAGCATGAAGGCGCTCGTGAGCCACTGGCCCAGCTCGGGCGCGAGCCCGAGGTCCGCATTGAGGTGCGGGATGGCGATGCCCATCGTCGTCTCGTTGAGGATCGCCGTGAAGGCTGCGATCAGCAGCAGCCAGATGACGCGCATGCCCTTCGGATCGATCTCCTGCTGCTGTGCGCGGATGGCGCCGGTGTCGGTAGACGTCATGAGACTCCTGGAGAGAGAAGAGGAAGGCCGGAGGCGGAGGGGAGAAGGGTCTCCGCGCGAACGTTACAGCTTAACGGCGACATTCCCGTTGCCATTCCCGATCCGATCGGATCCACCCGCTCCGAGCATATGTATGCTCTTTGACATGAGTATGGGGCGGGGCATGGGTGGGCGCGGCGGCGGCAAGCCGATCGACGAGGCGGCGCAGCGGAGACTGAACGCGCAGGCGCCGCGCGTGCCCGGACTCGGGCGCCGCGTCGTGGCGCTCTTCCGCCCGTATCGCGGTCGCATCGCCGCGACCGCCGTCCTCGTGATCGTCGGCGCGGCGCTCGGCGTCGTGCCGCCCCTCGTCATCCAGCGGGTGTTCGACGACGCGCTCTTCCCCGTCGACGGCGGGCCCGTCGACATCCCGCTCCTCGTGCGCCTCGTCGCCCTCATGATCGGCCTCTACCTCCTGAGCGCGATCGTCGGCGTCGCGCAGACGTGGTTCACCTCCAACGTCGGCAACCGCGTGACGGGCGACCTGCGCGTCCGGATGTTCGATCACCTCCAGGCGATGGAGCTCGGCTTCTTCACGCGCACGAAGACGGGCATCATCCAGTCGCGCCTGCAGAACGATGTGGGCGGCGTCTCGAGCGTCCTGACGAACACCTTCACGAGCATCCTCGGGAACACCGTGACGGTCATCGCGTCGCTCGTCGCGATGATCCTCATCGACTGGCGGCTGACCCTGATCGCCCTCGTCATCATGCCGGTGCTCGTCGTCGTGCAGCGTCGCGTGGGCCAGGTGCGCGCACGCATCGCGGCGCAGACGCAGCAGTCGCTGTCCGAGCTGACCGCGATCACGCAGGAGACGCTGAGCGTCTCGGGCATCCTCCTGTCGAAGTCGTTCAACCGCCAGCGCACGGAGTCCGCTCGCTACGCCGAGGAGAACGCCAACCAGATCCGCCTGCAGATCCGCCAGGCGATGACGGGGCAGGGGTTCTTCGCGGTCGTGCACGTGCTCATGGCCTCCGTGCCCGCGGTCATCTACCTCGTCGCGGGCTTCCTCGTCGCGGGCGACGCCGGGATGATCACGGCGGGCACGATCGTCGCCTTCACGAACGTGCAGGCACGGCTGCTGCAGCCGCTCACGAGCCTCATGCGGGTCGCGCTCGACGTGCAGACATCGTTCGCGCTCTTCGCGCGCATCTTCGAGTACCTCGACCTGAAGCCCGCGATCGCCGACGCGGCCGACGCCGTCGACGTGGAGGACGCCCCGGGCCCGGTCGGCCGCGTCGAGTTCCGCGATGTCTCGTTCCGCTATCCGGACGCGGCGGGCGACACCCGCCCGACGCTGCAGGGCGTGTCGTTCGCGGTGGAGCCGGGCGAGCACGTGGCATTCGTCGGCCCGTCGGGCGCAGGCAAGACGACCGTGCTCTACCTCACGCCGCGGTTCTACGAGGCGACGGATGGCCGGGTGCTGTTCGCCGGCGAGGACGTGCGCCGGCTCAGGCAGGAGTCCATCGTCGACCACGTCGGCATCGTGTCGCAGGAGACGTACCTCTTCCACGCGACGGTGCGGGAGAACCTGCGCTATGCGCGCCCGGATGCGACGGACGAGGAGATCGAGGACGCGTGCCGGCAGGCGAACATCCACCACATCATCGCCGGTTTCGAGGACGGGTACGAGACCGTCGTGGGCGAGCGCGGCTACCGGCTGTCGGGCGGTGAGAAGCAGCGCATCGCGATCGCCCGCGTGCTCCTCAAGGACCCGCCCGTGCTCCTCCTCGACGAGGCGACGAGCGCGCTCGACACCGTCTCCGAGCGGATCGTCCAGGAGGCGCTCGAGAATGCGGCGCGCGGCCGGACGACCATCTCGATCGCCCACCGCCTCTCCACCGTCATCGACGCCGACACCATCCACGTCGTGGACGGCGGCCGCATCGTGGAGTCGGGCACGCACGCGCAGCTCGTCGCGGCAGGCGGCCTCTACGCCGAGCTCGCCGCCGAGCAGCTCGCTGCGACCCGCGTCCTGGAGGACTGAAGCCAGGGCTCAGGTGTTCGGCCGCGAGCGCGGACGGGCTGTTGCCGCGAGAGGCCGGTGAGCGGGCCGGATGGCGGCCGGTCGCGGCAAGGACGGCGGCGGGCGCCGGTCGTGCCCCGTCACGGTCCGTGCACAGGGGGCGGAGGGCGGCGCGGCGGTGCCGGAGGGTGTGGATGCGCGCATCCGACCACTCCGTCGTGCGCGAGCCTCGCTCCGTGAGCTCACGACCATCCGATCTCCCACGTCATCTCCGTGGGCGTGCGTTCCGCCTCGCGGACGCACCCGAGGTGTCGCGTCGCCGGTCCCGCGCGTCGGATCTGTGGACGCCCGTTCGAGGCGCGCGCCTGCCCATCGACCAGCAGGGGCTGGCGAGCATCTGCCACGCGGTCGCGCTCTCGCTTCCGGCGGGGGCGGCGTTCAGTCACACGACCGCGGCGGTCCTCTGGGGGCTTCCCCTTCCGCTCGGGCAGCAGGCCGAGCGCACCGTGCACGTGACGACCCCGACGGGCACGCGCGCCCGGCGCGGCCGCCTGATCATCGGCCACCAGCGGGAGCTCGCGGCCGACCAGGTCCGGCAGCGACGCGGTCTGCCGCTGACGTCGCCGTCGCGCACCTTCTGCGACCTGTCGGAGATCCTCGACCTCGACGATCTCGTCGCGGTCGGCGATCGCGTCGCCCACGACCACGGCGCGGCCGCCATCGAGGCGGAGCTCGCGCGGCGTCCTCGGAACAGGCAGTCGCGCGTCCTCCGCGA
The DNA here is from genome assembly GCF_053851835.1 of Microbacterium sp. KNMS. NCBI lineage: Bacteria > Bacillati > Actinomycetota > Actinomycetes > Micrococcales > Microbacteriaceae > Microbacterium > Microbacterium sp. KNMS. The sequence goes on from NZ_JBSQBP010000009.1 coordinate 30,984, forward strand.
GGCGGTCGCGCTCATCGACAGCCGTGCCGAGTCGCCCAAGGAGACCGAGCTGCGGCTGCTGCTCGTCCGCGCGGGATTCGGGCCCTTCGCGGCGAACTTCGTCGTGCGCCATGCGTCCGGCCGCTTCATCGCGCGCGTGGACCTCGCACTGCCCGCGCAGCGGATCGCCGTCGAATACGAGGGCGACCATCACCGCGATCGGGACCAGTGGCGCCGAGATCTCGCGCGGCGGCGTCGTCTCGAGGCACTCGGCTGGATCTACCTCCCGGTGACCCAGGCCGACCTCTCCGATCCCGCGGACCTCCTCGCGGACCTGCGCGCCGCGGTCGCGCGGCGTGGGTGAGAGGCGACGTCCCTTCGGGCATCTGCCGCGTCCGGCCGGTGAGAGGGGCGGATGGCGGCCACTCGTGGCAAGGACCCGGCCGGAGAACGCGGGAGGTGAGACATGGGGGATGGGATGGAAGGGGGAAGGGCCGGGGGAGGGGGACGGGACGGAAGGGGGCTATGCCCGGTGCAGTGCCTCGACCTCGGCGGCGAACGCGTCGAGGTCGGAGCGAGTGGACGCGTCGGCGATCGCGGAGAGTCGAGGGATGTCCATGCGCAGGATCTGACCCGCCCGGGCACGCTGCGCGGCGCCGTGGCCGGCGAGCACCGCGAGGCCGTCGCGCATCGCGGCGAGGCACGCGCGGAAGACGCGGGGGTCGGCCTCGTGCTGCGTGATCGAGCTCCCGTCGGCGCGCACGCGCCACTGGACGACGACGTCGGGGACCGTGTCGATCGCACGCGCGGCCGTGTACATCCGCTGAGCGATCGCCTGGTCCTCGTAGAGCGCGTTCTCGGGAAACCGCAGGTCGTGCGCACGCCAGAAGCCCGTGCGCGAGACCTTCGACCACGCCACGACGTTCCCGGTGACCTCGGGGTGCGCGTCGAGCGTGACGCCGACGCGCCGCGGGCTCGTCGAGGCAGAGACCCACGGCTGGACCTCTCCCGCCGTGTACGACCCTCCTTCGGGCCACAGGCGCACGTACGCCCCCACCGCGACGTCGCTTCCGGATGTCTCGAGCGACCCGACGAGCGTCTCGAGCGCGCGCGGGACCATGATGTCGTCGCCGTCGAGGAAGCCCAGGTACGGCGTGTCCACGTGCGCGAGCGCCGTGTTGCGCGCCGCGCCGAGCCCCTTGCGCCGCGGATGCCGGATGACCCGGAAGCGATCGTCGCGCGCGGCGAACTCCTCGAGCACGCGGCCCGTGCCATCGGTCGACGCGTCGTCCACGAGGATCGCGCGCCAGCGGGTCAGGGTCTGCGCGCGCAGCGAGTCGAGCGCCTCGGCGATGTATCCCTCGATGTCGAAGCCCGGGACGACGACGGTCACGAGGGGAGCGGTGGTCACCGGATGAGACTATCGGCGCACGGGGACACCGGGGTCAGACCGCCGCAACCGCAGCGGCGACCGCGTCGGCGACGGCGTCGAGCGAGCCCTCGTGGCGGTGCGCGAGCGTGAAGCGGACCGCGGTCTGCGCCTCCTCGGGCAGGACCCCGAGCGCGACGAGGACGTGCGACGGCTCGTCGCTTCCCGCGGCGCAGGCCGACCCGCTCGACGACACGACGCCGCGGCGCTCGAGCTCGAGCAGCACGGCCTCGCCGCTCGTGCCCGCGAAGGTGAAGCTCGCCGTGCCGGGGAGGCGCCGGGTCGGATGGCCCGTGAGGCGCGCCGAGGGCACGAGCGCGAGCACCCGTGAGATGAAGGCGTCGCGGATGGCCGCCACGCGCCGAGCGCTCTCGGCGCGCTCGGCGTCGGCGAGCTCGAGCGCCGTCGCGAATCCGACGGCATCCGCGACCGCCTCGGTGCCGCTGCGGCGACCGCGCTGCTGGCCGCCGCCGTGGAGGAGCGGCTCGATCGGGATGCGTCCGCGCACGGCGAGCACGCCGGTGCCGGGCGGTGCCCCGATCTTGTGGCCGGCGAGCGCGATCGCGTCGGCGCCCGTGTCGGCCAGCGGTAGCCATCCCGCCGCCTGCACGGCGTCGAGGTGCAGGGGGACGCGGCGCCCCGCGAGCGCATCGGCGATGCCCCGCGCGTCCTGCACGGTGCCGATCTCGTTGTTGGCGAGCCCGATCGACACGAGCGCGGTGTCGTCGCGGAGGGCTGCGGCGACGTCGTCCGGCCGGACGAGGCCGTCCGCGTCGACGGGGAGGAGGGTCACCTCGAACCCGTGGAGGCGGCGGAGGTAATCGGCCGAGGCGAGGATCGACTCGTGCTCGATCGGCGTCGTCACGACGTGCCGTGCACGCGCCGCAGCGCCCAGGGCGATCCCCTTCACCGCGAGGTTGTTCGCCTCGGTTCCGCCCGAGGTGAAGACGATGTCGCCTCGGCGCATCCCGAGCACGGCCGCGACCCTGGCGCGGGCGTCCTCGAGAGCGCGCGCGGCTCGCTCGCCGACCGTGTGGTGGCTCGACGGGTTGCCGAATGCGCGCGTCAGGTGGGGCTCCATGGCCGCGAGCACCTCGGGCCGCACGGGCGTCGTCGCGGCGTTGTCGAGGTAGAGCACGGCTCAGCTCACGCGCATGTCGAGACCGAGGTCGAGCGCGCGGGCGGAGTGCGTCAGCGCGCCGACCGAGATGACGTCGACGCCCGTCTCGGCGATGCCCCGCACCGTCCCGAGGTCGACGCCGCCCGACGCCTCGACGATCGCTCGCCCGCCGACGATCCCGACGCCGCGACGGAGGTCGTCGAGAGAGAAGTTGTCGAGCATGATCGTGTCGACTCCGGCCGCGAGCACGGGCTCGATCTGGTCGATGCGATCGACCTCGACCTCGACATGCGCCGTGTGCGGCAGACGCGCGATGCCCGCGCGGAGGGCGGTCGTCAGGTCGGCGCCGCCGGCCTGGAGCACGGCGAGATGGTTGTCCTTCGCCATGACCGCGTCTGACAGCGAGTGCCGGTGGTTGTGCCCGCCGCCGCAGCGGACGGCGTGCCGCTCGAACGCGCGGAGCCCCGGCGTCGTCTTCCGGGTGTCGACGATCCGCGCGCGGGTGCCCGCCACCTCGGCGACGAACCGCGCCGTGAGCGTCGCGACGCCCGACATCCGCTGGGTGAAGTTCAGCCCGATGCGCTCTGCGGTGAGCACCGCGCGGGCCGGCCCGGCGACGGTCGCGAGCACGTCGCCCGCGGCGAAGGGCGCGCCGTCCGCCACGCGGAGGTCGACGTCGGTCGCGCGATCCGTGAGGGCGAACGCCGCCCGGAAGACCTCGCCTCCGCTGAACACGCCGTCCTCGCGCGCGACGAGGGATGCCCGCGCGTGAGCGGATGCGGGAAGGAACGCCTCGCTCGTGAGGTCTCCCCACGGCGCGTCCTCCTCGAGGGCGGCGCGCACGGCGCGCTCGATCGTCGACGCCGTCAGCATGCGGCACCCGCCGAGACGAGTTCGCGCGCGTGTGCGGACGCGTCGTCGGTGCGGAAATGCGACCCCACCGAGCCCGGCCGGGCGAGAGCGGCGCTCGCCGCGGCGAGGCCCACGCGCACGAGCCCCGCGTCCTCATGCGCGGCGACCGTCTGCGGACGGGGGAGGGCGTCCTGCCACGTGGCGAGCACCGCCACGGCGTGCGCGAGGCCCGCGCCGTCGCGGAGGAGCCCCACGTGATCCCACATGAGCCGCTGCAGGGCGGCGCGCGAGAAGGGCGGGACGGCGGCGAGCTCCGACGGCAACTCGGGGCCGGGCGCGGAGGGGAGCGCGGGCGCCGCATCGACGTCGCCCGCGAGGATGGCCGCGGCCGCGCGCGCGGCGAAGACCGCGCCCTCGAGAAGGGAGTTGGAAGCGAGGCGGTTGGCGCCGTGCACGCCCGTGCGCGCGCACTCGCCGACGGCGAGGAGGCCGGCCAGGCTCGTGCGCCCGTCGAGGTCGGTCGCGATCCCGCCCATGAGGTAGTGGGCGGCCGGCGCGACGGGGATCGCGTGCGCGGCCCAGTCGAGCCCGCGCGCTGCCAGCGCCCTCGCGATCGTCGGGAAGCGCGCCTCGAGTCGCCGACGGCCGATGCGCGTCGCGTCCAGGAGGACGGGGCGCCCGCCCTGCTCCGCCATCCGCCGGGCGATCGATCGCGCGACGACATCGCGCGGCGCGAGCTCGCCGTCGGGGTGGTCGTCGAGCACGAAGCGCCGCCCGTCGAGGTCGATGAGGTCGGCGCCCTCGCCGCGCACCGCCTCGGAGACGAGGAACGGCGTGCCCTCGGCGAGCACGGTGGGGTGGAACTGCGCGAACTCGAGATCGACGACCGCGGCCCCCGCCCGCAGGGCGGCCGCGATGCCGTCGCCGGTCACGACGTCGGGGTTGGTGGTGCGCGCCCACAGCCGCCCCGCTCCGCCGGTCGCGAGCACGACGGCATCCGCCCGGAGCACCTCCCGGCGCCCGTCGGCGAGCAGCTCGACTCCCGCGACGCGTCCGTCCTCCACGAGGAGGTCGGCGAGGAGCGTCCGCTCGCGAAGGCGGACGCCCGCCTCGAGCGCGGCCGCGATGAGCGCGATCTCGATCGCGAGGCCCGTCGCGTCTCCGCCCGCGTGGAGGATGCGCGGATGCGCGTGCGCGGCCTCGAGTCCTCGCGCCAGGGCGCCCGAGGCGTCGCGGTCGAACGCGACGCCGAGGTCCATGAGCTCGCGCACGCGCGCCGGCCCCTCCGACACGAGCACGTCGACCGCGGCGGGGTCGCACAGTCCGGCGCCCGCGGCGAGCGTGTCGGCCGCGTGGCTCTCGACGCTGTCATCGGGGAAGAGCGCGGCCGCGATGCCGCCCTGCGCGTGCCGCGTGCTGCCGTCGGCCATCCCCGCCTTCGTGACCAGCTGCACATCCGCCCCGCCGCGCGCGAGGTGCAGCGCCGTCGCGAGGCCCGCGACGCCGCTTCCGACGACGATGACCCCGGTCATGCGCGCGCGCCTCCCGTCGGCAGGGGCTTGGCCGCGAGCATCCGCTCGAGCGCGACGCGCGCCGGGTCCGCCACCGCGTCGTCGACGCCGATCCGGTTGACCACGCGCCCCGCGACGAGCTCCTCGAGCACCCACGCGAGGTAGCCGGGGTGGATGCGGTACATCGTCGAGCAGGGGCACACGACGGGGTCGAGGCAGAAGATCGTGTGCTGCGGGTGCTCGGCGGCGAGCCGGCGCACGAGGTTGATCTCGGTGCCGATCGCGAACGTGGTCGGCTCGGTCGCCGCCTCGATCGCCTTGCGGATGTAGTCGGTCGATCCCGCCTCGTCGGCGGCGTCGACGACGTGCATGGGGCACTCCGGATGCACGATGACGCGCACGCCCGGATGCTCGGCGCGCGCGGTCTCGATCTGGTCGACCGTGAAGCGGCGGTGCACGGAGCAGAAGCCGTGCCAGAGGATGACCTCGGCGTCGCGCAGCGTCTCCTCGGACGACCCGCCGTACGGCGCGCGAGGGTTCCACAGCGGCATGCGCTCGAGCGGCACGCCCATCGCCTTGGCCGTGTTGCGCCCGAGGTGCTGGTCGGGGAAGAAGAGCACGCGGCGCCCTCGGGCGAACGCCCACTCGAGCACGGTGCGCGCGTTGGACGACGTGCACACGATGCCGCCGTTGCGGCCGACGAAGCCCTTGATCGCCGCGGAGGAGTTCATGTAGGTCACCGGGACGACCGGCACGCGGCCGTCCTCGTCCGGCACGTCGAGCGGGCCGTACACGTCCGCGAGCTGCTCCCAGCACTCCTCGACCTGGTCGATGTCGGCCATGTCGGCCATCGAGCAGCCCGCGGCGAGGTTCGGCAGGATGACGGACTGCTCCGGGCGGGACAGCATGTCGGCGGTCTCGGCCATGAAGTGGACGCCGCAGAAGACGATCGCCTCGGCCTCGGGGTGCGCCTTCGCCGCGCCCGCGAGCTGGAACGAGTCGCCCACGTAGTCGGCGTGCTGCACGACCTCGTCGCGCTGGTAGAAGTGGCCGAGGACCACGACGCGGTCGCCGAGCGCCGCCTTCGCCGCCCGGATGCGATCATGCAGCTCGGCTTCCGGGGCCTCGCGGTAGGCGCGGGGGAGCTCGCCCTGCCGCGGGGCGTCGGTCGGGATCACGTCGCCCATCGAGGCGCCGGGGCCGTAACCGGCGACGGCGTCGAAGCTCCAGGGCCCCGCGGCGAGGTCGGTCGAGCACGTCGAGCCCGCGGCGCCGCCCGAGACGATCGCCTGGATCTCGTGGTCGACGCTCGCGTCGCGGGCGGTGAGGGTGATGCTGGTCGCGGCCATGGGGACCCCTGTTCGTGTCGATTCGACTCTAAGTCGTCGACACCACTTTAAGTCAGGTTGACCACAAAGGCGAGCGGGCTCCTCAGGCCGGTCCGAGCGGTCCGCGATCGGCGAGCTCGACCTCCGAGTTGTAGCGGTACAGCCGCGCCGGGCGATGCTTGCCGGTGCGGAACGACTCGGTCGGGAGGAGCGCCTCGGAGCCCTCGAGGAGGCGGCGGAAGTTCGACGGGTCGAGGCGACGCCCGAGCACGGCCTCGTAGACCTCCCGCAGCTCGGTCAGCGTGAACTCGTCGGGCAGGAGGCCGTGCGCGATCCGGCTGTAGCCGACCTTGTTGCGCAGCCGCCACACGGCGTAGTCGACGATCCGGTTGTGGTCGAAGGCGAGCGCCGGCAGATCGTCCACGTCGAACCACTCGACGTTCTCCGGCGCGTCCTCCGCGGCGCGCTGCGCATCCACGAGGTCCGAGCGCAGGAGCGCCCAGTAGACGACCGACACGACGCGCGTGGGGGAGCGGTCGACGTCGCCGAAGGCGTAGAGCTGCTCGAGGTAGCTCGGGCTGAGCGCGGTCGTCTCGGCGAGCGTGCGGGCGGCGGCGTCGTCGAGCCCCTCCCGCTCGTCGAGCCATCCGCCCGGGAGGGCCCACGCGCCCTCGAACGGCTCCCGCGTGCGGCGCACGAGCGGGATCATGAGCGCGTCGGCCCCGGGCCGCGAGCGCAGCGAGAAGATCACGGTCGAGACGGCGACGCGGATGCCGGCGCTCTCGGTCGCGGAAGGGGAGGTCACCCTTCGAGCGTAGGCGACCCGGCGCGCGGGCCATCGCGGACCCGCTATGCTCGCTCGCAGTGACACGGGGTGTCCCCATCCGGGACTGAGATCACACCCGTATGCACCTGATCTCGTTAGGACGAGCGGAGGGATGTCGCTGATGAGTGACGCGCACCTGTCGGTATCCGATGGCCCCGGGGCCGTGCTGTCGAGACTGCGCGAGACCGCGCCGCTCGTTCAGTGCATCACCAACGCCGTGGTCGTGAACGTCACGGCCAACGCGCTGCTCGCGGTGGGCGCGGCGCCCGTGATGGCCGACATCCCCGAGGAGGCCGGGGAGTGCGCGGCGTTCGCGTCGGCGCTCCTGGTCAACCTCGGGACGCCGACCGCCGAGCAGCGCGCGGCGATGACCGCCGCGGTCGCCGCGGCACGCGCGTCCGGCACGCCGTGGGTCCTCGACCCCGTGGGCGTGGGCGCCCTCGGCCTGCGCACCGGCGTCGCGCGCGACCTGCTCGCGCACCGGCCCACCGTGATCCGCGGCAACGCCTCGGAGGTGCTCGCGCTCGCGGGCGCCGGCTCGGGCGGGCGCGGGGTCGATGCGGCCGACGAGGTCGATGCGGCGCTCGACGCCGCCCGCGCGCTCGCCGAGCGCACCGGCGCGGTCGTCGCGGTGTCGGGCGCGGTCGACGCGGTCACCGACGGCGCGCGCACGGAGCGCATCGCGGGCGGGAGCGCGCTCCTCACCCGCATGACGGGAGGCGGCTGCTCGCTCGGAGCGGTCGTGGCCGCCTGCGTCGCGGCAGCGGATGGCCCGGATGCCGCGTTCGCGGGCACGATCGCGGCGCACGCCGTCTACGCGGCCGCCTCCGAGCGCGCGGCGGCCGTCGCGACGGGCCCCGGCTCGTTCGCGGTGGCGTTCCTCGACGCGCTCGCGGGGGTCGATTCGGTCGACGTGTCCGCGCCCGAGCGCTTCGCGACGGAGGTGCCGGCATGACCGCGCGACCTCTCGACCTCTCCCTCTACCTCGTCGCGGACGCCGCGACGATCACCGGCCGCTCGCTCGTCGACGTCGTCGCCCAGGCGGTCGACGGAGGGGCATCGACCGTGCAGATCCGCGGCAAGGACCTGTCCGCCGCCGATCTCCTCGCCCTCGTCGAGGCCGCTGCCGGGCATACGCGCGGCCGTGCGACGCTGCTCGTGAACGACCGCGTCGACGTGTACCTGGCCGCGAAGGCCGCGGGAGCGTCCGTCGACGGCGTCCACATCGGGCAGACCGACCTGCCGGCCGACCGCGTGCGCGGCCTCGTGGGCGACGACGCGATCATCGGCCTGAGCGCGAGCCTGCCGCGCCAGCTCGAGGCGCTGCGGCGCCTCCCCGCCGGCACGGTCGACTACCTGGGCGTGGGCGCGGTGCGCGCCACCCCGACGAAGAAGGACCATCCGACCCCGATCGGATGGAGCGGATTCGCGGCCTTCGCCGAGCTCGCGCACGAGTTCCCGTGCGTCGCGATCGGCGGCGTCGGCCCGGGCGACGCACGCGACGCGCGGCGCGCGGGCGCCGCCGGGATCGCGGTCGTCCGCGCCATCTGCTCGGCGGAGTTCCCCGCCGCGGCGGCGGCCGCGCTGCGGTTCGAGTGGGCGGACGCCGAGGTCGTCGCATGACCGCCGTGCCGAACATCCTCGCGATCGCCGGCTCCGACCCGTCGGGAGGGGCGGGCATCCAGGCCGACCTCAAGTCGATCGCCGCGTGCGGCGGCTACGGCATGGCCGCGATCACGGCGCTCACCGCCCAGAGCACGCAGGGCGTCTCGGGCGTGCACGTGCCGCCCGCGTCGTTCCTGCGCGAGCAGCTCGACGCGCTCGCGGCCGACATCCGCATCGACGCCGTCAAGATCGGCATGCTCGGCACGGCGGAGATCGTCGCTGTCGTGGCGGACTGGCTGCGCGGCCTCGACACGCGCCCGCCGGTGGTCCTGGATCCCGTCATGATCGCCACGAGCGGGGATCGCCTCATCGACGCCGAGGCCGAGCGCGCGCTGCACGATCTCCTGTCGCTCGCCGACGTCGTGACGCCGAACCTCCCGGAGCTGGCCGTGCTCACCGGTGTCGCGGCCATCGGATCGTGGACGGACGCGCTCGCGCAGGCGGCCGCGCTCGCGCGTCGCCACGGCGTGCTCGTGCTCGCGAAGGGCGGGCACCTCGACGGCCCGGCGTGCCCGGACGCGCTGGTGGGGCCGGATGGCCTCATCGCCGAATTCTCGGACGCGCGGATCGAGACGACCGCCACGCACGGCACGGGGTGCTCCCTGTCCGCGGCGCTCGCCACGCTCCGCGCGCGCGAGGGCGACTGGACCTGGGCGGCCCGCCTCGCCCGCGGATGGCTGCGCGACGCGATCGCGTCGGGCTCCGAGCTCGAGGTGGGCCGCCCGGGAGGGCACGGCCCGCTCCACCATCTCGCGGGCCTGTGGCGGACGGGAGGCCTCCCGCGCCGCGACGCCGAGCTCGACGCCTGGTGGGAGGACATCGCACCGCTGCGCGCCGGCATCGACGACGTGTGGTTCGTGCGCGCACTCGCGGACTGCTCGCTCGATCGGGACGACTTCGCGCACTACCTCGCGCAGGACTCGCTGTACCTGCGCACGTACGCGCGCGTGCTGAGCCGGGCCGCGGAGCTCGCGCCGACGCTCGAGGAGCAGGCCTTCTGGGCGGCATCCGCGCACAGCTGCCTGGAGACCGAGCTCTCCCTGCACCGCGCCCGGCTGGACGATGCGCCGGCCGACGCCCCGGCGACGCCGTCCGCCGAGACCATGGCGTACCTGGATCATCTGCGGGCGACGGCAGCGGCCGGCGACCACGCGGTGCTCGTCGCCGCGGTGCTCCCGTGCTTCTGGCTCTACCAGGACATCGGCGCGCGCCTCGCGGCCGCGAATCGCCCGGGCCATCCGTATGCCGACTGGCTCGAGATGTACGCATCCGACGCGTTCGACCTCGCGACGCGCGAGGCCATCCGCTGGACGCAGGAGCACGCCAGGGCCGCGGACGACGCGCGCCTCGCGCGCATGCGCACGGCCTTCGACGTGTCGGCCCGGCACGAGCTCGCGTTCTTCGCTCAGCGGCGCGATGCCGTCGCGCGGGAGCAGTCGCGGGCGGGTGCGGTCGCCGGGTAGGATCGGCACACACAACTGAACGACCGTCCACCCGTCACGGGAGAATGCCGCGCTCGCGCGGCTGCCGTAGGAGCAACCCCTCCCGGAATCTCTCAGGCCCACGTACCGTGGCGGCAGGTCACTCTGGAAAGCGGCGCACACGCGCCCGCCGACGGGGCAAGCGGAGCTGCGGCGCCGCGGAAACTCTCAGGCCTATGACAGAGCGGGAGGAACTCGGCGCACCCTCACGGCGAGGGTGCCGAAGACGGGAGTTCCTCGATGGTGCACACGACAGACGACGACGTCGGCCGTGCCGGAACCGCCCTCGGCGACCGGGCGCCGTTCGTCGGGGTCTTCGACCTCTTCACGATCGGCATCGGGCCGTCGAGCTCGCACACCGTGGGGCCGATGCGCGCGGCCGCGGCGTTCGCCGACGAGCTCGCCGAGCGGATCCCGCTCGTCGCGGCCCTCGAGGTCGAGCTGTTCGGCTCGCTCGCCGCCACGGGCGCCGGCCACGGGACGCTCACGGCCGTGCTCGTCGGCCTCGAGGGGTGTCGCCCTGACGTCGTGCGGGCCGACGAGGTGTCCGCTCGCGCGGCGCGCATCGAGCGCGACGGCGTCGTCCGCCTGGGCGGCACGGGGTCGGTCCCGCTGCGTGCGCGCGACATCCGCCTCGCGCCGCTCACCGTGCTCGCCCGCCACACGAACGCGCTGCGCTTCACGGCGAGGGATGCCGCGGGTCGCACGCTCGCGCACGGCACGTGGTACTCGGTCGGCGGCGGATTCATCGTCCGCGAGGGCGAGGAGGCCGCGGCGTCCGAGACGCCCGTTCCGCATCCGTTCTCGACCGCGTCGGAGCTGCTCGCGATCTGCGCGGCCGAGCAGGCGGGCATCGCCGAGATCGCGCTGCGCAACGAGTGCGCACTGCAGTCCGCGCACGACGTCCGCGAGGGGGTCCTGCGGATCCGCGACGCGATGGACGAGTGCGTGGCGGCCGGCACGCGCGCCGACGGAGAGCTGCCAGGGGGCCTGCGCGTCCGTCGCCGCGCTCCGCAGTGGCACGCACGGCTTCTCCAGGAGGACCCCGACCGCAGCCCCGCGTACGCCCAGGAGTGGGTGAACCTCGTCGCGCTCGCCGTGAACGAGGAGAACGCGGCGGGCGGGCGGGTCGTCACCGCGCCGACGAACGGCGCCGCGGGCATCATCCCCGCCGTGCTGCACTACGCGACGCACTACACGCCCGCGGTCGCCGCGGGGAGGCACCGCGACGATGTGGCCGTCGAGTTCCTGCTGACGGCCGCGGCGATCGGCTCGATCTACAAGGCGCGCGCCTCGATCTCGGGCGCCGAGGTCGGCTGCCAGGGCGAGGTCGGCTCGGCGTCGTCGATGGCGGCGGGCGCTCTCGCCGCCGTGCTCGGCGGCACGCCGGAGCAGGTCGAGAACGCGGCCGAGATCGCGATGGAGCACAACCTCGGTCTCACGTGCGACCCGGTGGGCGGCCTCGTGCAGATCCCGTGCATCGAGCGCAACGCGATCGCCTCCGGAAAGGCGGTCAATGCCGCCAAGATGGCCATGTGGGGCGACGGGACGCACCGCGTCTCGCTCGACGCCGTCATCGAGACCATGCGGCAGACCGGCCGCGACATGAGCGACAAGTACAAGGAGACCGCGAGGGGCGGCCTGGCCGTCAACGTGGTCGAATGCTGAGGAGAACCGCGTGAGCACAGACGAATCGACCGCCTCCGCCTCGGAGGGCCTGCGGCGGTCGCCGCTGCAGGCGGAGCACGAGGCGCAGGGAGCGTCGTTCACCGACTTCGGCGGGTGGTGGATGCCCGTGCGCTACACGTCGGATCTCGCCGAGCATCGCGCCGTGCGCGAGGCGGCAGGGCTGTTCGACATCTCGCACATGGGCGAGATCCTCGTGCGCGGCGCGGGCGCCGGCGCGTTCCTCGACTACGCTCTCGCCGGGCGGCTGTCGGCCGTCGCGGTCGGCCGCGCGAAGTACACGATGATGCTCGCGGAGGACGGCGGCATCATCGACGACCTCGTCGTGTACCGGCTCTCCGACGACGAGTTCCTCATCATCGCCAACGCGGGCAACCGCCGCACCGTCGCCGCCGAGGTGTCGGCGCGCATCGCGGGCTTCGACGCCGACCTCGAGGACGCCTCCGATCGCCTCGCGCTCATCGCCCTGCAGGGGCCGCGCGCCCAGGCCATCCTCGAGAGCGCGCCCGAGGTGGGCGGCTTCGGCCTGCCGCTCGACGAGCTGCGCAACTACGCCTGGACCGACGCGGAGTTCGCGGGCACGCCGCTGCTCGTCGCGCGCACCGGCTACACGGGTGAGGACGGCTTCGAGCTCTGCATCGACGCCGACCGCGCCGTCGACCTGTGGCGCGCGCTGCTCGCGGCCGGAGCGCCCCACGGCCTCGTGCCGGCCGGACTCGCCGCGCGAGACACGCTGCGGCTCGAGGCGGGCATGCCCCTGTACGGGCACGAGCTCGCGCGCGACATCTTCCCGTCGCAGGCCGGGCTCGGCCGCGTCGTCGCCGCAGACAAGGGCGACTTCGTGGGCGCGCGGGCGCTCGACGCGCGGCCGGGCGAGCGCGTGCTCGTCGGCCTCACGATGGAGGGCCGCCGCGCCGGGCGCGCGGGCTACGGCGTGTTCCGCGGCGACCACCAGGTCGGCGAGATCACGAGCGGCGCGCTCAGCCCGACCCTCGGCCATCCGATCGCCCTCGCGTACGTCGACCAGGAGGCCAGGGACGCCGACGACCTGACCGTCGACGTCCGCGGCACCCGCATCCCCGCCACCCCGACCACCCCGCCCTTCTACCGGAGGAAGAAATGACCGACCTCAACGCGCTGCTCTACACCGCCGAGCACGAGTGGATCCGCATCGACGGCGACATCGCCACGATCGGCGTCACCGACTACGCCGCCGAGCAGCTCGGCGACGTCGTCTTCGTTGACCTGCCCGCCGCCGACGCGTCCGTCGCCTCGGGCCAGGTCATGGGCGAGATCGAGTCCACCAAGTCCGTGTCCGAGCTGTACGCGCCCGTCGACGGGACGGTCGTCGAGGTCAACAGCGCGGTCGACGAGAACCCCGGGCTCGTGAACGAGTCGCCGTTCGAGGACGCGTGGCTCGTCCGCGTCCGCGTGACCGGCGACGTCGACGGCCTCCTCGATCGCGCCGCCTACGCCGCGCTCACGGGTGCCGAGGCGTGAGCGCCGCGGGCTTCGGAGCGTACGCCGCGCGCCACATCGGCACGACCGGCGCCGACCAGGAGCGGATGGCGGAGGTCATCGGCTTCGACGGCAGGGTCGACGCCGTCCTGTCGGCGGCCGTGCCCGCGGTCATCCGCGATCTCGGCTCCGCAGGCTCGGCAATCCCGCGCGAGGGCGTGTCGGAGGCGGCGGCGCTCGCCGATCTCCGCTCGCTCGCCGCGCGCAACCGGGTGCTGGCCCCCATGATCGGGCTCGGCTACAGCGACACCCTCACGCCGTCGGTCATCCAGCGGAACGTGCTCGAGAACCCGTCCTGGTACACGGCGTACACGCCCTACCAGCCCGAGATCTCGCAGGGGCGCCTCGAGGCGCTGCTCAACTTCCAGACGATGGTCGCCGACCTCGCGGGGCTCCCGGTCGCGAACGCGTCGATGCTCGACGAGGCGACCGCCGCCGTCGAGGGCATGCTCGTGGCGCGCCGCGCGGTGCGCGGCGGCTCCGACGTGTTCGTCGTCGACGCCGACGCGCTCCCGCAGACGAAGGACGTGCTCCGCGTGCGCGCCGAGGCCGTGGGCATCGAGCTCGTGGAGCTCGACCTCGCGGGCGGCGCGGCGCTGCCCGAGTCGGTCTTCGGCGCGCTCATCCAGTACCCGGGCGCGTCGGGTCGCATCTGGAACCCGCAGGGCGTCATCGACGCCGTGCACGTCGCGGGCGGCCAGGCGGTCGTCGCGGCCGACCTGCTCGCGCTCACCCTCATCGCGTCGCCGGGCTCGCTCGGCGCCGACATCGTCGTGGGGTCGTCGCAGCGCTTCGGCGTGCCGCTCGGGTTCGGCGGCCCGCACGCGGGATTCATGGTCGTGCGCCAGGGCCTCGAGCGCCAGCTGCCGGGCCGGCTCGTGGGCGTCTCGAAGGACGCGGACGGGCAGCTCGCGTACCGTCTCGCCCTCCAGACGCGCGAGCAGCACATCCGCCGTGAGAAGGCGACGAGCAACATCTGCACCGCGCAGGTGCTCCTCGCCGTCATGGCGGCGATGTACGCCGTCTACCACGGGCCCGACGGTCTCCGGGAGATCGCGACCCGCGTGCATGAGAAGGCCGCCCAGCTGCGCGGATGGCTCGAGGACGCGGGCGCCGACGTGGTCGACGGCGCGTTCTTCGACACGCTCCGCGTGCGCGTGCCGGGCCGCGCAGACGCCGTCGTGGCGGCGGCGCACGACGCCGGCGTGCTCCTGCACCGCGTCGACGCCGACACCGTCGGCATCTCGGTGGGCGAGGCGACGACGTCGACGGAGCTCGCCGCGGTCGCTGGCGCCTTCGGAGGCGCGCGCGGCGAGGGGGCGGGCGCCGTCGCGATCCCGCAGGAGCTCGTCCGGACGGAGCCCTTCCTCACGCACCCCGTGTTCTCGAGCCACCGCTCCGAGACGGCGATGATGCGCTACCTCAAGCGCCTCGCCGACAAGGACTACGCGCTCGACCGCGGCATGATCCCGCTCGGCTCGTGCACGATGAAGCTCAATGCCGCGACCGCCATGGCCGCGATCACGTGGCCGGAGTTCGGGCGCATCCACCCGTTCGCGCCGCGGGAGGACGTGACCGGATACCTCGAGCTCATCGATCAGCTCGAGGGCTGGCTCGCCGATCTCACCGGGTACGACGCCGTCTCGCTCCAGCCGAACGCCGGGTCGCAGGGCGAGCTCGCCGGCCTCCTCGCCATCCGCGGGTACCACCGCTCGCGTGGCGATGTGCACCGCGACGTGTGCCTCATCCCGTCCTCCGCGCACGGCACGAACGCGGCGTCCGCCGTGCTCGCGGGCATGCGGGTGGTCGTCGTCGCGTGCGACGAGGCCGGCAACGTCGACCTCGACGACCTGCGTGCGAAGATCGCGCAGCACGCCGATGCGCTCGCCGCGCTCATGATCACCTACCCGTCGACGCACGGGGTGTACGAGCACGACGTGCTCGACATCACCGCGGCCGTCCACGACGCGGGCGGCCAGGTCTACATCGACGGCGCGAACCTGAACGCGCTGCTCGGGCACGCGCGGTTCGGCGACCTCGGCGGCGACGTCTCGCACCTCAACCTGCACAAGACGTTCGCGATCCCGCACGGCGGCGGCGGCCCGGGCGTCGGCCCGGTCGCGGCGAAGGCCCATCTCGCGCCGTTCCTGCCCTCGCACGCCCTCGCGCAGGGCGACGGCGACACCGAGGGGATCGGCCCCGTGTCGGCCGCGCCGTACGGGTCGGCCGGCATCCTGCCGATCTCGTGGGCGTACGTGCGCATGATGGGCCTTGAGGGGCTCACGCAGGCCACCGACGCGGCGGTCGTGGCGGCGAACTACGTCGCCGCGCGCCTCGCCGACCACTATCCCGTGCTCTACACCGGTGAGCAGGGCCGCGTCGCGCACGAGTGCATCCTCGACCTCCGGCCGCTCAAGGCCGAGACCGGGGTGAGCGTGGACGACGTCGCCAAGCGCCTCATCGACTACGGCTTCCATGCGCCCACCATGTCGTTCCCGGTGGCGGGCACGCTCATGGTCGAGCCGACCGAGTCGGAGGACCTCGCCGAGCTCGATCGCTTCGTCGACGCGATGATCGCCATCCGCGCCGAGGCGCAGCGCGTGGGCGCGGGGGAGTGGCCCGTGGAGGACAACCCGCTCGTGAACGCCCCGCACACCGCCGCGGCCGCGATCGCCGGCGAGTGGGACCATCCGTACACGCGCGAGACCGCGGTCTACCCCGCGGGAGTCGGCGTCGCGAAGTACTGGCCGCCCGTGCGCCGCATCGACCAGGCCTACGGCGACCGCAACCTCGTGTGCGCGTGCCCGCCGATCGAGGCGTTCGCCTAGGAGCGCCGGTCGTCGAGACTAGCGCCCGTCGTCGAGGCTAGCGCTCCCCGCGCCGGTCTCGACGACGGGCGCTAGTCCGACGGATAGAACCGGGCCAGGGCGGGGCGGGATCAGGTCTCGAAGCGCGCGTGGGGATGGCCGGCGGCGGCCATCCGGATCCGCTCGCGCATCTCGGCGTCGACGTCGCCCAGATCGTCGAGTCGGCGCCACATCGCCTCGGTGTTCTCCCCGTCTTCCGGGTGCGGCTCTCCGGAGACGTAGCGGCAGCGGAAGACGAGGTCGAGGTACTGCGCCTGGTCGCCGTTCGCGTACGTCATCGGCCGCGTCGCGTGGACCCACGCGAGCGACTCGGCCTCGGCGACGACGGCGGCCTCCTCGAGCACCTCGCGCACGGCCGACACCGCGGGCTCCTCGCCGGGATCGACGATGCCCGTGACCGGCGTGAGGCGCGCGTTGTCCGCGCGTCGGACGAGCAGCACCTCGCGCTCAGCGCCGTCGCCGCGCAGCACGACCGCGGTCACGCCCGTGAGCCACAGGGGGTCGGTCCCGATCCTCTCGCGCAGTCGAAGGATGAAGTCGGGGGTCGCCATGAGGCGATCCTATGCGGGCGGATGTCGCGGCGACCGATAGCGTGGATCGGTGGACTTCGCTGCGAACCCCGTGCTCGAGAACGACATCGTCCGTCTGGAGCCGCTGAGCTCCGCGCATCACGACGACCTGGCGGCGGCTGTCGCGGAGGGCGACCTCTGGCGGACCTGGTACACGCGCATCCCCTCGCCCGACGGGGTCGCCGCGGAGATCGACCGGCGGCTCGGGGAGCAGGCGGCCGGGCGGATGGCGCCCTGGGCCGTCGTGGATGCCCGGACGGGGCGTGCGCTCGGCATGACGACCTACTGCAACATCGACGCGCCGAACCGCCGCGTCGAGATCGGGTACACGTGGCTCGCGCGCTCGGCGCAGGGGACCGGCGTGAATCCGGCTGCGAAGCTGCTGCTGCTCGAGCGCGCGTTCGACGAGCTCGACTGCGTGTGCGTGCAGTTCTGCACCCACTGGCACAACCACCAGTCGCGCGCCGCCATCGCCCGTCTCGGCGCCCGGCAGGACGGCGTGCTGCGGGCCCACGCGATCTTCCCCGACGGGCACGTGCGCGACACGGTGGTCTTCTCGATCCTGCCGCACGAGTGGGCGGCTGTGCGGCTCGGCATCGAGGCGCGACTCGAGCGGCACCGGGAGGCGGCCCGAGCATGACTGGTCTCGTCCCGATGGCGGCCGCCGACTCAGGTGACGTCGAGGCGTTCCTGCGCCTGGTCGACCTCACGACGAGCGGCCTCGACGCTCCGTCGGTGCGCATCTGGCTCCGCCGCGACGCCGCCGGCCGCATCGTCGAGACGACCGGCTACGAGGCGAGCGCCGACGGCGGCCACGCGCTCATCCGCAGCGTCGCCGTGCATCCGGATGGCCGCGCGGCCGGCACGGGGACGTCTCTCGCGCGCTTCGCGCTCGCGCGGGCGGCAGAGGCGGGTGCCGCGACGGCGTGGCTGTTCTCCCGCCGGTCCGGGCCGTTCTGGCAGAAGCTCGGGTTCGTCCCGGCCGACCGGGCGGAGCTGGCAGTGGCCCTCGCCGACACGCACCAGGTGCGCCTCTTTCGCGAGACGGGGCAGCTTGATCGCGAGGTGGCCTGGTCGCGGTCGCTCGCGGAGCTCGCATCGTGAGCATCGCCATCCGCCCGCTCGTGGATGCGGACGTCGAGCCGGTCGTGGCGCTGTGGACGGCGGCCGGGCTCACTCGGCCCTGGAACGACCCCCACAAGGACATCCGCCGCGCGCGGGAGGTCTGGCCGGAGCTGCTTCTCGTGGCAGACGACGACGGCGCGGTCGTCGGCACGGTGATGGCGGGCTACGACGGGCACCGCGGCTGGCTCTCGTACCTCGCGAGCGCCCGTCGCGGCGAGGGGATCGGCCGCGCGCTCGTGGCGGAGGCCGAGCGGCGGCTCCTCGCGCTCGGATGCCCCAAGGTCATGCTGATGGTCCGTGCGGAGAACCGCGGCGTCATGGACTACTACGCGGAGCTCGAGTACGCCCGCGACGACGTCGCCGTCCTCGGCAAGCGCCTGATCCCGGACGTGTAGCGGCGCCCGGCGCGTCCCACTCGTGAGACTAGCTCTCGCCGCCCAGACTGCTGCCCGGAGCACCGGTCTCGACGACCAGCGCTAGTCCCAAGGCAGCGGTGGCGCGGAGTGCGGCAACGGCGCGTGCACAGGGGGACCTGTTCCGCGTGTCTGTCCAGAAGACGATCGACGTCGCACGCTCGTGGAACCGCTTCGCGAGGCTGGAGCCATGGCCGACCGCGACGAGCTGCACAGGACAGGGCGCGACGCCAGCCTCCGGGCGCTGCGCCGGCAGGTGGGGCAGACCGTGCCGATGCGACGCGGGCTGCACGTCGCGGCCGACGACTGGACGCGGCTCGCCCCGTACGAGCGGTATGCGCGGAGGGTCAGCGCGGCCGTCTCGGCGTTGCGCGATCCCGTGCTGTGCTTCGAGTCGGCTGCCGTGCGACATGCCCTCCCTGTGTTCGGCGAACCGCGCGACATCCATCTGCCGCATATGGGCCGAGGGCATTCGTATCGACGGGGAGACGTTCTCGCCCACACGAGCATGGCGGAGCGGGAGATCGTCTGGGTCGACGGCGTGCGGATGACGTCGAAGCTCGAGACCGCGATCGACCTCGCGCGCGTGCTGCCGCTCGCGTTCGGCGTTGCGGTCGTCGATGCCGCGCTGTCCGGACTGACGTCGGACGACCTCGAGCGGCGCATCCGCGAGCTGCCGAACCGGCGCGGCGCTCGCATCGGCCACGCTGCCCTGAAGGCGGCCGACGCGAGATCGGAGTCGGTCCTCGAGAGCGTCAGCCGCGTAGTGCTGGAGCTCCTCGGGTTCGAGTCGCCCGAACCGCAGGCCGAGTTCGTCGTCAACGGGAGAGTTCGCCGGGTCGACGCGTGGTGGAGATCCGTCCGGGTCATCGGCGAAGCCGACGGGCGCGCGAAGTACGCGCAGCCGACGGACTCGTCGACCGCGCTCGTGCTGCGTGAGGAACGGCGCCGGGAGAACGAGCTCCAGATCGCGGCAGGGCGGGTGATCCGATGGGAATGGTCAGACGTCGTGCGCGTCGAGCCGTTCGAGCGGATCCTCGTCGCCGCGGGCATCCCGCGCATCAGGCCGCGGTCGCCGGAGGTCTTCGCGGCGGTGCGCAACCCGCGTTCGCGGTGACGAACGGCCCGCGAGACCAGTGCGTCGTTGAGACTAGCTCCCGTCGTCGAAACCGGTGCTCGAAGCGCCAGTCTCGACGACGGGCACTAGTCTCACCGAGGGCGGATGGGCACCTACGGCAGGTACGGTGCGACGAGCGGGTAGCCGACGAACGCGATGACGTCGATGAGCGCGTGCGCGATGACGAGGGGCATGACCCGCCCCCAGTGGCGGTAGCACCAGACGAACACGACGCCCATCGCGAAGTTCCCGACGATCGCGCCGAACCCCTGGTAGGCGTGGTAAGCAGCGCGCAGGCCGGCCACCGCGAGGATGACCGACCCGGGGCGCCAGCCCAGGCGCGCGAGCCGGTCGACGAGATATCCGTTCAGGATGACCTCCTCGAGGAGCCCCGCGCGCACCGCGGACAGCACGAGGATCGGGACGAGCCATCCCTCGACGCCCGACGACGCCTGCACGTCGACGTTGAGGCCGAGCGCGCGGGCGCCGAGATAGAGCGCGAGGCCCGGCACGCCGATGACCACGAGCAGGATGGCCGCACGGCCGAGATCCCGGGGGATGGCGCGCAGATCGAGCCCCATGCGCTGCAGGGCGCTCCGCCCCGGCTCCCAGAGCAGGTACACCACCAGGGCGACGAGGGCGAGGTCGAAGAAGACGTCGAGGATCCGGTAGACCGCGTCCCACAGCGGCTCCTCGGCGCGCGCGGGATTCAGAGCCGCCGACTGGTCGGCGAGCGCGACCGGCCGCAGGAGAGCGCGCACGAGCGAGAGCACCGAGTAGAGCGCCGACTGCCCGAGGGTCAGGGCGAGGACGATCGCGACCTCGCATGCGAGGCGACGTCGCGAAGGCCGCGCGGCGGGGAGGGGAGCGCTCATACCACGAGACTCGCACAGCGCGGGGATGCGACCGTGCGAAACGCCGTCGATGCATGTGCATGAAGTCGACGGCGTGTTGGCGCAGATTGCCAAATCGAGAGCCCCTCCAGTAAAGGGTCTGTAACGGTTCCGCTGAAGGTTTGTCACAGACCGCATCGGAGCCTAGATTTCACTCATCGCATTCACGGAGACTCCCGAGGCTTCGTGAAGGCACCTACAACCCCTTCCATCGGAGGAATCACTGTGAAGCGCAACAAGATCGCCCTCGCGGGGCTCGCGCTGCTCTCGGTCGGCGGCATCACGCTCGCCGGCTGCGCAAGCGGATCCGGCGACACCGGCGAGGAGACGCCGACGGACGGCGCATCGACCGCCGTCATCACGACCAACGGCTCGGAGCCTCAGAACCCGCTGCTCCCGACCCACACGAACGAGACCGGCGGCGGCAAGATCGTCGACTCGATCTTCGCGGGCCTCATCTCGTACGAGGCCGACGGCTCCGTCGTGAACGACGTCGCCGAGGAGATCACGGTCGACTCGCCCACGCAGCTCACGGTGAAGATCCGCGAGGGCCTGACGTTCACGAACGGCGAAGAGGTCACTGTCGACAACTTCATCAAGGCCTGGAACTACGGCGCGCTCCTGTCGAACGCGCAGAACGCCTCGTACTTCTTCGAGGACATCGAGGGCTTCAGCTGGGACGAGGACTCCGAGCTCACCGGTCTCGAGCAGGTCGACGACTACACGTTCACCATCACGCTCAACAAGCCTGCTGCCGACTTCGCGCAGCGTCTCGGCTACTCGGCGTACTACCCGCTCCCCGACGTCGCGTTCGAGGACATGGAGGCGTTCGGCGAGAGCCCGATCGGGAACGGCCCCTACATGCTCGCCAGCGAGGACGCGTGGCAGCACGACGAGGGCATCGACCTCGTCGTCAACCCCGACTACGACGGCCCCCGCGCCGCGAAGAACGGCGGCCTGAACATCGTCTTCTACGCGACGCAGGACGCCGCCTACCAGGACCTGCTCGCGGGCAACGTCGACGTGCTCGACGCGATCCCGGACTCGGCGCTCGAGACGTTCGAGAGCGACCTGCCCGACCGCTGGGTGAACCAGCCGGCCGCGATCTTCCAGTCGCTCACGATCCCCGAGTGGCAGGAGCACTTCGCCACGGATGAGGAGGGGCGCCTCCGCCGCGCGGCGATCTCGCACGCGATCAACCGCGAGGAGATCACCGACGTCATCTTCCAGGGCACGCGCACGCCCGCGAGCGACTTCACGTCGCCCGTGATCGACGGCTGGAGCGAGTCGCTCGAGGGCGGCGAGGTCCTCGAGTACGACCCCGACCTCGCGAAGGAGCTCTGGGCGCAGGCCGACGAGATCAGCCCGTACAGCGGCGAGGACTTCACGATCTCGTACAACGCCGACGGCGGCCACCAGGCCTGGGTCGACGCGGTCGCGAACTCGATCTCGAACACGCTCGGGATCACCGCGATCGGCGAGCCGTACCCCGACTTCGCCACGTACCTCGACGCGCGCGACAACAAGCAGGTCGGCGCCTTCCGCTCCGGATGGCAGGCGGACTACCCGGGTCTGTACAACTTCCTCGGCCCGCTCTACGCCACCGGCGCCGGCTCGAACGACGGCGACTACTCGAGCGAGGAGTTCGACTCGCTGATCGCCGAGGGCATCAGCGCCACCGACCCCGAAGAGGCGAACGAGATCTTCCAGCAGGCGCAGACCGTCCTGCTGACCGACCTCCCCGCCATCCCCCTGTGGTACTCGAACGTGACCGGCGGCTGGAGCGAGACCGTCGACAACGTCGAGTTCGGCTGGAACTCGGTCCCGATCTACAGCGAGATCACCAAGGCCGAGTGACGGGAGAGCCGCAGGCTCTCTCCCCGCGAGGCGGCGACGGTCACCGTCGCCGCCTCGCCCCATGCATCGCCCCAGCGCGCTCTCAGAAGCGCCGGGCGATGATGGGGCCCGACTCCGGCACCGAATGATCGGTGCCTTTTCCGTGACCCGACACGGATCTCTCAATCCACAGGAAGGAAGAGGATGGCCAGCTACGTCCTCAGACGGCTCCTGCAGGTGATACCGGTGTTCCTCGGCGCCACCCTGCTCATCTACTTCATGGTCTTCGCCATGCCCGGCGACCCGATCGCGGCCCTCTTCGGCGAGAAGCAGCCGCCGGACGCCGTGATCGAGAACCTGCGTCGGCAGTACATGCTCGACCAGCCGTTCATCGTGCAGTACCTCAACTACCTCGGCGGCATCCTCCGCCTCGACTTCGGCGTGACGTTCTCCGGTCAGGACGTGATGACGGTGCTCGCGCGCACGTTCCCCGTGACGCTGCGGCTCGCGGTCATGGCGGTCGCGATCGCCTTCGTGCTGTCGATCGTGGTCGGCGCCACATCGGCCCTGCTGAAGGGCGGCGTGTACGACAACCTCATGCTCGTCATCGCGCTCGTCTTCGTGGCGGTGCCGATCTTCGTCCTCTCGTTCATCGCGCAGTACTTCCTGGGCGTGCAGCTCGCGTGGTTCAAGCCGACCGTCGGCGCGAACAACGACTGGGGCGACCTCTGGCTGCCTGCGCTCGTGCTCGGCTTCAGCATCTACGCCGCGAGCATGCGCCTGACGCGCTCGTCGATGATCGAGACCCTCGGTCAGGACTGGGTCCGCACGGCCTACGGGAAGGGGCTCCCGCGACGACGCGTGATCCCCGTTCACGTGCTGCGCAACTCGCTCATCCCGATGGTGACCGACACCGCGACCCAGTTCGGCATCCTCATGGTCGGCGCGACGGTCACGGAGGGCATCTTCAACGTGCCCGGCGTCGGCAACACGCTCTTCCAGGCGATCATCCGGCATGAGACGCCCACGGTCGTCTCGTTCGTGACGATCTTCGTGGTCGTGTACGTGCTCATCAACCTGCTCGTCGACCTGCTCTACGGTCTGCTCGACCCGAGGATCCGCTATGTCAAGTAACACGCGCTTCGTCGCCCCCGTGAAGCAGACCATCGTCGTCGACGCGGTCCGCGTCGACGAGAGGAAGAGCAACCTCTGGCTCGACGCATGGCGCGACCTGCGCCGTCGTCCGTCGTTCTGGGTCGCGCTCGCGGTGAGCGCGCTCATCGTGCTCATCGCCGCCTGGCCCACGCTCTTCACGCAGACCTCGCCCTACCTCGGGTGCGAGCTCGCCAACAGCAACGGCGGCCCGACCGCCGGGCACCCGCTCGGATTCACCCGCCAGGGCTGCGACATCTGGTCGCGGCTCGTGTGGGGAACGCGGACGTCGATGGTCGTCGGTCTGCTCGCCACGATCATCGGCACCGTGATCGGCGTCATCATGGGCGCGCTCGCGGCGTTCTACGGCGGATGGCTCGACTCGCTGCTGTCGCGCATCGGCGACATCTTCTTCACCATCCCCTACATCGTCGCGGCGATCGTCGTGATGACGGTGCTCCAGGAGCAGCGCAACGAGCTCGTCCTCGCGTTCGCGATCGGCGGGTTCTCATGGGCGTCGACCGCGCGCATCATGCGCGCGGAGGTGCTCCGCGTGAAGCAGGCGGACTACGTGATGGGCTCCATCGCACTCGGCCTGTCGCGGTTCAAGACGCTCCTCGTGCACGTCCTGCCGAATGCCATGGCCCCCGTGATCGTCGTCGCGACGATCAGCCTCGGGCAGGCGATCGTCGCCGAGGCGACCCTGTCGTTCCTCGGCGTCGGCCTCGGCGGCACCACCATGTCGTGGGGCAACGACATCAGCCAGGCGCAGACCTCCATCCGCACCTCGCCGATGGCGCTGTTCTGGCCGTCGCTCGCGCTGACGATCGCGGTGCTCGCGTTCATCACGCTCGGCGAGCTGCTGCGCGACGCGCTCGACCCGAAGGCGAGGGCGCAGCGATGACCGATCTCACGAAGGGCACACCCATGACCGAGCCTCTCCTGCGTGTGCGCGGGCTGAAGGTCGCGTTCGGCACCGGAAAGAAGCAGCGCGAGGTCGTCCACGGCGTGGACCTCGACATCCACCGCGGCGAGACCGTCGCGATCGTGGGCGAGTCGGGGTCGGGCAAGTCGACGACCGCGACGGCGATCATCGACCTCCTCCCCGGCACCGGGAAGGTCACCGCCGGCTCGATCGAGCTGGAGGGCGTCGACCTCGCCAAGGTCGGGCGCCGCGAGATGGAGGACATCCGCGGACGCCGCATCGGCTACGTCCCGCAGGACCCGATGTCGAACCTCAACCCGGTCTGGTCGATCGGCTTCCAGGTGAAGGAGGCGATCCGCGCGAACGGCATCGCCACCGGCCGCAAGGAGGTCGAGCAGCGCGCGATCGAGGTGCTGAAGCAGGCGGGACTCGCGGACGCCGAGCGGCGCCTGCACCAGTTCCCGCATCAGTTCTCGGGCGGCATGCGTCAGCGCGCGCTCATCGGCATCGGCCTCGCGGCCGACCCCGCGCTCCTCATCGCCGACGAGCCGACGAGCGCGCTCGACGTCACGGTGCAGCGGGTCATCCTCGACCACCTCGCCTCGCTCACGCGCGAGAAGGGGACCTCGGTCCTCTTCATCACGCACGACCTCGGCCTTGCCGCCGATCGCGCCGACACCATCGTCGTGATGAACCAGGGCGAGATCGTCGAGTCGGGGCCGAGCCGCGAGATCCTCGAGGACCCGCAGCACCCGTACACGCAGCGTCTCGTGGCCGCGGCTCCGAGCCTCGCGTCGCAGCGCATCCAGGCGAGCGTCGAGGACCGGGGCATCGAGACGACGACCCAGGTGCTGCACGCCGCGGCGCCCGTCGTCGAGGTGCGCGATCTCGTGAAGGACTACCGCATCCGGCGCGGCGGCTTCCGCAGCGAGCCGTTCCGGGCAGTCGACAGCGTCTCGTTCCAGATCCCCAAGGGGAAGACGCTCGCCCTCGTCGGCGAGTCGGGATCGGGCAAGTCGACCGTCGCCAAGATGGTTCTCCAGCTCGAGCAGGCGACGAGCGGGCACATCCTCATCGACGGGGTGGACGCGACGACGCTGTCCCCGCGCGAGATCTTCTCGCTGCGCGGCCGGATGCAGCCGGTGTTCCAGGACCCGTACGGGTCGCTCGACCCCCTGCGCTCGATCGGCGCGCTCATCTCCGAGCCGCTGAGCGTGCACAGGGTGGGCGACGCCGCGTCGCGCAGGGACCGCGTGTTCGAGCTGCTCGAGCAGGTCGCCCTGCCGCGCGAGCTCGCGTGGCGGTACCCCAACGAGCTGTCCGGCGGCCAGCGTCAGCGTGTCGCGATCGCGCGCGCCCTCGCGCTCAAGCCCGACATCGTCGTGCTCGACGAGGCGGTCTCGGCGCTCGACGTGCTCGTGCAGGATCAGATCCTGAAGCTGCTCGCCGAGCTGCAGTCGGAGCTGGGGCTCACCTACCTGTTCATCACCCACGACCTCGCGGTCGTGCGCGTGGCGGCCGATCTCGTCTGCGTCATGGAGCACGGGCGGGTCGTCGAACAGGGCGCCGTGGACCAGATCTTCGCCGACCCGCAGCAGGAGTACACGCGTCGCCTCCTCGACGCGATCCCCGGCCAGACCGTCGAGCTCGGCGGCCGATGACGCCTCCCGAGCAGAGGAGCCGGACGATCCGCGGCAGCGCCGGGATCGTCTGGCTCCTCGCCACGTCGGCGGTGGTCGTGTTCCTGCTGGGCGACGTCGTCGTCCGCGGGAGCGCGGTCGACGCCGTGCTCATCGCGCCCTGGCTGCTCCTGCCCGTCTGGTTCGTCTGGACGTTCCTCTTCGCGCCGAGCGTCCACGCCGACGAGGACGGCGTCGTCGTGCGCAACCCGCTGCGCACGACGCGCGCGCCCTGGAGCGCGGTGCGCGACATCGTGCTGCGCTGGCAGATCGCGTTCGTCCTCGCGGATGGCCGCGACCTGCAGGCGTGGGCAGCCGCCGCGAAGCGCCCGAGCGGCAGGGCCCACACCCCGCAGCCCGCCGAGCGCGAGCTCGAGATCCTCCAGGAGCTGCGCGAGGCCGCGGCGGATGGCGCGGCGCCGGCTGACGGGGGAGAGGTGCGCACGTCCTGGAACGCGCGCGAGATCGGCCTGCTCGCGGCCATCCTCATCTGGGCGGCCGTGTCGGTCGCGGTGACCCGATGAGCGGCTCGCGCGACTCCGAGTACCGCGTCTCGTTCCGGCGTCCGTCGGGCTGGGTCGCCTTCGCGTGCGCCGCCCTGCTGACGGTGCTCCTCCTCGGCGACGCCGTCCTGCGGGGGCGGCCCTTCGACGCGCTCCTCGTGGCGCCGTGGCTCCTCGCGCTCTGCTGGGGCGTCTACGTGCTCCTCGCCGCCCCGAGCGTCACCGCGACCGACGATCTCCTTCGTGTGCGCGGCGGTCTGAGGGTGGTCGAGATCCCGTGGTCGCGCGTGCGGGCCATCCGGATGCGCTGGCAGCTCGAGATCGCGCTCGACGACGGAACGGTCGTCGCGGCGACCGGCGCGGCCAGCCGCCACCTGCACATCAACCGCCGCGAGCAGCCCGGCGACGACCAGGCCGCGACGCTCGAGCTCTTCCGGGAGCGGGCGCGGCCGACCGATATCCCTGTCCGCCGCGGATGGCACATCCCGACGCTGCTGATCCTCGCCGGGATCGCGGCGTGGGCGGCCTGGTCGCTCAGCATCACGGGCGGGATCGTCACCGGCTGACGGCCCGCCTCCGAGCAGCCTGAGCGCCCGCTCGACGACGCGCTATAGGATGGAACGCCCCGCTTTCGGGGCGGAACCCCCACATCAGAAGGATCCCTTCATGGCGCTCGCCCACCGTTCCGATCTCCGCAACGTCGCGATCGTCGCGCACGTCGACCACGGCAAGACGACCCTCGTGGACGCCATGCTGCGCCAGACCGGCTCGTTCGGCGAGCACGCGCACGTGGAAGAGCGCGCGATGGACTCGAACGACCTCGAGCGCGAGAAGGGCATCACGATCCTCGCCAAGAACACGGCGATCACGTACAACGGCGCGCACACCGACGTCCCGGTGACGATCAACGTCATCGACACCCCGGGCCACGCCGACTTCGGCGGCGAGGTCGAGCGCGGCCTGTCGATGGTCGACGGCGTCGTCCTCCTCGTCGACGCGTCGGAGGGTCCCCTCCCGCAGACCCGCTTCGTGCTGCGGAAGGCGCTCGAGGCGAAGCTCCCCGTCATCCTCCTCGTGAACAAGACCGACCGCCCCGACGCGCGCATCGCGGCGGTCGAGGAGGAGGCGCACGACCTCCTGCTCGGGCTCGCGAGCGACCTCCAGGACGACGTCCCCGACCTCGACGTCGACGCGCTCCTCGACGTCCCGGTCGTCTACGCCTCGGGTCGTGCCGGCGCCGCGTCGCGCAACCGCCCCGCCGACGGCTCGCTGCCCGACAACGCCGACCTCGAGCCGCTGTTCGAGGCGATCCTCGAGCACGTGCCGGCTCCGTCGTACGACGACGAGGCGCCCCTGCAGGCGTGGGTCACGAACCTCGACTCGTCGGCGTTCCTCGGCCGACTCGCGCTGCTGCGCGTGTTCAACGGGACCCTCAAGAAGGGCCAGACCGTCGCCTGGGTGCGTCAGGACGGCACGACGCAGAACGCGCGCATCACCGAGCTGCTCATGACGAAGGCCCTCGACCGGTACCCGGCCGAGGAGGCCGGCCCCGGCGACATCGCGGTCATCGCGGGCTTCCCCGACATCATGATCGGCGAGACGATCGCCGACCCGGAGGACGTGCGCCCGCTGCCGCAGATCACGGTCGACGAGCCCTCGATCTCGATGACCATCGGCACGAACACCTCGCCGCTCGTCGGCAAGGTCAAGGGCCACAAGCTCACCGCGCGGATGGTCAAGGACCGCCTGGACCGCGAGCTCATCGGCAACGTGTCGATCCGCGTGCTCGACATCGGCAAGCCCGACGCCTGGGAGGTGCAGGGCCGCGGCGAGCTGCAGCTCGCCATCCTCGTCGAGAACATGCGCCGCGAGGGCTTCGAGCTCACGGTCGGCAAGCCCCAGGTCGTCACGCGCAAGGGCGCGGACGGCAAGGTCGAGGAGCCGTACGAGCACCTCACGATCGACGTCCCCGAAGAGCACCTCGGCGCCGTGACGCAGCTCATGGCGAACCGCAAGGGCCGCATGGACAACATGATCAACCACGGCACCGGCTGGATCCGCATGGAGTTCATCGTGCCGTCGCGCGGCCTCATCGGCTTCCGCACCGAGTTCCTCTCGATCACCCGTGGAACCGGCATCGCCAACGCGATCTCGCACGGCTACGGCGAATGGGCCGGGCAGATCGTCGCGCGTCAGAACGGCTCGATCGTGGCCGACCGCGCGGGTGTCGCGACGCCGTTCGCGATGATCGCGCTGCAGGAGCGCATGACGTTCTTCGTCAAGCCGACCGACGAGGTGTACGAGGGCATGGTCGTGGGCGAGAACTCGCGCGCCGACGACATGGACGTGAACATCACCAAGGAGAAGAAGCTCACCAACATGCGCTCCTCCACGGCCGACTCGTTCGAGTCCATGACGCCCCCGCGTCTGCTCTCGCTCGAGGAGTCGCTCGAGTTCGCACGCGAGGACGAGTGCGTCGAGGTGACGCCCGAGGCCGTCCGCATCCGCAAGGTGATCCTCGACGCCACCGAGCGCGCCCGCGCCGCCTCGCGCCTCAAGCGCCAGGGCTGAGCATGAGGGGCGATCGTCTCGCGCACGTCGTCACGTGGCTCGTTGCCCTCTGCGCGGGCGCGGTGTTCGGCGTCGCGAGCACGATCGCCCATTCCTTCACGTGGGGCGCCGTGCCCGTCGGGATGGTGCTGGCCGCGATCGCGTGCGGCGGGCTGCTCACGTCGCTGCGGCTCCTGACGGATGATCGGTGGTCGGCTCTCGCGGCGGGCATCGGCATGCTCGGAGCGCTCACGATCTACTCGGGGCGAGGCCCCGGCGGCTCCGTCGTCGTCCCGATGCCGGCGGAGGGGGAGTTCCCCTTCGGCTATGTGTGGACCTTCCTCCTCGCCGGGATCGTCCTCGTCGCTGTCGCGTGGCCCGACATGGCGAAGCTGCGCCGGATGGCGTCCGGCTCGGCTTAGGCTCGCCTTCCGGGCGACGGGCCTCGCGCGCGCGTAGGATTGAGGGCGTGACTTACGTGATCGCCCTTCCCTGCGTGGACGTCAAGGACCGCGCCTGCATCGATGAGTGCCCGGTCGACTGCATCTACGAGGGCGAGCGGTCGCTGTACATCCATCCGGACGAGTGCGTCGACTGCGGTGCGTGCGAGCCGGTGTGCCCGGTCGAGGCGATCTACTACGAGGACGACCTGCCCGATGAGTGGCAGGACTACTACAAGGCGAACGTGGAGTTCTTCGACGACATCGGGTCGCCCGGTGGCGCGTCGAAGGTCGGCGTGATCGAGAAGGACCACCCCCTCATCGCCGCCCTCCCGCCCCAGGGCGAGTAAGCGGATGGGCGTCCGCGACCTCGACGACTACCCCTGGGACGCCGTGGTCCCGTATCGTGAGCGGGCTGCCGCTCACCCCGACGGGCTCGTTGACCTCTCCATCGGCTCGCCCGTCGACCCGACCCCCGCGATCGTCCGCGACGCGCTCGCGGAGGCCACCGATGCGCACGCGTACCCGCAGACCGTGGGCACCCCCGCGCTGCGCGAGGCGATCGTCGAGTGGTACGCGCGCCGCCGCGGCGTGCCCGACCTCGCACCCCGCAACGTCCTGCCGACGATCGGGTCGAAGGAACTCGTGGCCCTCCTGCCGACGCTGCTCGGCCTCGGCGAGGGCGACATCGTCGTGCACCCGCGCGCCGCGTACCCGACGTACGAGGTCGGCGCGCGCGTCGCGAACGCGACGCCGGTCGCCGTCGACGACCCCGCCGAATGGCCGGAGGGCGCGAAGCTCATCTGGATCAACACCCCGGGCAACCCCGACGGGCGCACGTGGACCGTGGACGAGCTCGCGGCCGCCGTGCGCCGCGCCCGCGAGATCGGCGCCGTGCTCGCGAGCGACGAGTGCTACGCCGAGCTGGGCTGGGACGGCCCGTGGGAGAGCGAGCCCGTGCCGTCGGTCCTCGACCCCCGGGTCACGGGCGGCAGCCGCGCCGGGCTGCTCAGCGTGTACTCGCTGAGCAAGCAGTCGAACCTCGCCGGCTACCGCGCGGCCTTCATCGCCGGGTGCGGGCGCATCGTGGGCGAGCTCCTCACCGCGCGCAAGCACCTCGGGCTGATGCCGCCCGCGCCCGTGCAGCACGCGATGGCCGTCGCGCTCCGCGACGACGCGCACGTCGAGGAGCAGAAGGCGCGCTACCGCTCCCGTCGCGACATCCTCCGCCCCGCCGTCGAGGCGGCCGGCTTCCGGATCGACCGCAGCGAGGCCGGGCTCTACCTCTGGGCGACCGAGGGGCGCGACGCGTGGGAGTCGATCGGCCGGCTCGCGGATCTCGGCATCCTCGCGGGCCCCGGCGTCTTCTACGGCCCGCACTTCCCGCTGCACGTCCGGTTCTCGCTCACGGCGAGCGACGAGCGCATCGCCGCAGCGGCGCGTCGTCTCACCCGCGCGTCTTCGTAGGAATCCTCCACGCATCGCCCGGCCGTTTGGGAGTTTTCACAGGTAGGCGGGACGACCGATAGGCTGTAGAAGCACAGGGCTCGCGCACTCGACCGAGCATGTGCCGTGCCGCCTGACCGGCGGCCGACCGAGATCCAAGGCGACCGAAGAAGTCGCGAAGACGATCCGCCAGGAGGCGCTGTGAGCGACGCGGGAATCCCGGCCGACAAGGCCACCCTCACGATCGGTGACAAGACGGCGGAGTTCCCGGTCCTGCAGGGCAGGTCCGGACTCCCGAGCATCGACATCTCGACGCTCATGCGTCAGACGGGACACACGACCCTCGACTACGGGTTCGTCAACACCGCCTCGACCGCGTCTGCCATCACGTACATCGACGGAGACCAGGGGATCCTGCGCTACCGGGGCTACCCGATCGAGCAGATCGCGAAGAACTCGAGCTTCCTCGAGGTGGCCTGGCTGCTCATCTACGGCGAGCTGCCCTCGGCGTCCGAGCTGGCCGACTTCGACGACCGCATCCGCCGTCACACGCTCCTCCACGAGGACCTCAAGCGCTTCTTCTCGGCGCTGCCCGACGGCGCCCACCCGATGGCCGTCCTCTCGTCGGCGGTCTCGGCCCTCTCGACCTACTACGAGCACCAGTCCGACCCGGCGAACCCCGAGCACGTCGAGCTCAACATCATCCGCCTGCTCGCGAAGCTCCCCGTCATCGCGGCCTACGCGCACAAGAAGTCGATCGGGCAGGCGTTCCTGTACCCGGACAACTCGCTGAGCTTCGTCGACAACTTCCTCCGTCTGAACTTCGGTGTGATGAGCGAGCCGTACGAGGTGAACCCGGTCATGTCGCGGGCTCTCGAGCGCCTCCTCATCCTGCACGAGGACCACGAGCAGAACGCGTCGACGTCGACCGTGCGCCTGGTCGGCTCGACGGGCGCCGACCAGTTCGCGTCGGTGTCGGCCGGCATCCACGCCCTCTCGGGGCCGCTCCACGGCGGCGCGAACGAGGCCGTGCTCAAGATGCTCGCGCAGATCCGCGACTCCGGTCAGAGCGTGCAGCGCTTCGTCGAGCGCGTCAAGAACAAGGAAGACGGCGTGAAGCTCATGGGCTTCGGTCACCGCGTCTACAAGAACTACGACCCGCGCGCGAAGCTCGTCAAGGAGTCGGCGGACGAGGTCCTCACGGCGCTGGGCGTGACCGATCCGCTCCTCGACCTCGCGAAGGAGCTCGAGGAGATCGCCCTCAACGACGACTACTTCAAGGAGCGCCGCCTCTACCCGAACGTCGACTTCTACACCGGCGTCATCTACAAGGCGATGGGCTTCCCGACGCGGATGTTCACGGTGCTGTTCGCGATCGGGCGCCTGCCGGGCTGGCTCGCCCACTGGCGCGAGCTCACGCTCGACCCGAAGACGAAGATCGGCCGCCCCCAGCAGCTCTTCACGGGCTCGCCCGAGCGGCAGTACCCGACCGCGTAGCGGAACGCGAAGAGGGCCGGACGTCGTGCGACGTCCGGCCCTCTTCGCGTTCCGGCGAGGCCCCGCTCAGGCGTGCAGGGCCTCGTTGAGCGTCACGCCGACGCCCTTGCGACGTCGGGCCTCGATCGCCCCGGTCGTCGAGTTCCGGAGGAAGAGGATGCCGTCGGCTCCGTGCAGCGTCGCGGCCTTCACGACACGGGGCGTGCCGTCGGCGGCGGGCGGCTCGTCGACGAGCAGCACCTTCGTGCCCGCCGTGACGTAGAGGCCCGCCTCGACGACGCAGTCGTCGCCGAGCGAGATGCCGATGCCGGCGTTCGCGCCGAGCAGGGTGCGCCGGCCGATCGACACGCGGTGCGTTCCTCCGCCCGACAGCGTCCCCATGATCGAGGAGCCGCCGCCGACGTCGCTGCCGTCGCCGACCACGACACCCTGGGAGATGCGGCCTTCCACCATCGAGGCGCCGAGCGTGCCGGCGTTGAAGTTCACGAATCCCTCGTGCATCACCGTCGTCCCCGGCGACAGGTGGGCCCCGAGGCGCACGCGCGAGGTGTCCGCGATGCGCACGCCGGGCGGGAGGACGTAGTCGGTCAGACGCGGGAACTTGTCGAGGGACTGCACCTGGATGGCCGCGCGCTGGAGCGCGGGACGCAGCCGGGCGAGGTCGTCGGGATGCATGGGGCCCGCGGTCGTCCATGCGACGTTCGGAAGGTGCGCGAAGATCCCGTCGAGGTTCAGCTCGTTGGGCTTCACGAGGCGGTGAGAGAGGGCGTGCAGGCGGAGGTACGCGTCCGATGTGGACGCGGGCGCCTCGTCGAGGTCGATCTCGACGCGCACGGCGTCGACGGTCACGTTGCGGCGCTCGTCGGGGCCCGCCGAGGCGGCCACGCGCTCGAGGGCGGTCGCGACCGCGGCCTCGTCGGCCGCGCCCGTGCCCAGCTCGCCGTACCAGGTGTCCAGAACCGTGCCATCGCCGGCGGTGGTCGCGAGGCCGACGCCCCAGACCTTTCGTTCATCGCTCATGCACACCAGGCTATCGGGCGAGCGGGACCGGCCTCCCCGGACGGAGGGCCGCGCGGACGCGCTCGATAGACTCGACGGCATGCCGACGCTCGACCTGTCCCTGTCCGCCGCCGACATCACCCGCGCGATCTGCGACATCCCGAGCGTCTCCGACGACGAGCGCATGCTCGCCGACGCGATCGAGGCGGCCGTCCGCCCGCTCCCGCACCTCGAGGTGCATCGCGATGGCGACACGATCGTCGCGCGCACGGCGCTCGGGCGCGCGCAGCGCGTCGTGATCGCGGGCCACATCGACACCGTCCCGCTCAACGGCAACCTCCCCACGCGCGACATCGAGATCGACGGCGAGCCCTTCATCTGGGGGCGGGGGACGGTGGATATGAAGGCGGGCACGGCGGTGCAGCTGAAGCTCGCCGCCGAGCTGTCGGACCCGGTCGTCGACATCACGTGGATCTGGTACGACCACGAGGAGGTGGAGGCGTCGCGCAGCGGGCTCACGCGCCTCGCCGCGACTCGGCCCGATCTCTTCGAGGGCGACTTCGCGATCCTCGGAGAGCCGTCCAACGGGCAGGTGGAGGGCGGCTGCAACGGGACGCTCCGGGCGGTCGTGCGCACGCACGGCCGGCGCTCGCACTCCGCACGCGCGTGGATGGGCGTCAACGCGATCCACGCCGCGGCGCCCGTGCTCGCCCGCCTCGCGGCGTACGAGCCCCAGGAGATCGTCGTCGACGGCCTCGCCTACCGCGAGGGCCTGAACGCGGTGCGCGTCTCGGGCGGAGTCGCGGGCAACGTCATCCCCGATCTGTGCGAGGTCGAGGTCAACTTCCGGTTCGCGCCGAGCCGATCCGCCGCCGAGGCCGCCGATCACGTGCGCGAGGTGTTCGACGGCTTCGAGGTCGAGGTGACCGACCTCGCGCAGGGCGCGCGCCCCGGGCTCGACTCGCCGATCGCCCAGGACTTCGTGCGGGCGGTGGGCGCGGTCCCGCAGCCGAAGTACGGATGGACCGACGTGGCTCGCTTCTCGGCGCTCGGGGTGCCCGCGGTCAACTACGGGCCGGGCGACCCGAGCCTCGCGCACCACGACGAGGAGCGCGTCGCGGTCGCCCAGATCGAGAGCTGCGAGCGGAGCCTGCGCGCATGGCTCACAGCGGGGTGACCGAGACCGCCCCCGCGGCAGGCTGGCGCGCATGGCCCGCACCCGCGCGGGTGGCCGCGGTCTATCTCGCGGCGCGGCTCGTGACGACGGCGCTCATGCTGCTGACGGCGCAGCAGTCTCCGTCCTCCTCGCGGCACGGGCCCGACCCGACGCTCGTCGACTACATCCTCGGATGGGACGCCCAGTGGTACTGGACGGTCGCCGTGAGCGGCTACCCGGCGGAGCTGCCGCTCACCGAGACCGGCGAGGTCGCGCAGAACGCGTGGGCGTTCATGCCGGTCTACGCCCACCTCGCGCGCCTGGCCGGCAACGTCTTCGGGGCGGGAGCCTGGTGGGTGGGCGCCCTCCTCGTCTCGCTCGCCGCGGGATACGGCGCGTGCGTCGCGCTCCACGCGCTCCTCAGGGAGCGCCTCGACGAGGATCAGGCGATGTGGGGCGTCGTCCTGCTCGCCTCCGGCCCGCTCGCCGCGCTGTTCCAGGTCGGCTACGCCGAGTCGCTGTTCCTCCTGCTCCTCATCGCCTCGCTGCTGTGCGTCGTCCGGCGGCAGTGGCGCGGCCTGTACCTGCTCGTGCCGCTGATGGGGTTCACGCGCCCCGGCGTCCTCGCCTTCGCGCTGTTCCTCGGCCTCTACGGCCTCTGGCGACTCGCGCCCGAGCGGCGGCGCACGCTCGGGGGACCGACGCGCTGGGAGGTCGTGCACATCATCGCCCTGGGGGCGATCGCGACCGCGGTCGGCTTCTCCTGGCAGCACATCGCGGGCGTCGTGACGGGCGACCCGGGCGCGTACCTCGCGACCGAGCTCGCGTGGCGACGGTCGTGGACGGGGGACTCCGGCGGGTTCATCCCGTTCGAGGGGTGGCCGCAGGCCGCGGCCGTGTGGGCGGGCATCTGGGGGATCCCGGCCTGGGCCGGCTACGCCCTGCTCGTCGTCCTCGTCGTGGGCGCCGTCGCGGCCATCCTGCTCGCGCCGCAGGCGCGCCGCGCGGGCGGCGAGCTGCAGCTGTGGGCGCTCAGCTACCTCGTCTACCTCCTCGCGGTGTTCTTCCCGCAGTCGAGCGTCTTCCGCCTGCTCCTGCCGCTTGCACCGCTCGCCTGCGCGGCGCTGGCGGTTCCGCGCGGCCGCGGGTACCGGTTCGCCTCCCTCGCGCTCTGCCTCGCGGGGCAGTGGGCCTGGATCCACGGCATGTACGGCCTCGGGAACACCTTCTGGCTCATCCCGTGACGCGATCTGCGCGCGACATCGCGCGTCTCGCGTGTCGGTGGGCGTGCAGTCGACCGATAAACTGGACATCTGACCACAACGGAAAGGATGCCGCGATGGCAGCGATGAAGCCGAGAACCGGAGACGGACCCATGGAGGCCGTGAAGGAGGGGCGCCTCATCATCGTGCGCGTGCCGCTCGAGGGGGGCGGGCGCCTGGTCGTCTCCGTCAATGACGAGGAGGCTCGGGAGCTGTACGGCGTCCTGGGCGACGTCGTGAACGCCTAGCGATCACGACCGTCACAGAGCGGATGGTCGGAGTCGGGAACGACTCCGGCCATCCGCTCTTCTCATGTGCGGACGCGTCAGAGGCGAGGTGAGACGTGCAGCTGCAGGAGGCCCTCGTTCACGGTCGAGAGGGCGGCGATCACGGCGTTCGACGCCTGCGTCTCCTGGAGGAGCGTGCGGTACGTGCGCGTGATCTCGTCGCGCTGCACGGGGTCGGCGACCCTGCCGCCGTGGAGCACGCGCGGCACCAGCACGGTCCCGCCCGGTCGGGCGAGGCGCAGGCCGTGCTCGACGTAGTCGATGACGCCCTTCGCGTCGGCGTCGATGAGGACGATGTCGTATGCCGCATCGTTCATACGGGGCAGGACATCGGCCGCCCGCCCCGTGATGAGGCGCGTGCGGGCGACGGGGAGCCGCGCGCTCTGGAAGGCGGTGCGCGCCGCGGAGAGGTGCTCGGGCTCGCTGTCGATCGTGGTCAGGGTCGCGTGCGGGGCGCCGTGCAGGAGCCACAGGGCGGACACGCCGGCCCCCGTGCCGATCTCGATGATCGATCGGGCGCCCGTGGCGGCCGCGATGACGGCGCACTGCGCTCCGATCGAGGGACTGATCGGAGCGGCGCCGAGCTCGAGGGCGTGCTGACGGGCGCGAGCGATGTGATCGGGTTCGACGACGGTCTCTCGGGCGAAGCGCGCGACGGCGTCCAGTTCGCTCATGGGTTCCTCCTGACGATCTCTCCAGCCTAAGCCGCCGCCCCTGCCGGGACCGCACGACGAGGCCCGGTACCCTGAGATCATGTTCTTCGGCCTGACGATCGAGAAGGTGATGCTGATCGGCGTCATCGCGGCGCTCATCATCGGGCCCGAGCGCCTTCCGCGCTACGCCGAGACCCTCGCGCAGTTCACGCGCCGCACCCGCGAGTGGGTGCAGGGGGCGCGCACGCGCATGAAGGAGGAGATGGGCGACGAGCTCGACGACGTCGACTGGCGCAAGCTCGACCCGCGGCAGTACGACCCGCGCCGGATCATCCGCGAGGCCCTCCTCGAGGACGCGCCCGTCGCGCCGGCGTCACCCGCACCATCCGCGTCGTCGGCTCCGCAGGCGCCCGTCCGGCAGCCGCGGACGACGCCGCTCGCGCGCCGCACCTTCACGGCGGAGACGCCGCCCCCGTTCGACTCCGAGGCGACCTGACCCGCGTCAGGCCAGCGAGACCGGCAGCTTCCGCCCCGCGAGGCGGCGCGGCTCGGCCGCGAGGCGGGCAGCGACCTCTGCGATCGCGTGCGCCGCGGGATCCTCGGGGTGCGACACCACGACCGGGTCGCCGGCATCGCCGCCCGCGCGCAGGGCGGGGCTGAGCGGCACCGACGCGAGCAGCGGCACCTCCTGCCCATCTGCCGACAGCGCCGCGGCCACCGCGGCGCCGCCGCCTTCGCCGAAGAGCGCGAGCGACGTCCCGTCGGGCAGGGTCAGGGCGGCCATGTTCTCGATCACGCCGATCACCCGCTGCCCGGTCTGCCGTGCGACGAGGCCGCTGCGCACGGCGACGTCGGAGGCCGCGGCCTGCGGCGTCGTCACGACGAGGACGTCGGCGTGGGGGAGCAGCTGGCCCACCGAGATCGCGATGTCGCCCGTGCCGGGCGGCATGTCGATGAGGAGAACGTCGAGGTCGCCGAAGAACACGTCGGTGAGGAACTGCTGCACCGTGCGGTGGAGCATGGGTCCCCGCCACGCGACGACCTCCTCGCCGCTGCGCAGGAACATCCCGATCGAGATCGCCTTCACGCCGTGCGCGACGGGCGGCAGGATGAGGTCGCCCACCTGGGTGGGGGACGGCGCGACGCCGCCCTCGACGAGCCCCAGGAGCGCGGGGATCGAGAAGCCGTGCACGTCGGCATCGATCAGGCCGACCTTGAGCCCGCGGGCGGCGAGAGCCACCGCGAGGTTGGCCGTGACGGTCGACTTGCCGACGCCGCCCTTGCCGCTCGTCACGGCGATCACGCGCGTGAGCGAGTCGGGGCCGAACGGCATGACGCGGGCCGCTCCGCCGCGCAGGCGCTCCGTGAGGGCCTTGCGCTGGGCGGGCGACATCACGCCGATCTCGAGCACGATGGCGGCGCCCTGCGCTGCGCTCTCGGCCGCCCGCCGCACATCGCGCTCGATGCGGTCGGCCGCGGGGCATCCGACGATCGTGAGGTCGATCTCGACGCGCACGGCATCGCCGTCGGCACGCACATCGCGCACCATGTCGAGGTCGGCGAGCGGCCGCCGCAGCTCGGGGTCGCTGACGGCGCCGACGGCCGAGCGGACCGCGTCGACGACCTCGGCGGGCAGGCCGGTCATGCGTCGCCCGCCGTCGCTCGCGGCTCGCCGTCGCGCTCGGCGTCGCGCTCGTCGAGCCGCTCGAGCAGGGCCCGCAGCTCCTCGCGCAGGGCGTCGCGGGAGACGATCCGCTCCTCGACCTCGGTCAGCGCCATCCGGAGTGCGACGATCTCGCGCGCGAGGTACTCGGTGTCGGCGAGGTTGCGCTCGGCGCGCTGGCGGTCCTGCTCCATCGCGACGCGGTCGCGGTCGTCCTGGCGGTTCTGCGCGAGGAGGATGAGCGGGGCCGCGTACGAGGCCTGCAGCGACAGCATGAGGGTGAGCGCCGTGAACCCGAGGGCGGCGGAGTCGAAGCGCCACTGCTCGGGCATGAGCGAGTTCCACGCCATCCACGCGACGCAGAACAGCGTGAGCCCGATCAGGAACCAGGGCGTCCCCATGGCGCGGGCGATCCACTCGGTCGCGCGCCCGAACCGGTCGCGATCGCGCGCCCGGCCGGCGGTGTCCATCCGAGGCCGCCGCCCGCGCATCTCCGACGCGCGGGCCATCATCCGCGCACCGTCCGGATCGCGCCCGTCGTGGGATCGCGCGGGATCTCCTCATCCGCGTCCTGCGATCGCCAGTCCTCGGGGAGCAGGTAGTCGAGCACGTCGTCGATCGTCACGGCGCCGACGAGACGGTGCGCCGCGTCGGTCACGGGCAGGGCGACGAGGTCGTAGCTCGCGAGCCGGCGCGCCACCTCCGAGGCCGAGCCCGTCACGGGGACCGGCTCGATGGTCTCGTCGATGATCGCGCCGATCCGCTCGTGGGGCGGGTATCGCAGCATGCGCTGGAAGTGCACGGCGCCGAGGAAGCGGCCTGTGGGCGTCTCGTAGGGCGGCAGCGTCACGTACACGCTCGCGGCGAGGGCGGGATGCAGCTCGTGCCGGCGGATGAGCGCGAGCGCCTCCGCGATCGTCGCGTCGGCGGGGAGGATGATCGGCTCGGTCGTCATCAGGCCGCCCGCCGTGTCGGCGCCGTAGCGGAGGAGCATGCGGACGTCCTCGGCCTCCTCGGGCTCCATGAGGTCGAGGAGCTCCTCGCTGCGCTGCGGCGCGAGCTCGGCGAGGAGGTCGGCGGCGTCGTCGGGATCCATCGCGTCGAGGACGTCCGCCGCTCGCTCGTCGCCCAGGCGCTCGAGGATGTGGACCTGGTCCTCTTCGGGCATCTCCTCGAGGGCGTCGGCGAGGCGGTCGTCGGAGAGCTCGCCGGCGACCTGGATCATCCGCTCCTCCGGGAGGTCGAGGAGCGTGTTCGCGAGGTCGGCCGCGCGCAGCTCGGCGTAGCTCGCGGCGAGGTGCTCGGCCGACTGCGCCTCGCCCGGAGCGCGGTGCTCGCGCACCTGGCTCCAGGTCGCGAACGTCGTCGGCCCCTTCGCGAAGGGGGAGGCGCTCGTCTTCGGCTTGCGGAGGAACAGCTGACCGACGGCCCACTCTCCGATGCGGTTCGGCTCGATCGCGACGTCCTCGATCACGGCCGACCCGGAGCCGTCCTTGAAGTCGACGCGGCGCCCGACGAGCTCGGCCATGACGCGCACCTCGTCGGCACGGGGCTGGAAGCGGCGCACGTTGATGAGACCGGTCGTGATGACCTGGCCCTGGGCGATCGAGGTGATGCGTCCGATCGCGACGAACACGTGGCGACGGCCCGGGATCTCGCAGACGAGGCCGATGACGCGCGGGGCCGCGGTACTTCGGTACACGACGACGACGTCGCGGACCCTGCCGAGACGGTCGCCCGTGGGGTCGAACACGGGGCAGCCGGCCAGGCGCGCCACGAAAACCCTCTGCGTACTCACCCACCCAGCGTAATGCGCGCGCTCCTCCCGCGACGCGGGCGTCACGCGATGTTCAGGGGAGCCGCGCCCTCACAGGCGGCGCATCGCCAGGGCACAGGCTGAGGCGCGTGGCCGCATGGGAGAATGCCGACATGAGCATGTGGAGCGGGCGGGGCCGAGCCCCCGAGGTCGGCGAGACGGTCGCGAGCTTCCGCGACTACGACGGCGCGCTGAAGGCGGTGTCGAAGCTGATCGCCGCGGAGGTCCCGGCGCGCGACATCGCGATCGTCGGCACGGCGCTGCGCTCGATCGAGAAGGTCACGGGACGCCTCGGCTGGGCGCAGGCCGCGTGGGCCGGCGCCCTCAACGGCGTGCTCCTCGGCCTGCTCCTCGGGGCGATGGTCGTCATCTGGACCCCGGCCCTCCCGATGGGCGCGTTCGTCGGCATGCTCCTGCTCGGCGTCGCGATGGGCATGGTCTTCGGCCTCGTCAACTACATGATCGTGCGCCGCCGCCGCGACTTCGCGAGCGTCATGCAGGTGACCGCCGACCACTACGAGGTCGCGGTCGAGCGCGCGAGCGTCGCGAAGGCGCGCCAGGTGCTCGGCACCGCGCCGACGCGGACCGAGCGGATCGACCCGGTCTCGCTCACGGAGCCGCCGCGGTTCGGCGTCCGCATCGACCCGCGCACGGGCGCGCCGGTCGCGCCGGCCTCCGCCGACGCCGCGTCGCCCGCGCAGCCGTCCGCCGAGCCGACGTCGCCCGCACAGCCGTCCGCGGAGCCGGCGCCGCCGGCCGATGCGGCGCCCTCCGAGCCGCAGAGCGCGGAGTCGGACCGGCCCGCGCATCCCGACGAGCGCGCGTGACGGAGGAGCGCGCCGCCGCCATCCGCGTCGAGCTGCCCGCGGGGGCCGTCGAGCTGCCCGCCGCCGTCGGGGCTCCCGACGGAGCCTGGGCGACGCTCGCGATCGCGCACGGCGCCGGAGCGGGCAAGGACCATCCGTTCCTCGTTGGATTCGCCGCCGCGGTCCGCGACGCCGGCATCGCCACCGTGCGGTTCGACTTCCCGTACATCGTCGCGGGCCGGCGGATGCCAGGGCCCGCCGCCCACGCGATCGCCGCGTGGCGCGCGGTGGCGGGTTTCGCCGCGGCGAGCCTGCCCGCGCCCCTGTGGGCCTGCGGCAAGTCGTACGGCGGGCGGATGGCGTCGATGGCGGCTACGGAGGGCGCGTTCGACGTCGCGGGGCTCGTGTACCTCGCCTACCCGCTCCACCCGCCGGGCAGGCCCGAGAAGCCGCGTGCGGAGCATCTGCCCGAGGTCGCACCGCCGCAGCTGTTCGTCGAGGGCGAGAACGACCCGTTCATCCAGCCCCGCGCGCAGTTCGACGACGCCGTCGCCTCCTGTCAGGACGCGACCGTGGAGTGGATCGCGGGCGGCACCCACGCCTTCGAGGTCAAGGGCCGGCGGCGGCCCGCCGACGAGATCGGCGCATCGCTCGCCGACCCCGTCGTGCGGTTCATCCGGCAGCGCTCGGGCGGCTGACCGCTCGGCTCAGCCGCGCAGACGCGCGATCCAGGCCTCGACCTCGTCGGCGGTGCGGGGGATGCCCGCCGAGAGGTTGACCGGGCCGTCCTCGGTCATGAGGATGTCGTCCTCGATCCGCACGCCGATCCCGCGGTACTCCTCCGGCACCGTGAGGTCGTCGATCTGGAAGTAGAGCCCGGGCTCGATCGTGAACACCATGCCCGGTGCGAGCTCTCCGTCGTAGTACATCTCGCGGCGCGCCTGCGCGCAGTCGTGCACGTCGATGCCCAGGTGGTGGCTCGTGCCGTGCACCATGTAGCGGCGCTGCTGGCCGCCGCGGTCGGCGTCGAGCGCCTCCTCCGCCGACACCGGCAGCAGCCCCCACTCGGCCGTGCGCGCGGCGATGACCTCCATCGCGGCCTCGTGCACGGCGCGGAAGCGGACGCCGGGGCGCGCGGCCGCGAACGCCGCGTCGGCCGCCTCGCGGACGGCCTCGTAGATCTTCCGCTGGATGTCGGTGAACGTCCCGCTCACGGGCAGCGTGCGCGTGATGTCGGCGGTGTAGAGGCTGTCGACCTCGACCCCCGCGTCGATGAGGATGAGATCTCCCGGGACGACCGCGCCGTCGTTGCGCGTCCAGTGCAGGTAGCAGGCGTGCGGGCCCGACGCCGCGATGGTGTCGTAGCCCTCCCAGTTGCCGTCGCTGCGGGCGCGCTGGTGGAAGACGCCCTCGACCACGCGCTCCCCGCGCGGGTGCTCGACGATGCGGGGCAGCTCCCGGACGATGTCGTCGAATCCCGCGGCCGTCACCTCGACCGCGAGCCGCATCTGCTCGATCTCGTACGCGTCCTTCACGAGGCGCAGCTCGGAGACGAAGCGCGTGAGCTCCTCGTCCTCCTCGAGCACGAGGTCCTCGTCGGAGCCCGCGAACGCGTCGACGTGGGCGGTGCGGATGCCGAGGTCGGCGGACACCTGCGCGAGCGAGGGGCGCGGACCCACCCAGAACTCGCCGATCGTCGCGTCCCGGTAGAACTCGGGCGTCTCCCTCGTGGCGCGATCGCGCAGGTACAGCGTGACGTCGTGGCCGTCGCCCGCCGGCTCGAACACGAGCACGGAGTCGGGCACGGCGTCCACCGCCCAGCCCGTGAGGTGCGCGAAGGCCGAGTGCGCACGGAACGGGTAGTCGGTGTCGTTGCTGCGCTGCTTGAACGAGCCGGCGGGGATGACGAGGCGCTTCCCGGGGAACGCGGCCGAGACGGCGTCGCGCCGTCGCGCCGCGAACGACGCCTGGGCGCGCGGCTCCGGCAGGGGCTCGGGGCGCTCGGCCCATCCGCTCGAGATCACGTCGAGGAAGCCCTGGGGGTAGGGCTGGCGACGGTTGGTGTTGGAGTCGGCGGCCTTCTGGGCCTCTGCCTGGGTGTTCGTCTCGCCGGTGGTCATGGCACCAGTCTCTCACCGCGGCTCAGCGGAGGAGGCCCGTAGGGTGGATGACCATGGCCCGCTCGACGTCCTCCTCCGCCCCTGCCGCTCTCGCCGCCGACATCGTGCTCGTGATCGTGTTCGCGGCGCTCGGGCTGGCCAGCCACGAGGGCGCCGTGGACCCCGCCGGCCTCGTGCGCGTCGCGTGGCCGTTCGCGGTCGCGCTCCTCGCCGGATGGCTCGCGCTGCGCGTCTGGACGGATCCCTCTGCTCCCGTGCGGAAGGGCCTCCCGCTGTGGGCGATGACGGCGCTCGGCGGCCTCGCGCTGCGCGTGATCACAGGCGGCGGCGCGCCGATCCCGTTCGTCGTCGTGACGGCGATCGTGCTGCTCGTCTTCCTCGTCGGCTGGCGCCTCGCCGTGCACGCCCTGCGCTCGGCGCGCGCCCGGAGGCGCCCGTCAGCGCAGTGAGTCAGCCGGCGGGCTCGAGCTGCACGACGAGCGGCCGGTGGTCGCTGCCGGCGTCGTCGAGGTTCGTGAGCACGAGGGAGCCGGTCGCCTTCCAGGACGCCGAGTGCATGACGTGGTCGATCGGCGCGGACAGGAGGGCCGGGATGTCGGTCGGCCACGTTCCCACCGCGCCGTTCCCGGTGGTCGCCGCGGCGTCTGAGCAGTAGCCCAGGTCGGCGCCGTCGACCCCGAGCGAGGCCATGTGGTCGATCGTGGCGTTGAAGTCGCCCGCGAGGATGACGTTGCCGTCGACGCACTGGTCAGAGACCCAGCGCAGGTCGTCGGCCCACTCGTCCATGTACTCCGGCTGCGGAGACACGGCGTGCACGGCGACGACGATCGGGCCCTGGCCGTCGACGGGCATCGCGACGACGCTCGGCACGACCTCGGTGTTGCTCGTGAGGTCGCTCGACGCCTCGATCACGGAGTAGTCGCCGAGCTCGGGCGAGATGAGCAGCGTGGTCTGCCACGCCTGCGGCCCGTTGTCGACGTCGGGCCGCAGCGCGACGTGATGCACCCACATGGGGCTGCCGAGGTCGCGCATCGCGACGGCGACCTCCTCGCCGACGAAGTCCGCGGTCTCGGGGAGCGCCACGATGTCGACGCCCATGGCAACGGCGGTCTCCGCGATCTCGTCGGCGCCCATGGCGTTGCCCGCCGTGTTCCAGGTCATCACGCGCACGCTCGTGTCGGTCGCCGCGGGGAGGGCGTCCGTGCCGTAGCCGCGCATGCCGAGGACGACGCCGCCCGAGATCGCGCCGATGGCTGAGACGAGCGCCATCGAGAGCGCGAAACCGCGCATCGGGCGGATGAAGGCGACGAGCAGGAAGAGGATCGTGA
This sequence comes from Microbacterium sp. KNMS, assembly GCF_053851835.1. Classification (NCBI taxonomy): domain Bacteria; kingdom Bacillati; phylum Actinomycetota; class Actinomycetes; order Micrococcales; family Microbacteriaceae; genus Microbacterium; species Microbacterium sp. KNMS. Next base: position 75,481 of record NZ_JBSQBP010000009.1, read on the forward strand.
TGATCGCGAGAGCGACGACGACGAGCCCCCGGAGGGCGGCGAGCTGAGCGATCGGGAAGGTCTGCTCGAGGCGGAAGAAGCCGGGCCACGTGAGGACGGCCGTCGCGATCGCGAACAGCACGGTCACGAGGATCCCGAGCAAGCGCAGCACGGATCCGACCCTAGGCGCACCCGCTGGGAAAGCGTCGCGAGCACGCGCCGTGGGGGCCGAGAGCGACCTCCGTGCACGCCGTACGATGAGGTCCATGGATGTCTCGGGTGCGCGCCGCGTGGAGGAGCCGGCCGACCTGCACCTCCACTCGAACCGATCGGATGGGACGGAGCCGCCCGCCGAGGTCGTCCGCTCGGCGCACGCGCACGGCGTGCGCACGCTCGCGCTGACCGACCACGACACGACGGCGGGGTGGGCCGAGGCGGCCGACGCCGCGGTGTCGCTCGGGATGACGTTCCTGCCGGGAGCCGAGCTCTCCACGCGCCTCGACTGGCGCAGCGTGCACCTGCTCGCGTACCTCTTCGATCCCGACGACCCGGCGCTGCGGGCGCAGATGGAGGAGGTGCGCGGCGACCGCATGGGCCGTGCCGAGCGGATCGTCGCGAACATCTCGCGCGACTACGACCTCGTCTGGGACGACGTCGTCGCGCAGACCCAGACGGGCGCGACGGTCGGGCGCCCGCACATCGCCGACGCGCTCGTCGCCCGGGGGATCGTGGCCGACCGAGGGGAGGCCTTCGACGGCATCCTCCACCCGCGCGAGGGCTACTACGTTCCGCACTACGCGCCCGACACGTTCCGCGCGATCGAGATCGTGCGGGCGGCCGGCGGCGTCCCCGTGATCGCGCACCCCGCGACAGCCGGGCGGTCGGGGATGATTCCCCTGCGCACGCTGCACGATCTCGTCGACGCTGGGCTCGCCGGCTTCGAGGTGGACCACCGCGAGAACACCGCCGACGGCAGGGAGGTGCTGCAGCGGCTCGTGGCCGAGCGCGACCTCATCGCGACGGGCTCGAGCGACTACCACGGGCTCGGCAAGCCCAACCTCCCTGGCGAGAACACGACGCCGGCCGCGATGGTCGAGCGGATCATCGCGGCCGGCGTCGGCTCCCGTCCTGTGCGGGCCTGAGCGCTCAGGCTCCCTGCTGCGGCTGACCTGACGCGCGGCGCCGGCGACGGCGGCGCGCAGGAGCGGGCTTGCCGTCGTGATGCTCCTTGCCGGCTCCGTCGTGCGTGCCGCGCCCCTCGCCGGCCTCGTGCGCCGCGCCCTCGCGCGGTGCGTCGCCCTCGGCGCGCCGGCGGCGACGCGGGCGCGATGCGCCCTCGCCGTCGGCCTTGGCGGTGCGGACGGCGCCCGTGGCGGGCGCCTTCGTCAGGCGGCCCTTCGTGCCGGCGGGGATGTCGAGGTCCGTGTAGAGGTGCGGGCTCGACGAGTACGTCTCGGTGGGCTCGGGCTGCCCGAAGTCGAGTGCCCGGTTGATGAGCGCCCACTTGTGCAGGTCGTCCCAGTCGACGAACGTCACGGCGATGCCCGTGCGGCCTGCGCGGCCCGTGCGCCCCACGCGGTGGAGGTAGGCCTTCTCGTCCTCGGGGATCGTGTGGTTGATGACGTGCGTGACGTCGTCGACGTCGATGCCGCGCGCGGCGACATCCGTCGCGATGAGCACGTCCTTCTTGCCCGCCTTGAACGAGGCCATCGAGCGCTCGCGCTGCTCCTGGCCCATGTCGCCGTGGACGGCCGCGGCGTTGAAGCCGCGGTCGTTCAGCTCGTCGACGAGCTTCTGCGCCGCGCGCTTCGTGCGGGTGAAGATGACGGTCTTGCCGCGGCCTTCGGCCTGCAGGATGCGCGCGACGATCTCGACCTTGTCCAGCGCGTGCGCGCGGTAGACGATGTGGCGGATGTTGGCCTGCGTGAGGCCCTCGTCGGGGTCGGTCGCGCGGATGTGGATGGGGTTCACCATGAAGCGGCGCGCGAGCGCGATGATCGGGCCCGGCATCGTCGCGCTGAAGAGCTGCGTGTGGCGCTTGGCCGGCACGCGCTGGAAGATCTTCTCGATGTCGGGGAGGAAGCCGAGGTCGAGCATCTTGTCGGCCTCGTCGAGCACGACCTCGGTCGCGTGCGAGAGGTCGAGCAGACGCTGCCCCGCGAGGTCGATGAGGCGGCCCGGCGTGCCGACGACGATCTGCGCGCCCGCCTTGAGCTGCTCGATCTGGCCCTCGTAGGCCTTTCCGCCGTAGATCGCGACGACGTTCGTGGAGCGGCCGGACGTGAGCAGGTCCATGTCCTCGTAGACCTGCACGGCGAGCTCGCGCGTCGGCACGACGATGAGGGCCTTGACCCCGGGCTCGGGGTCGAGGCCCAGCCGCTGGACGACGGGGATCCCGAAGCCGAAGGTCTTGCCCGTTCCCGTCTTGGCCTGGCCGATCACGTCCTGACCCGGGAGGGACAGGGGGATCGTCTGCTCCTGGATGGGGAAGGTGTCGACGATGCCCTTGGCGGCCAGCGCGTCGACGATGTCCTGGTCGATGCCGAGTTCGGCGAATGACGTCATGGAGTTGTGTGCCTGTCTCGGCGGGCCGGTCGGCGGATGCCGGACGGGGCCGCGCCGCTGGATGCGTCCACGCCCTTCTCAGCCACAGGCGCGGTGCCCCGAGCCGTCGTCGGGGCCGTCTCCACCTTAGCGCCAGCGGCTCCGCGGCGCGTGGAGGCGAGGATGGCGGCGGGGCAGGGGAGCAGGACGTAGGCTTTCGACGTGGTGAACTGGCAGTTCTGGAAGCGGCCCACGCCCGCGCGGATCCTCCGCCTGCGACCGCGCGGAGAGCTCTCCGACGCGGTGCGCGTCGACTTCCAGGAGCTGGCGCCCGATGTGCGCACGTTCCTCGGCCAGGCGGCCTACCTCCAGCTCGGCTACTTCGAGACGCTCACGCGGCTCATCCGGGCGACGCCCGATCTGCACGAGAAGGAGGCGCTCTCGCTGGCCGCGGGCGCGGCGCTGCGCAAGCACCTCGGCCTCGTCGACATCATCCGAGAGGGCGGCGACGACCCCACCGCGCTCATGGCGCCGTTCCAGGAGCCTCTCGACGCCTTCCGGCGCGAGACGCTCGGCGCCCGGCCTCGCGAGACCATGCTGACCGTGCACATCACCGCCGGCATGCTCGACGACTTCTACCTCGCGCTCGCCTCGAGCTACGGCGAGCGCGGGCGCAGGGTCGCGAAGGTGCTCCGCGCCGACCACGACCGCCAGCAGATCGCCGAGCTCCTCGTGCGCACGATCGAGAGCGACGACGAGTGGCGGGCTCTGCTGTCGATGTGGGCGCGCCGCCTCGTCGGCGACACGCTGCTTGTGGCCCGCAGCGCGCTGCGGGGCGGGATGGCCGACGCGCAGGCCCGCGGGGGCGAGGACGTCGAGAAGGTCGTCGAGCCCGTCTTCACCGCGCTCATGGCCGCGCACGCGCGGCGCATGGACGCGCTGGGCCTCGCGGCCTGAGCGGGAGTGCCGCGGCGCGCGGTCAGCGGATCCCGGCTGCCGCGGCAGCTGCCGCGTCGGACCGGGCGCGGATGCGCGTGGATGCGAGCGCCGTCGCGACGGCCGCGACCGCCCCGGCCGCGAGCACGGCGATCCACAGCCAGGGGCTGGCCTCGCCGGGCCCGGCCCAGGTCAGGATCGCGTAGAGAGCGGCGGCGACGGCCGTTCCCACCGCCGGGACCAGCGCGACGCCGCGCAGCTCCCGGTGCGGGAGCGCGCAGTGCGCCGCGACGCCGATCGCCGCGGCGGCGATGATCGCGAGCAGGATGTACACGGCCGTCCCGCCCGGGCTCAGCCGACGAAGCCGACGCGGCGCGTCTCGCCCGTGCCGATCTCCACGAACGCGAGGTTCGCCGACGGGACGAAGTACGAGTTGCCCTTGACGTCGGTGAAGGAGAGGTGGCTCGCGCCCTCGTCGAGGGCTGCGGCGACGGCCGACTTCACGGCGTCCGCGCTCTCGGTCGTCTCGAAGGTCAGCTCGCGGCCGGAATTCGTGATGCCGATTCGGATCTCCACGGTGACTGCCTTTCGTCTGCGGTTCGTTGCATCGAAAGCCTACGGCACGGCGGGATGCGCCCGGCCGCGCGAACGCTCAGGGCGAACGCCCGCGCCTCCGACCGGGGATGTCGGCGGCGCTGGGTACCGTGGAGTCCATGCCGAGCACGGGATGGGATGACGCGCAGCGCGCTGTCGTGGAGCTGCCCCACGGCGCATCCGGCACGGTCGTCGGGGCGCCCGGGACCGGCAAGACGGCGGTGCTCGTCGGCAGGGTCGCCGCCCTCGTCGCGGCCGGCGTCGCGCCGGACGAGCTCGTCGTCCTGACACCCACGCGCGCGTCGGCGACGCGTCTGCGGGACGAGCTCGGGCTCCGCGTCGACGTCGCGAGCCCCGGGCCGCTCGCGCGCTCCGTGGGATCGTTCGCGTACCAGGTTGTCAGAGCCGACGCCGTGCGGCGGGGCGGGGAGCCGCCCAAGCTCCTCACCGGCGCCGACCAGGACCGCATCATCGCCGACATCCTGCTCGGCGACGAGGAGGACGAGCGCGACGGAGCATCGCGGTGGCCCGCGCATCTCGGCGCGCCCGTGCGCGCGACGAAGGGTTTCCGCTCGGAGCTGCGCGCGTTCATCGCCGAGATGACCGAACTCGGGACGACGCCCGCCGAGCTGGCGCGGCTCGGCGTCGATGCGTGGACGGCGGTGGCCGGTTTCCTCCGCGACTACCGGGCTGTCCTCGATCGCATGCGCTCTCCGCATCGCGACGTCTCGGAGCTGTACGCGGAGGCCGCGGCCGGCGTGCGCGACGGCGCGCGCGTGCCCGGGCTCGAGCGCCTGCGGGTCGTCCTGGTCGACGACGCGCAGGAGCTCACGCGCGGCGGCGTCGCCCTCGTCGAGGCCCTGCACGCGCAGGGCGCAGCGGTGCTCGCGTTCGGCGATCCCGATATCGGCTCCGGGGCGTTCCGCGGCGCGACGCCCGAGCTGTTCGCGCGCCTCGCGGCATCGCTGGGCCCGCGTCACGTCCTCGACGAGGCGCATCGGAGCACGACGGCGCTGACGCGGCTCGCGCGCAGCGTGACCCAGGCGATCGGGGCGGCCGGCGTGATCGACCACCGCAGGCCGCCCGGCCCCGAGGAGCCGTCCGACGGGACCGTGGAGACCTGCCATGCGGCGTCGTCGTACGAGGAGGCCGACCGCATCGCGCGTGCGCTGCGGGAGTGGCACCTCGTCGAGGGGGTGCCGTGGGAGCGGATGGCCGTCATCGCGCATGACACGCGGCAGATCACGTCGCTCGAGGCCGAGCTCGCGGCGCGCGAGGTGCCCACGCGCGCGGCCGGGGTGCAGCGCCCGCTCGGCGCCGAGGCGGTCGTCCGCGACATTGTCGAGATCGTCCGCCTCGGCCTGCAGGAGGCGCAGGACCGCGATGATGACAAGCTGCTCGAGGCGCTGCGCTCGCCGTTCGGCGGTCTCGACGGCGTGGGGCTGCGTCGGCTGCGCGCGCGTCTGCGTCACGCCGAGCTCTCGGAGGGGGGCAGTCGGCCGGCGCGCGTTCTCCTGCGGGAGGCGCTCGCGCAGCCCGTGCTCCTCGACCTCCTCGACACCCCGGAGGGGCGCACCGCCGCCCGCTTCGCGCGCACGCTCTCAATCGTGCACGACGAGGGCGCGCGCGGCGCGACCGTGCACGAGCTCCTGTGGACCGTGTGGGACCGCGCGCGCACGGGCGACGGACGCCGGCTCGACCGCGCGTGGCGCGACCTCGCGCTCGGACAGGGCCCTCTCGCGGCGGAGGCGGGGCGCGCGCTCGACGGCCTCGTCGCGCTGTTCGACGCGGCCAAGCGGGCGATCGAGCGCAACCCGCAGGAGGGGCCGCTGCCCTTCATCCGCGAGATCCTCGACAGCGACGTCCCGGAGGACACCCTCTCGGCCCCCGAGCGCGACGACGCCGTCACCCTGCTCACGCCCGCGAACGCGCTCGGCGCAGAGTTCGACGCGGTCGTGGTGGCGGGCGTCCAGGACGGGGTGTGGCCGAACGTCCGGCTGCGCGGCGGGCTCCTCGACACGTGGCGGCTGGCGGAGGCGGTCGAGGCGCACCGCGCCGGACGCGCCCGCGCGGATGCGCTCGGGGTGCTCGACCGGCGGCGCGCGGCGCTGCACGACGAGCTGCGCCTGTTCGTCCGCGCGATCTCGCGCGCTCGGCGTCATCTGCTCGTGACCGCCGTCGACGACGACGATACGGGGTCGAGCGCGCTGTTCTCCTTCCTCCCTCCGCCGCGCGACGACGACGGGGAGCGCGCGGAGCACCCGCTCACGCTGAGGGGCCTCGTCGCCCGGCATCGGCGGACGCTCACCGACGATGCCGACGAGGCCGCCCGCGCGGCGGCGGCCGGGCAGCTCAGGGTGCTCGCGGAAGCCGGCGTCCCCGGCGCCGACCCGCACGAGTGGTACGGCATGCTCGTCCCCTCGACGGATGCGCCGCTGCGCGATCTCGCGGCCGGCCCCGCGCGGGTCTCGCCCTCGCGCGTCGAGGCGTTCGAGGAGTGCGGTCTCGGCTGGGTGATCGCGGCCCTCGGCGGCGACACCGTCGCGCCCCCGTCGGCGGGCATCGGGACCATCCTGCACGAGGCGATGGAGCGCGCGCCCGACGGCGACCTCGCCGTGCTGCGCGCCGTCGTCGAGGAGCACTGGCCCGAGCTCGACTTCGAGACACCCTGGATCGCGGCGAAGGAGCGGCGCCGTGCCGACCTCTACGTGGACCGCCTCCACGCCTACCTGCGCGGGGTGCGCGCGGACGGGGGAGACGTCATCGCGTCCGAGGCCCCGTTCCGCTTCGCGGTCGAGACGTCGCCGCGTGCGGCGGACGACGCGCCCGCCGTGCACGTGGGCGAGGACATCGCGGCGCCGCATCGCGCGGTCGTGAGCGGCGTCATCGACCGTGTGGAGTCCTACCCGCCCGGAGCGGGCGAGCATGCCCCGGCGCGCGCCCGGGGCTGGGAGCCCATGCCCGAGGCCGCGTCCGAGCGCAGCGTCGTCGTGGTCGATCTCAAGACCGGCAAGAGCGAGAAGCCGTCGGACTCGGCTGTCGTGGAGCACGCGCAGCTCGCGGCCTACCAGATCGCGGTGCAGGAGGGGCTCGTCGACGGCGCCCCTGCGGACGCCCTCGGCGGAGCTCGGCTCGTGATCGTGTCCCAGACGCTCGCGAAGAGCGACTACCGGGTCGCGCATCAGCACGCACTGGGACCCGAGACGCGCGCGGCGTTCCTCCGCCGGGTCGCCGAGGCGGCGCGCGGCATGTCGGCCGCGAGCTTCACCGCCCAGGTCGAGGCGCACTGCGCCGATACCCAGCAGCGCGTGCATCCGTGCCGCATCCACACGATCGAGGCGGTGAGCTCATGACGATGGGCGTCGAGACCCTGCACGCCGACGACACCCGCCGGGCCGGCGGATGGCCGGGCGGGCACGGCATCAGCGCGACCGACATTGCGGCGGCGCTCGGACAGCCGACGCCGACGCCTGCCCAGCAGCGGGTCATCGAGGCGCCGCAGACTCCGGCGCTTGTCGTCGCAGGCGCGGGCAGCGGCAAGACCGAGACGATGGCCGCGCGCGTGGTCTGGCTCGTCGCGAACGGCCACGTGCGCCGCGACGAGATCCTCGGGCTCACCTTCACGCGGAAGGCAGCCGGCGAGCTGGCGGAGCGGATCGCGGCGCGCCTGGCCGTGATCGACGAGTTCGGCCGCAGGGGGCTGCTGCCGCACCTGCCGCGCATCGTCGCCGAGGGAGCGCTCGCGCGCGTCGAGACGGCCGTCGCGCCGCGCCAGCGCGAGACGATCCGGCGGCAGGTGCTCGACGAGCTCGCGGCGCGCTTCGCCACCGGCTGGGATCCGTCCGCGCCCCGCACGGCGGACGACCTCATGATCCGGCCCCGGGTCGCGACGTACAACGCGTTCGCCGACTCCATCGTCCGCGAGCACGCCGCGCGCATCGGCCGCGATCCCGACGCCGCGATGCTCAGCCAGTCGGCGTCGTGGCTCATCGCGCGGGCGGTCGTGCTGCGTGCCGACATCGGCGGCCTCGAGGACATCGACAAGGCGCTCTCGACGCTCATCGACGCCGTGCAGCGCCTCGCCGCCGACGTGCTCGACCACCGGGTCGATCTCGACGAGCTCGAGCGCGTGTGCGCGGCGGAGGAGGCGGCGATCGCGCCGTACGTCGACGACACGAAGGACCGCGACATCGAGAAGGCGTGGCGGCATCTGCACGCCATGCCCGTGCTCGTGCAGCTCGTCAGGGCGTACATGGCCGAGAAGACGCGCCGAGGCGTGCTGGACTTCGCCGACCAGGTGGGCGGTGCGTACGACATCGTCGAGGGAGCCCCCGACGTGCGCGCGCAGCTGCGCGAGCAGTACCGCGTCGTCCTCCTCGACGAGTACCAGGACACCTCGGTCATCCAGACCCGGTTCCTCGCCGAGCTCTTCCGAGACAGCGCGGTGATGGCCGTCGGCGACCCGCACCAGTCGATCTACGGATGGCGCGGCGCGAGCGCCGACAACCTGTACGCGTTCGCGCGCGCGTTCGCGCGCGACAGCGCGGCCACGTCGTACAGCCTCATGACGAGCTGGCGCAACGACCGTCGCATCCTCGACGCCGCGAACCGCGTGCTCCGCCCGCTGCAGGGCGCAGGGGCGTTCGCGGTGCCGGCGCTCGAGGCGCGGCCCGGCGCCGGCGAGGGCCGCGTCGGCGTGCGGTTCGCCCAGACCGTCGACGACGAGGCCGACGAGGTGGCCGCCTGGTTCGGCGCGGTGCGCGCCGAGCACGCCGCGTCGGGAGCAGATCGCCCGCACACGGGTGCCATCCTCTTCCGGTCCAAGCGGCACATGCAGACGTTCGCGTCCGCGCTGGGCCGCCGCGGCATCCCGCACCGCATCCTCGGGCTCGGCGGACTGCTGTCCACACCGGAGGTCACCGACGTCGTCTCGGTGCTGCGGGTCATCCACGACCCGACATCGGGCTCCCCGCTCATCCGGCTGCTCGTCGGCCCGCGCTTCGCGGTCGGCGTCGCCGACATGGCGGCGCTCCACGACCTCGCGACCGCCCTCGCGCAGCGGGACGGCTCGCTGAATCCGCTGCCGGACGACGTCCGCGATCGGCTTCGGGCGTCGCGCGGGGCCGACGAGGCGGTGTCGATCGTCGACGCGGTCGAGTTCATCCGCACGGCCCGCGACGACTACCGCCTGCTCGAGGGCATCAGCCCCGAAGGGCGCGCGCGGCTCCGCGCCGCCGGGGAGATGCTCGAGCGACTCCGTCGCGCCGCGGGCCAGCCGATCCCGGAGCTCATCCGCCTCATCGAGCTCGAGCTGCGTCTCGACATCGAGCTCGCCGCGAACGAGTCGCGCGGACCGGCGCGCGTCGCGGCCACCCAGCTGCGCGCCTTCGGCGACGAGGTGCGCGCGTTCCTCTCCGCCGACGAGCGGGGCACGATCGGGAGCCTTCTCGCCTGGCTCGACAAGGCCGAGCGCACGGACGAGCTCGTGCCGCGGCCGGAGCCGCCAGAGCCCGGGGTCGTGCAGCTGCTGACGATCCACGGCTCGAAGGGTCTCGAGTGGGACGCGGTGGCCGTCGTGCGCCTCGTGAAGGACGAGCTGCCCAGCCGCGTGACCGACGCCTCCGGATGGCTCGGCTTCGGCGTGCTGCCGTTCGCCCTGCGCGGCGACCGGACGGCGCTTCCGCAGCTCGCCTGGGACCCTCAGGCCGCGATGGAGTCAGCGGGCGACGACCCCGCCCAGCGGTTCAGGGCCGCCGAGAAGGCGCTCGCGACGGCGATCACCGCGTTCAAGAGAGCCAACGGAGACTATCAGCGCGAGGAGGAGCGGCGCCTGGCGTACGTGGCGATCACGCGCGCACGCGGCGACCTGCTGCTGACCGGCTCGCACTGGGCGGGTCAGAAGACGCCGCGGACGCCGAGCGACTACCTGCTCGAGATCATCGACGAGCAGGGCCTCGACCCGATCGGCGACGTCGATCCGGACGACAACCCGTACGAGGGCGCGTCGATGACCAGGAGCTGGCCCATGGATCCGCTCGGCTCGCGGAGGGGACGGGTCGCGGCGGCCGCGGCGGCCGTGGCCGCGGCGACGAGCGCCGAGCCCTCGGACGAGCTCGCCCTGCTGCTGGCCGAGCGCGCCGAGCGGGAGCGCGGGCGCCGGTTCGGCGTGCCCACGCGCGTGCCGGCGTCGCGGTTCAAGGACTACGTGTCCGATTTCTCGGGGACGGTGTCGCAGATCGCGCGGCCCATGCCCGAGCGGCCGTACCAGCAGACCCGTATCGGGACGCTGTTCCATCAGTGGGTCGAGGCGCGCTCCGGTGCGGCCGGCGCCGGATCGTCCGTCGACGACGCCCTCTGGGAGAGCGACGAGGAGCTGTGGAGCGATCACGACGCGGCGGGCACCGAGGTGTCCGCCGAGGACGAGGCGGCGCTCGAGCGACTCCGGGAGACGTTCCTGCGCAGCGAGTGGGCGTCGCTGCGCCCCCTCGAGGTCGAGACGGAGATCGACTTCCCCCTTCCCGCCCTCGGCGGCGCGCCGCAGCACATCGTGATCTGCAAGCTCGACGCGGTCTACCGCCGGGAGGATCGCGGGGGGCGGATCGAGATCGTCGACTGGAAGACCGGACGAGCCCCGCAGACGGCGGCCGAGCGCGACGAGCGGATGCTGCAGCTCGCGCTCTACCGGCTCGCCTACCACCGGCGGCACGGGGTGCCCCTGGAGGAGATCGACGTGGCCCTGTACTACGTCGCCGACGACCTCGTCCTGCGGGGCGACCGCGTGTACACCGCCGAGGAGCTCGCCGCCCGCTGGCAGGAGACCCAGGGGCGCACGGCGGCGCGCGTCGGCTAGCGCTGGTCAGTCGCCGCGCTGCTCGCGCTCCTGGGCGATGTACGCCTCCATGTCGAGCGGCACCGTCGCGCCCGACGGATCGTCCGCCGGCTGTGCCGTCGGAAGGCGCACCTCGGGGACGGTGTCGGTCGTGATCCGGGTGTCGGCGGCGTCCGCGTCGTCCCACCGCTCGCCCCAGTGGCCGTCTCCGTCGAGGGAGAGCTGAGCGGGGTCGTACGCGTCGGTCTGCATCGAGGTGTCGACCGCCGCCGGCGTCGTCTCTGGCACTCGGCCGATCGCCGCGAGGGCGTCGTCGACGTCCGACGAGGCGGCGCCGAGGCCCGCGAGCAGGCGGTCGTCGCGCACGCCGTCCGACAGCGACTCGAGCAGGGCCGCCGCGTCGTCGACGACGTCCGGACGGTGCGCCTCGAGGCCGTGCACGAGCCATCGGGCGAACTCGAGCTCGGCGTGCAGTCGGGCGCGCACCCGCAGCGCGGCGTCGGGCGCGCGGTGCGCGGCCGCCGCGTACGCCTCGTGGATGTCCTCGGAGGCGTCGGGCGCGGACGCCACCCAGCGCAGGTCGACGGCGGGGTCGTCGATCGACAGGCCGTGCCAGTCGAGCACGCCTGCGACGCGCGGGACGCCCGCGACGTCGTCGGTCAGCACGAACGAGGTGGACTGCGTTCCGCCGAGGCACACGGACGACTCGAACGCCCAGAGCCGGTCGTCCTCGACTGCCTCGCGCCAGCGCACCATGAGCCGAACGGGGACGCGCCCGCTCGCGCCGGCGGCGTCGAGCACCCGCTCGATGTCGGCGCGCGACTGGTCCGGCGTGCGCACCGGCAGCCCGGCCGACCGGACGACCGAGCCGGGCAGCGCGTGCAGCACGGCCATCGCGCGGCCGAGCGACTCCGCGACTCCGCGCCCGGGCGGGATCTCGCTCGCCTCGACCTGGTAGCCGCGCACGTAGCCCGTGACCACCGCGCTCGTCCCGTCGAACGGCACGGCGCCGTGGAACTCGGGGGCGTCGAAGCCGAGGAGCTCGCGCACGCCCGACGTGAGCGCGCGCAGCGCCACGATCTCGGCCGAGATCTCGCGCTCGGCCGCCTCGTCGACGGGCACGCGGACGACGAGCTCGCGCCCGTCGGCGAGCGTCGCGACCGCCGCGTCGAAGCGGCCGGCGCCGCCGGCCGTGAGGGACCTGACGCCCGTGACCTCCGCACCGGGCACGGCGGCCGTCGCGGCCGCGGCTAGAGTGAGGAGTGAGCGTGGCATGGGTACCAGGTTAGGTCGCCGCCGTGCTCGTCCCACCGCGCCACGCCCGCGAGAGAGGTACCGGATGCCCGTCCATTCCGCCCCTGCGAGGATCGACAGGAGCGCGGAGGAGCGTGACGCGCCCGGCCTGCTCGAGACGGCGATCGCCGATCCCGCGACGCGCGTCCTCGCCGTCCGCGGCGACGCGGCCCCGGTCGCCGCGGACCCCGCGCCTGCGCTCGCGCTCGTCGAGCCGGGCGACGTCCGCGACGGCGCGACCTGGGCCTTCCTCGGGCGCGATGCGTCGGGCGCGGCGGTGCTCCTGGCCGCGTTCCCGCAGGATGCCGACGCCCTGCTCGTGGACGCGGAGTGGAGCACCATCCGGACGTCCGGCGCGCTCCTTCCCGCCGGACAGCTCGACGTCCTCGTCGTCGCGGTCGCCCTCGGCCGCTGGCTCGTGGACGCGCCGTTCTGCCCGGCCTGCGGCTCGCGCACGGAAGTGCGTCAGGCCGGATGGTCGCGGCTGTGCCCCGGCTGCGGCCGCGAGCACTTTCCACGCACCGACCCCGCGGTGATCGTCGCGATCACGAGCGCCGACGGAGAGCGCCTCCTGCTCGGCGCGAACGCCTCCTGGCAGGGGCGGATGTACTCCTGCTTCGCGGGATTCGTCGAGGCGGGGGAGTCGCTCGAGACGACGATCCACCGCGAGATCCGCGAGGAGGCCGGCGTCCGCGTCGACGGCATCCGCTACCTCGGCTCGCAGCCGTGGCCGTATCCGCGCTCCCTCATGCTCGGGTTCCACGCGGCCGCCGTCGACGACGCCGAGGCGCGCGCCGACGGCACCGAGATCCTCGATGTCCGCTGGTTCACCCGCGAGGAGATCGGCGAAGGCCTCGCCGGGCGCGGCCCCGTCGCCCTGCCCGGCGCGGTCTCGATCGCGCACCGCCTCATCCGAGCCTGGTACGAGGCCGCGTGAGCGCACTCGACGCCCTCGACGAGCAGCAGCGCAGGGCAGCGTCGATCCTGCGCGGCCCCGTCGCCGTGCTCGCAGGAGCCGGCGCCGGGAAGACGCGCGTCATCACGCACCGGATCGCGCACGGAGTCGACACGGGCGCGTACACGCCGCAGCGCGTCATGGCGCTCACCTTCACGGCCAAGGCTGCCGGCGAGCTGCGTGGGCGGCTGCGGGCGCTCGGCGTCGAGGGCGTGCAGGCCAAGACCTTCCACGCGGCGGCGCTCGCGCAGCTGAACTTCTTCTGGCCGACCGTGACGGGCGACGTCGCCCCGACCATCGTGGACAACAAGGTGCGCCTGCTCGCGCACGCCGCCGACGAGCTGCGCCTGCGTCCGGACAAGGCGACGCTGCGCGACATCGCGGCGCAGATCGAGTGGCGCAAGGTCACGATGCGCTCGATCGAGCAGTACGCGACCCTGCAGCGCTCGGTCGGCAGCATCCGCCCGTCGGCGCTCGTCGACCTCATGCGCGCGTATGAGAAGCTCAAGGACTCACGGCGGCAGCTCGACTTCGAGGACGTCCTGCTCGCGTGCGCGGGCATGCTCGAGGCGGAGCCGCAGGTGACGCGGGCCGTGCGGGAGCAGTACCGCCACTTCACGGTCGACGAGTACCAGGACGTCTCGCCGCTGCAGAACCGGCTCCTCGAGCTGTGGCTCGGCGATCGCCGCGACATCTGCGTCGTGGGCGACGCGAGCCAGACGATCTACTCGTTCACGGGCGCCGAGGCGCGCTTCCTGCTCGACTTCGAGCGCCGGTACCCGGATGCGACGGTCGTGCGTCTCGAGCGCAACTACCGCTCGACGCCGGCGATCGTCGATGTCGCGAACGCGCTCATGCGCGGTCGTCCCGGTGCGCTCCGGCTCGAGGCGTCCGCCGCGGCGACATCCGGTGAGATGCCGGTCGTCACGGGCTACCACGACGAGCACTTCGAGGCCGAGGGCGTGGCTGACGCCATCGCCCGTCAGCTCGAGTCGGTGCCGCCGTCCGACATCGCCGTGCTCTACCGCTCGCACGCCCAGTCCGCCGAGATCCAGGACGCGCTCTCGCGGCGGGGGATCCCGACGACCGTCCTCGGCGGGCGGCGCTTCTTCGACATGCCCGAGGTGCGCCAGGCGCTGCTCGCCCTCCGCGGGGCGTCGGTCGCGCCGACCGACCAGGGCTTCGCCGACCTCGTGCGCGACGTGCTGCGCAGCCTCGGCCACGCCGAGGAGCCGCCCGCCGCGGGCGGCGCCCTGCGCGACGCGTGGGAGGCGCGCGCCGCCATCCTGCGCCTCGCCGAGGAGGCCCCGCCGGGCACGACCCTCCGCGCGTTCACGGAGGGGCTTCTCGCCCGCGCGAAGGACCAGCACGAGCCCACGCTGCAGACGGTGACCCTCTCGACCCTGCACGCCGCCAAGGGCCTCGAGTGGCCGCACGTGCATCTCCTCGGGCTCGCCGAGGGGCTCCTGCCGATCTCGTACGCGACGTCGCTCGACGGGGTCGACGAGGAGAGGCGCCTCGCGTACGTCGGCATCACGCGCGCAGGGCGATCGCTGTCGCTGTCGTGGCCTCGCGCGTCGGCGTCGGGTCGGCTGCAGCGAGAGCCGTCGCGCTTCCTCGCGGAGATCGGCACAGGCACTCTGCGTGGTGCCGGTGGCTCCGCCACTGCCGGCGCCCGTCGCCGCTGACGCGCGCGGACCGCGCGGCGTCGTCGCCCGCCGGGGCGCGCAGGAGCTCGGTCAGGAGCGTCGCCGTCGCCGCGACGAGGGGCGACGGCGTCTCGGGCGGGCGGCGCGCGAGCAGCTGCAGCGCGAGCACGGGCCAGGCCGGGTCGCGCTCGCGCTCATGCGCTGCGAGGCAGCCGAGGCAGGGCGTCGCGCCGGGGCGGACGAGCGGCCCCACCTCGGCGCTCTCGCGGGCGAAGACGATCGGCGCATGGACGACGTCGTCGCGCACGAGCGGCACCCACGCACTTGGCGCGACGGCGTGATGGGCGACGAGCGCGACGGGGACGTGCGCGCTCACGGCCGCGAGCGTGACCCACTCCGGCGCCCATCCGCACGCGGCGAGGGCGTCGCACAGCGCCGTGACCGTCGCCGCGGAGACGCCGTCGGCGGTGAGGATGTGCAGGAGCCCGGGGTCCTCCTCGCGCCGCAGCGCGGGGGCGATGTGCGCGAGGAACGTCCGTAGGCGCACCTCGTCGACGCCGACCGCACCCGCGAGGTCGTCGTGCTCGTCGACGCCGTCCGCGAGCCGGACGAGGAGGCGCTCCTGCCAGGGCGCCGGCTCGCGGATCCGGACGCCGCCGTCGAGTCCGAGCTGGATCGTCGCTGCGTCGCGCCAGAGCGGGAGCCGCGCGGGGTCGAGGCTGAGGTGCGCCATAGCGCGATTCTGCTCCGCGCGACGCCGGCGCGAGCGGACTGTCCACAGGCGGCCCGACCTGCGCGCGCAGGTCGGACCGCCTGTGGAGGAGACGTCACACGGGCTGGTCGCCCTCGGGCCGCGGATGGCCCTCGTCGTCGTCGGACGGCGACGCCGGCGCATCGCGGTCGGCCTCGCCCTCGGTGCGCTCGGCCTCCTCGGCGAGCAGGCGCGCGAGCGCGTCGTCCATGTCGTCGGCCTCCGGCTGCTCGCCGCGGGCCTGCGCCTCGAGCCGCGCGATGAGACCGGCCGGATCGTCGATGTCCTCCGAGGTGGGCATGAGGTCGGGGTAGTCCCACAGGCTGTCGCGCGCGGCGATGCCCACGGCGTCCCCGACGGCGCGCCACATGGCGGCCGCCTCGCGCAGTCGCCGGGGACGCAGGCGCAGCCCGACGAGCGCGCCGAGCGCGTCCTCGGCCGGCCCGCCCTCGGCGCGGCGGCGGCGGATGGCCTCGGCGATGCGCTCGAGATGCGGCACGCGCGCGGTCGCGTCGGCGGTCACGACGTCGATCCAGCCCTCGACGAGCGCGAGGAGGTTCTCGAGGCGGGCGAGGGCGAGCTTCTGCGCCTCGGACTGCTGGGGGAGCAGAGCGCCGCTCTCGAGCGCCTGGCGGAGCTCCTCCGGGTTCGAGGGATCCAGGCGCGACGCCATCTCCTCGAGCGCGTCCGTGTCGACGCTGATGCCGCGCGCGTAGTCGTCGATCTGGGAGAGGATGTGCAGGCGCAGCCACTTCGCGTGCCGGAACAGGCGCGCCGAGGCGAGCTCTCGGGCCGCGATGTAGAGCGCGAGCTGATCCTCCGGGATCTCGAGGCCGGCCCCCAGCTCCGCGAAGTTCTGCGGAAGGAGCACGGCGCTGCCGGCCGGGATCACCGGGATCCCCACATCCGCGCCGCTCACGACCTCGAGGGAGAGCTTGCCGACGACCTGGCCGAGCTGCGTCGCGAACAGCGTGCCGCCCACCCCGCGCATGAGGCGCCCCGCGCTCTGCACGATGTCCTGCATCTCCTCGGGCACCTGCGAGCGCAGGGCCTCCGTGAGCGCGTCGGCGATGCTCGTCGCGACCGGCTCCGCCACCTCCTGCCACACGGGCAGCGTCTGCTCGACCCACTGGCCGCGCGTGATCGCGCGCGGCAGCTCGGCGGTTGGCGAGAGGGTCGTCACCTCGCTGAGCCACAGCCCGGCGAGAGCGAAGGCCTGGTCGAGATCGGTGCGCTGCCCGTCCGTCACGCCGAGACCGTCCTGGTTGGCGATGTGGAGCGCCTGGCGCTTCGTCGCGTCCCACGAGATCGAGCCGTCCTGCGCGCCGGCGAACATGCCCTGGAACTGCTGCATCATCTGCGACAGCGTCGCCGGGTCGACGGGCATGCCCGCCATGCGCGACAGCTGCTCGGGGTCGATCGCGCCGCCGTTCATGAGGCGGCGCAGGAGCTCCTGCAGGTCGTCGTCGGGAGTCCTGTCGTCGTCAGCCACGTCAGCCGCCTTTCAGCCGGTCTCGGTCCGTGCGATCTAGGCTAATCGCGCCGGTCCGTGCTCCTCCCGCAGTGAGGCGGATGCGCTTACGCCACCCGCGAACGACGGCGGAAGGATCCCCGTGACACTCATCGACGCCCCGCACTCCCGGTCTGCCCGCACGCCGTCCTCGCCCGCGTCGCGTCGCACCGTCGCGGGCATCTGGGCGCTCGTGGTCGCCCTCGTCGCCCTCGTCGCGATCACGTTCCTGCCGACGTCGTACGTCATCCAGCAGCCGGGGCCCGTGTACGACACCATCGGGACGGCGCCCGACCACGACGGCGAGGAGAAGCCGCTCATCTCGGTCGAGGGGGCGCAGACGTACGAGACGTCGGGATCGCTCGACCTCACGACCGTGCAGGTCGTCGGCAACCGCGAGCGCACGCCGTCGTGGTTCGAGCTCGCACTCGCGTGGCTCGACGGCTCGCGCGCGGTGGTGCCGATCGACGCGGTGTTCCCCGAGGGGCAGACGAGCGAGCAGCGCGAGGAGCAGAACGCCGCGCTCATGGTCGACTCGCAGGCCGAGGCGACGGCCGCCGCGCTCTCGCAGCTGGGCTACGACGTCGGCGCCCGCCTCGAGGTCGTGCGGCCCACGAGCGACGACTCGCCCGCGAGCGGCGTCGTCGAGGAGGGCGACGTGATCGTCGCCGCGAACGGCGAGGACGTGGCCGACATCGATCGGCTCAAGGAGATCGTCGCGGAGGGCGAGGGCGCTCCCGTGACGCTCACCGTCCAGCGCGACGGCGCGGAGGAGGACCTCGAGATCACGCCGGAGGAGGGCGAGGTCGACGGCCGGACGACGTGGCTGATCGGCGTCTACCTCACGACGACGTTCGACTTCCCGATCGACGTCACGATCCAGCTCGACGACGTCGGCGGCCCGAGCGCCGGCACGATGTTCGCGCTCGGCATCATCGACACCCTCACGCCCGGCTCGCTCACCGGCGGCGAGGAGATCGCCGGCACCGGCACGATCGACGCGGCGGGGACGGTCGGCCCGATCGGCGGGATCCGGCAGAAGCTCTACGGGGCGCGCGGCGCGGGCGCCGACTTCTTCCTCGCGCCGGCGTCGAACTGCGACGAGGTCGTCGGGCATGTCCCGGCGGGTCTCGAGGTCTTCTCGATCGAGACGCTCGACGACGCCATGACGGCCGTCGAGGCGATCGCGCAGGGGGAGACGGGCGAGCTGCCCACGTGCACGGCCGGCTGAGCATTCCCCATGACCGGGCGATGCGCGTGGTGCGCATGCCTAGGATGGAATGGTGACCTCGACCTCAGCGCCGACTCCGGCCACGACCCCGTCTCCGTTCCGAAGAATCGTCACGATCTCGCTCGCGGTCATCGCGGCGCTCGTCGTCGCCTTCTTCGTGTTCGCATCGCTCTACACCGACTTCCTCTGGTTCGATCAGCTCGGCTTCGAGTCGGTGCTGCTCACGCAGTGGACGGCTCGGGTCGTGATGTTCGTCGTGGGCTTCGCGGGGATGGCGGTGCCGGTCTGGCTCGCGATCTTCCTCGCCTACCGCCTGCGCCCCGTCTACGCGCGCCTGAGCTCGCAGCTCGACCGGTACCAGGAGGTCGTCGAGCCGCTCCGCCGCCTCGCGATGTGGGGCATCCCGGTGTTCTTCGGCTTCTTCGCGGGCTTCGCAGCCTCGTCGCAGTGGGAGACCGCCTGGCTGTGGGCCAACGGCACGCCGACGAGCGACGCCGACCCGCTGTTCGGGCTCGACACGGGCTTCTACATGTTCGCGATGCCGTTCTACGCGGGCGTCGTCGGGTTCGCATCGGCGACCGTCCTCATCAGCCTCCTCGTCACCGCGCTCGTGGCCTACCTCTACGGCTCGGTCCGCATCGGGCAGGGCGAGCTGCGCATCTCGAAGCCCGCGCGGATCCAGCTCGCGATCACGGCCGGCGTCTACCTCCTCGTGCAGGCGGCCAGCCTCTGGCTTGACCGCTACTTCACGATGGTCGAGCAGGGCAGCCGCATCACGGGCCCGGGCTACGCGGGCGTCAACGCCGTGATCCCCGCGCAGACGATCCTCTCGATCGTCGCGGCGCTCGTGGCCATCCTCTTCTTCGTGACCGCGGTCATCGGCCGCTGGCGCTACCCGCTCATCGCGACCGCCCTGCTCATCGTGACCTCGCTCGTGATCGGCGTCGGCTACCCGTGGGCCGTGACGACCTTCCAGGTCCGCCCCAACGAGCAGGCGCTCGAGATGGACTACTACCAGCGCAACGTCGACGCCACCCGCGCCGCGTACGGCCTCGACGGCATCGAGAAGGTGCCGTTCGCGGCCGAGACCGACGCGGCCGCCGGTCAGCTGCGCGACGACGCCGACACGACGGCGTCCATCCGCCTCATGGACCCGGGCATCATCGGCCCGACCGTCCAGCAGCTGCAGCAGTACCGCGCGTACTACGGCTTCGAGGACACGCTCGATGTCGACCGCTACGAGGTCGACGGCGAGACGCAGGACACCGTGGTCGCGGTGCGCGAGCTCGACATGGACGAGCTCGACGCCGACGCGCGCACCTGGAACAACACGACCCTCGTCTACACGCACGGCTACGGCATGGTCGCCGCCAAGGGCAACGAGCGCACGAACGAGGGCGAGCCGGTCTTCATCGAGGGGGGCATCCCGTCCAGCGGTGCGCTGAGCGACCTCGAGTACGAGCCGCGCGTGTACTTCGGCGAGAACAACCCCGAGTACTCGATCGTCGGAGCGCCCGAGGGCGCCGACCCCGTCGAGCTCGACTACCCCGCCGGCGAGGAGGGCGCGTCGCAGACGAACACGACGTTCTCCGGCGACGGCGGCCCGAGCGTCGGCAGCTTCTTCAACCGCGTGCTGTACGCGCTCAAGTTCCAGTCCGAGCAGATCCTCTTCTCGGACTACGTGAACGAGGAGTCGCAGATCCTCTACGACCGCGATCCGCTCACGCGCGTGCAGAAGGCCGCGCCGTACCTCACCCTCGACAACGACCCGTACCCGAGCGTCGTCGACGGCCGGATCGTGTGGATCGTGGACGGCTACACGACGAGCGCGACCTACCCCTACTCGTCGCAGGTCAGCCTCTCGCAGGCGATCAGCGACTCGACCAACCCGACGCCGAACCTGCTGATCGACGAGATCAACTACATCCGCAACTCGGTCAAGGCCACGGTCGACGCCTACGACGGCAGCGTCACGCTGTACGCGTGGGACGAGGAGGACCCGGTCCTCGAGACCTGGCAGAAGATCTACCCGAACACGATCAAGCCGATCGACGAGATGTCGGGCGAGCTCATGAGCCACGTGCGCTACCCGACGGACCTCTTCAAGGTCCAGCGCGCGATGCTCGGCACGTACCACGTCGACAACGCCCGGGCGTTCTACCAGCGCGACAACGCCTGGACGACGCCGAACGACCCGACCAGCGACCAGCAGCTGCAGCCGCCGTACTACCTGTCGATGCGGATGCCGGGGCAGGACGAGGCCACGTTCTCGATGTTCACGACCTTCATCCCCGACGGCGGCACGCGCAACGTGCTCATGGGCTACCTCGCGGTCGACTCCGACGCGGGCGCCGACGCCGGCAGCGTGCGCGAGGACTACGGCAAGCTGACGATGCTCGAGATCTCGGCCGACACGACCGTGCCGGGGCCGGGCCAGGTGCAGAACTCGTTCAACTCGGACTCGCAGATCGCGAACGAGATGAACATCCTCACCATCGGCGCGTCGGATGTGAGCCTCGGCAACCTGCTGACACTGCCCGTCGGCGGCGGCCTGCTCTACGTGCAGCCCGTCTACGTGCAGTCGACCGGCGGCACGTCGTACCCGCTCCTGCGCAAGGTGCTCGTCGCGTTCGGCGACCAGCTCGCCTTCGAGGACACCCTCGCCGAGGCGCTCGACGAGCTGTTCGGCGGCGACTCGGGTGCCGACACGGGCGATGAGGATGTCACGCCCGTCGACCCCGAGACCGAGCAGCCGACCGAGCCCGAGCAGCCGGAGGAGCCGACGCAGCCGACGCCGCCGTCGAGCGACACCTACGAGCAGGCTCTCGCCGATGCGCAGACGGCGATCGAGGCGAAGAAGGCCGCGCTCGAGGAGGGCGACATGGTCGCGTACGCGGAGGCCGACGCCGACCTCACCGAGGCCGTCGAGCGCCTGCTCGCGTTCCTCGATGACACGGGTGCGGCCGAGGAGGCCCCGGCCGAGTAAGCCGGCGCAGCGCGCACACACGCGGCCCCGCAGGAGCGATCCTGCGGGGCCGCTCCGCGTCTCCGGTCGTGTGTGTGCCGTCCGCAGCAGGAGAATCGGATGGCTGCAGGACGGCGGCGGCGATCGGCGTCCTGCAGCGGGCGGATCCTCCTGCGCTCGCGCGACGAGGGGCATGGCCAGCGCCCTGGAGGCCCCGCATGCGGAAAAGACAGAAGGCCCGGATCCTCTCGGATCCGGGCCTTCACTTGGTTGCGGGGGCAGGATTTGAACCTACGACCTCTGGGTTATGAGCCCAGCGAGCTACCGAACTGCTCCACCCCGCGGCACATGAATAGCCTAACACGGCGTCGAGGAGAGGGCGAATCGAGCGGCCCCCTTTGCGTGGCCCGGGCGTGGCGCGAATGATGGATGGCATGACGGCTGACACGGCACGGGCGGCGGGACTGCGTCCGGGGGAGAGCGCGGCGGAGCGCTTCGACCGCAACTGGAACGAGGTGCTCCAGGAGCTGCGCGTCCTGCAGACCGGCACCCAGATCATCACGGGCTTCCTCCTCGCCCTCGCGTTCCAGCCGGCCTTCGCCGACCTCACCGGCGGTCAGCGGGTGTTCTACCTCGTGCTCGTCGTGCTCTCCGCCGTGAGCGCCGTGATCGCGCTGGCGCCCGTCGCGCTGCACCGCGTGCTCTTCCGCGAGGGGAGGAAGGGGCTCACCGTGCGCTTCGGGCACATCGCGCTCCTGTCGGCGCTCGTCGTCGTCTCCGTCCTCCTCGTCGGCGTGGTCGGCTTCATCTTCGACGTCGTCGTGAGCGATCAGGCCGCCTGGCTCGCGGGAGGGATCCTCGGCGGCGTGATGCTGGTCCTCTGGGTCGCGCTGCCGCTCCTCCTGCGCACGCGCGCTCCGCGGCCGGGGGAGAGCGGCGCACCCGCCGACGCCGCCCCGCGACCGGCGCAATAGGCTGGCGGCATGTCGGAGCACGCCGTCGGAGTCGCCGTCGCCCAGTTCTCGCCGGGCGCCGAGCCCCACGCCAACCGCGAGGACATCGCGGCGCTCGCCGAGCGCGCCGCCCAGCGAGGGGCGAGAGTGGTCCTCTTCCCCGAGTATGCGAGCAGCTTCATCCACCCCTTCGACGAGACGCTCGTCGAGCGCGCGGAGACGCTCGACGGCCCGTTCGCGCAGCACCTCGCCCGCGTCGCCGCCGACCACGGCCTCGTGATCGTGGCGGGGCTCCTCGAACGCGCCGACGACCCGCGTCGCGTGCGCAACACGGTCGTCGCCGTCGACGCGGATGGCGTGCGGGCGACGTACCGCAAGGCCCACCTCTACGACGCGTTCGGGCAGCGCGAGTCCGACTGGGTGGAGCCGGGGGCGCTGAGCGACCCCGAGACGTTCGAGGTCGACGGCCTCGTGTGCGGTCTCATGACCTGCTATGATCTGCGCTTCCCCGAGTCGGCGCGCGTCCTCGCGGATGCGGGTGTCGACGTCGCGCTCGTTCCCGCGCAGTGGGTGCGCGGTCCGCTCAAGGAGCATCACTGGCGGACGCTCGTCACCGCGCGGGCGATCGAGAACACGATGTACGTCGCCGCGGCGGACCACACGCCCCCGCTCGCGGTCGGCAGCTCGCTCATCGTCGACCCGCAGGGGACGGCGGTCGCGAGCGTGGGCACGACGACCGACGTCGCCGTGGCGTTCGCCGAGCGGTCGGCGATCGACAACGTGCGGCGGGTCAACCCGGCGCTCGCGCTGCGGCGCTACCGCGTGGCCCCGCGCTGACCCTCAGCCCCGGAGCGTGCTCAGGCGGGTCGCCGCGTCCTGGAGGACCTCGTCCCGCTTGCAGGCGGCGAAGCGCACGAGCGTGCGGTACTCGTCGCGCCGCTCCCGCGTCGCGAACGCGGTGAGGGGGATCGCGACGACGCCCGCGCGCTCGGGGAGCGCGCGGCAGAACTCCGCCGCGTCGCTCGCGCCCAGAGCCGCGGCATCCGCGACGGTGAAGTACGAGCCGGCCGGGGTCGAGACGTCGAAGCCCGCCGCGCGCAGCCCTTCGCCGAGGATCTCGCTCTTGTGTCGCATGTCGGACGAGGTCGTGCGGAAGAACGCATCGGGCAGGCCGAGCCCGACCGCGATGGCGGGCTGGAACGGCGAGCCGTTGACGTACGTGAGGAACTGCTTGACGGCGAGAACCGCGTCCACGAGCTCGGCCGGCCCCGAGACCCAGCCGATCTTCCACCCGGTCGTCCGGAAGGTCTTGCCCGCCGACGAGATGGTGAGCGTGCGCGCTGCGGCGCCGGGCAGCGTCGCGATCGGCACATGCGGACCGCGGTGCACGAGGTGCTCGTACACCTCGTCGGTGACGATGACGGCGTCATGGCGGTCCGCCAGCGCCACGATCCGCCCGAGTGCCTCCCTCGAGAACACCGCCCCCGTGGGGTTGTGCGGATCGTTCACGAGGACGATCCGGGTGCGGTCGGTGACGGCCGCCTCGAGCTCGTCGAGGTCCGGCTGGAAGTCGGGCCAGCGCAGCGGCACGGTGCGCAGGCGGGCCCCGGACAGCGCGACGCACGCGGCGTAGGAGTCGTAGTGCGGCTCGAAGACGACGACCTCGTCGTCGGGCCCGTCCACGAGCGCCAGCAGCGTCGCGGCGAGCGCCTCGGTCGCGCCGGCCGTCACGAGCACCTCCCGCGCGGGATCGAGCTCCAGCCCGTAGAAGCGGCGCTGGTGCTCGGCGATCGCCTCGAGCAGCTCGGGCACGCCGCGCCCCGGCGGGTACTGGTTGCGGCCCCCGGCGATGGCCGCCCGCGCCGCGTCGAGCACCTCGGCGGGGCCATCCTCGTCGGGGAAGCCCTGCCCGAGGTTGAGGGCGCCCGTGGCGGTCGCGAGCGCCGACATCTCGGCGAAGATCGTGGGGGCGGGCGAGCCGTCGGCTCCGAGCAGCCCGGCTCCTGCGGCGGTGCGCCTCCAGGCGCCGCTGACGTGTCGCATCCGCTCAGGCTACCCGCGCGCGAAGTCACGCCCGCGGCATACGCGCATCATAGGAAGCACACAGACTGCGGGATCACCCTGAAGAGGACGTGGAAGAAGGAGCACCCATGGACGAGCAGCGTTCCGAAGACACCCCTCTGAACATCCCGCCGCGGCCGGCGCCGCCGACGGGCTACGGGCGGCCGCAGGAGGCTCCCGCGCAGCCGACGCCGCCGCACGCCGCTCCGCCGCACGCCGCTCCCGGTCACCCGGGGGCTCCCTACCGCGCGCAGAGCGCGTACGAGGCGCAGGGCGAGGGGCAGGGCGCGGCGTTCGGCGCGACGCAGCCCACGCAGCCGCTTCCGCACGACGGCCCGCCGCAGGCCGTGTGGGCGCCGCAGCCGCGCGCGGAGGAGCGGAAGTCGAAGGGCGGCGGCCGCGTGGCCGCGGCCATCCTCGTGGCCGCGCTCGTCGGCGGCGGCGCGGGCTTCGGCGGCGGCTGGGTCTCGAACTCCCTGACGGCCGGCGGCGGATCCGTCGCGGAGTCGGGCAGCGCGCCGTCGAACATCACGGTGAACAACCCCGGGTCGGTCAACGAGGCCACGGCGGTCGCGACCGAGGTGCTGCCGAGCGTCGTCACGATCGAGGTGGCCGGCGGGCAGTCGTCGGGCAGCGGATCGGGCGTCGTCATCAGCGAGGACGGCTACGTCGTCACGAACACGCATGTCGTGACCCTCGGCGGCACGGCGGCCGACGCGACCGTGCGGGTCACGGCGAGCGACGGCCGCATCTACGACGCCACGATCGTCGGCACCGACCCCACCTACGACCTCGCGGTGATCAAGCTCGAGGGCGCGTCTGGTCTCACGCCGATCGAGTTCGCCGACTCGTCGAAGCTCAACGTGGGCGCCACGACGGTCGCCGTCGGCGCGCCCCTCGGCCTCGCCAACACGGTGACCACGGGCATCGTGAGCGCGCTCAACCGCAGCATCGAGATCGCGTCGGCCGCGGCGCCCGAGGGCGACAGCGTCGAGGGCGAGGACGAGGGGCAGGGAGAGGGATCGAGCCCCTGGTTCTTCGACATCCCCGGCCAGGAGGACCAGCAGGCGCAGGCGAGCGAGTCCATCGCGATCTCGGTCATCCAGACCGACGCCGCGATCAACCCGGGCAACTCCGGCGGCGCGCTCGTCGACAGCGAGGGCAAGCTCATCGGCGTGAACGTCGCGATCGCGACGGCCGATCAGAGCTCGTCGGAGTCCGGATCGATCGGCGTCGGCTTCGCGATCCCGTCGAACGTCGTCGAGCGGGTGGCGAACGAGATCATCGAGAACGGCACCGCGACGCACGGCCTCCTCGGCGCGAGCGTGCAGCCCTCGAGCCAGGTCGAGGGCGCGACCATCACGGGCGCGTACATCGCCGAGGTCGTCGAGGGCGGTGCCGCCGAGGCCGCCGGACTGCAGGAGGGCGACATCGTCACGCGGTTCAACGGCGCCAAGATCAACGACGCCGTCGATCTCACCGCCCAGGTCCGCGCGGCCGCCGGCGGCAGCGAGGCAGAGGTGGTCTACGTGCGCGACGGCGAGGAGCACACCGCGACGGTCGAGCTCGGCACCCTCGAGTGACGACCCGGCGCCCGTGAGAGCGGGCTGACCGGAAGGACGCCGCCCCACCAGTACGCTCGTGGGGTGGCGTCCTTCTCGTTCGGTGCGGGCAACGCGGCGAAGCTCCTGCGCCTGCCCCTGTATGCGCTGGGGAGGATCGCGACCCTCGCGATCCCACGCGGCGACCGCTGGGTCTTCGGATGCGGCGCGGGCGTCGGCGACGGGCCGCTCGCGCTGTGGGAGGTGGCGGCCGCCGAGGGTCACCGGGCCGTGTGGCTGACGTCGGACCCGCGCGAGGCGGAGGAGGCGGCCGCGCGGGGGATCCCGACCCTCCCGAAGCTCTCCTGGCGCGGGTTCTGGGCGACCGCGCGCGGCGGCGTGCTCGTCGTGTCCTACGGCACGGGCGATGTGAACCCGTATGCCGTGTCGGGCGGATTCCTCGTGCAGCTCTGGCACGGCATCCCGCTCAAGCGCATCGGCCTCGACTCGCCCGAGACGGTCCGCTCGGCGCTGCTGCCCGACTCGATGCTCGTCCGCGGGCTGCTGGCCCGGCTGTACCGGGGAGCGCAGCGCCGGATCCGGCTGCTCCCTGCCGCGTCGCACCTCGTGCGGGGGCGCCTCGAGTCGGCGTTCGCGCTGCCGGATGACCGGGTGGCGGTGACGGGGGAGCCCCGGGTCGACGTGCTCAGCGCGGGCACCGCGGATGAGCGCAGGGCTCGCGCGCGGCAGCTCCTGCGTGCGGCGGTCGGCGATCTTCCCGACGGCGCGCGTCTTGTGCTCTACGCCCCGACCTGGCGCGACGGCGAGCCCGACCCGGCCGTTCCCACGGCCGAGGAATGGCGCGAGATCGTCGACGCGCTCGCCGCAGCCGACCTCGTGCTGCTCGTCCGCTCGCACCGTCTGGGTGCAGGCGCGTACGTGCCGCCCTTCCCGACGGACCGGGTCCGCGACCTCGGCTCCGATCGGCTGGGCGACGTCACGGCGGCGCTCCCCGGACTGGATGTCCTCGTGACGGACTACTCGTCGCTCGCGTACGACGCGGGCCTCGTGCCCCTGCCCGTGCTGTACCTTGCCCCCGATCTGGAGGCGTACCGCGCGCGACGGGGCTTCTACGGCCGATACGAGGACGTCGCCGGCGAGGACTACGCGACCGGCTGGCCCGGCCTCGTCGCGCAGCTGACGGAGGTCGCCTCCGACCCCGCGGCGCTCGCAGATCGCACCGCGCGGTCTGCGAGACTGAGCGAGCGCGTGCACGCGTTCCGCGACGGCGGCAGCGCTCGCCGTGTGCACGACGCGATCGTCGCTCGACGCGCGCGGGCCAGGGGCCCGAGGAGAGGACACCGATGACGACCGCCCGGTTCGAGCAGGACGGCCCCGCCCTCGTCGTGGAGGGAGAGGGGGACGCGCCCGCCTCGGCGCGCCTCGAGGGCTCGCGCGCGGCGGTCGAAGGGGCGGTCTCCGCGAGCGGGGACGGATGGTCGGTGCGCTTCGCGCTCGTCGCGGCACGCTGGGGCGGGCCCGAGCGACCGCTCCCGTCCGGACGCTATCGCGTGGCCGTCGCCGGCGCCGAGCTCGATGCGACGCTGCCGGTCGAGATGCTGGGCACGCTGCGCGCGCAGCTCGACGGCGACACGGTGCTCATCGGCCCGCCCGTCGACCCCGTGTACGACGGCGGAGAGGCGCAGGGCTCGCTCGAGCGCCGCTACCTCTCGCACACCGCGCCGCTCGAGGACGCGGTCTTCTTCGAGAGCTTCTACGGGCGCAGCGCGAGCTGCAACCCGCTCGCGCTCGACCGGGAGATCGCGCTCCGCGCCCCGGGGGTCACCCGCTACTGGAGCGTGGTCGACCTCTCCGTGGCCGTCCCGGATGGCGCGGTCGCGGTCGTCGAGGGGAGCCCCGAGTGGTGGCGCGCCCGGAGCGTCGCGAAGCTCGTGATCGTCAACGACTGGCTCCGCCGCGCGTTCGCCCGCCGTGATGGCCAGCGCGTGCTGCAGACCTGGCACGGCACGCCGCTCAAGCGCCTCGCCCTCCACCGCAAGGGGTTCGCGCCGCGCCGATGGGGAGCGGTGATCAAGGAGTCGCGCCGGTGGGACGTGCTCCTCGCGCAGAATCCGTACGCCGCGAGGATCCTCGCGCGCGCCTACGCCTTCTTTCGCAAGCCCGTCTGGGTCGAGGGCTACCCGCGCAACGACGCGCTCGTCACGGGCGACCCGCTGGCCGTGCGCGAGCGCCTCGGCATCGAGCCGGGGGAGCGCGTGCTGCTGTACGCGCCGACCTGGCGCGACGACCGCGACGAGATCGTGGCGTTCATCGACCCGGCGCGACTCGCGGTCGAGGCGGACGCCGTCGTGCTCGTCCGCGGGCACTCGCGCACCCTCATCCCCGGGCGCGACGTCGCGGGTCCGCGGGTCGTCGACGTCACGGCGTACCCCGACACGTCAGAGCTCCTCCTCGCCGCCGATGCGCTCATCACCGACTACTCGTCGGTGATGTTCGACTTCAGCGTCACGGGCAAGCCCATGTACTTCCTCGTGCCCGATCTCGCCCACTACCGGGGCGCTCTGCGCGGGTTCTACTTCGACCTCGCCGCGCGCGCCCCCGGCCCGCTCGTGCAGGACATGGACGGCCTCCTCGCCGCGCTCGCGGCGGATCCCGCGGAGTACGCCGAGCGCTACGCGGCGTGGCGACGCGCCTTCAATGCGCGCGAGGACGGCCGTGCCGCCGAGCGCGTGGTCGCGCGCCTCATCGACCAGGGGCTCCTGCCGGTCGGCTGACCGCTACGGCAGCGGCGTGTTGCGTCCGGAGAGGCGCGAGGTGTCGACGGTGTCGTGCGCGCCGCGCACGGCGCCCGTGAGGAACCCCGTTCCCCACGACAGGTGCATGGTCGGCAGCACCGCGAGCAGCCATGCCCGCTCCCGCCATCCGAACGGCCCGGGCGCCCGCGCGCCGATCGCGACCGCCGCGACGAGCGCGGCGTAGGCGACGAGCGGTGCGCACAGGGCCCACGTCGCGACGGCGAGACCGGGAGCGGGCACGCCGGCGAGCTGCAGTGCCCCGCTGATCGCGGCGAGCGCCACGAGGATCACGAGCGCGGGCGGCGCGAAGTACTTGAGCGAGTTGCGGCGTCCGTAGCGGCGGAAGAGCTCACCGCGCCAGCGGCCGGTGGCGAGGAACTGCTGCGCGAGGCGCGTCCACCGCTCGCGCGGCCAGTACGTCACCGACAGCGCGGGATCGAACCAGACGCGGTAGCCCGCCGTGCGGATGCGCAGATTGAGCTCCCAGTCCTCGCCGCGGCGGATGGTCTCGTCGAAGAGCCCGACCTCCTCGAGAACGGCGCGTCGCATGACGCCGAGGTACGCCGACTCGGCCTCGCCCTCGCGCGACCCTCCGTGGTACGCGCCGCCGCCCAGCCCCACGGGGGAGTTGTACGCCCAGGCGGCTGCGCGCTGGAACGGCGTCCGTCCGTCTGCCCGCATGACGCCGCCGACGTTGCCCGCGCGGGTGCGAGCGAGCGTCTCCAGAGCGCGGGCCGCGTAGCCCGGCGTGAGCTCCGAGTGGGCGTCGACGCGGATGATCGTGGGGTGCGTGCTTGCGCGGATGGCCGCGTTGAGCCCGACCGGGATGTCGGCGGCGGGGTTGTCGACGAGGACGATGCGCTCATCCTCCTCCGCGAGAGCGCGCGCGAGCTCGGTCGTGCCGTCGGACGAGGGTCCGAGCGCGAGGACGAGCTCGACGGGCCCGGGGATCTCCTGCGCGAGGGTCGACTCGACCGCGCGGCGCAGGTACGGGGCCTCGTTGAGAACCGGCATCACGAACGACACACCCGCGTCGAGCGGGACCGACGGCGCGTCCCTCCGAGGCGCGCGGGGGCCCGGCAGGGGATCGTTACGCATTCGACGATCATCCCATGACGGCCGCCGGGAAAGCCCCCGGTAGCCTGGTCGGGTGGGTGTGACGCGCGATGTGAAGAAGGCGATCAAGCTCCTCCGGAAGGCCGTCGCGACGCGGAACGCACACAGGACGGTGCGCCGCACGCTCGCCACGCGGCCCCCGCTCACCCCCCGAAGGTTCCGCATCGCGGTGTACTTCGCCGACGGCGCGGTCAACATGTACCAGATGCGCCAGTGGTACCGACCGCTGCAGGAGCTCGCCGAGCGCTGGCCGGTCGTCGTCATGGCGCGCAACTCGCTCGGGGCGCAGGCGCTTCTCGACGACGGCGCGCTGCCGGTGGCGTTCACCCCGAGCGTGACGAGCATCGAGCGGTTCCTGGAGGCGCAGGACATCCGCATCGTGCTCTACGTGAACCAGAACACGCGCAACTTCCAGATGTTCCGGTACGGCGAGCGCTGGCACGTGTTCATCAACCACGGCGAGTCCGACAAGATGTACATGACGACCAATCAGTACAAGGCCTACGACCGCGCTCTCGTCGCGGGCCAGGCCGCGCGAGACCGCCTCTCCCGCGTGCTGTGGGACTACGACGTCGATGCGCGCACGATCGAGATCGGCCGCCCGCAGGCCGATCACTACTCGGGCGAGCTGCCCTACACGCCCGACGAGCGCACGGTCGTGCTCTACGCGCCGACCTGGGAGGGCGACCGCCCCGCCGCGCGCTACGGCTCGGTGGCCTCGCACGGGGAGGCGCTCGTCGCGGCGCTGCTCGCGACCGGCCGCCACCGCGTCATCTACCGTCCGCATCCGCGCAGCGGCGTCGTCAACGCGGCGTTCGGCGAGGCGAACGAGCGGATCATCCAGGCCATCCGCGCGGCGAACCAGAAGGACCCGTCCGCGCAGCACGTCTACGACGATCGGCCGGAGCTCGGATGGCAGCTCGCAGCGGCCGATGTCGCGATCGTCGACATCTCGGCGATGGTCTACGACCGGCTCGCGGTCGGCAAGCCCCTGCTCATCACGAGGCCCGCCGATCCCGCCGCGGAGATCGACGAGGGCGGCTACCTGTCGGCGTGCGAGTGGCTCGAGCCGGCGGACGCCCCCGACATCGTCGCGCACGTCGAGCGCGTGCGCGAGGACCCCGAGGCAGCGCAGCGCCTCGCGCACTGGGTCGCGCACTACTTCGGCGACACGACGCCGGGGGTCGCCACGGCGAAGTTCCACGCCGCCATCGAGCAGCTCATGGCGAGCTGGGAGGAGTGGCGCGCGCGCTCGTCGTCCTGATCGTCAGCGGATCGGCCAGCTGCCGTCGAGCGCGTCGGCGGGGTCGAGCCGGCCGATCTTCACGAAGTACTCGGTGAGGCTCTCCGCCTGCTCGCGCGCCCAGCCGATCTGCCGGTCGTGCAGCTCCGCGACATCCTCGGGGAGCATCCCCGCGTAGCGCTCGACGAGCGCGAAGGCGAGCCGCCCCGCGGCCACGGCGTCGGCCGACGCGTCGTGCGCGGCCTCGAGGACCACGTCGTAGTGCGCCGCGACGGTCGCGAGCGTGCGCTTGCCGCGGCGATACCGGTCGCACGTCTTGTCCACGACGAGCGGATCGAGCACGGGGGTGGGCGACGCGATCGGCTCGACGCCGTGGCGCAGGGCCTCGTGCTTGAGCAGGGAGAAGTCGAAGGGCGCGTTGTACGCGACGATCGGCACGCCCTCGGCGAAGATCTCGCGGAGAGCCGACACGACCTCGGCGACGACCTCGGCTGCCGGGCGCCCCTCCGCGCGCGCCCGCTCGGTCGTGATGCCGTGGACCGCGGTCGCTCCCTCGGGGATGTCGATGCCCGGGTCAGCCATCCAGTGACGCGACCGCAGGACCGTGCCGTCGGCCGACAGGAGTCCGACGTAGGCCGTGACGATGCGGTCGGACTCGACGTCGACGCCCGTCGTCTCGAGGTCGAACACCCCGAGGCGATCCAGGCGCCCGCCGGGCGCGGCGAACCAGGTGGGGCGCTCGCCCGCGTCGTCGAGCTCGAACAGGGGCGGCGGATCCGGCCATGATGTCGCCATAGGGAGAATGTAGGGCGCAGCGGGGACAAACCCGCGTATGCCACCCCGGCGAACGTAGACTCGTGCGGTGCCCGTCGCCTCCCCGTACGCGTCCCGCCTCGCCCGCATCCCCGTCCGCCGCGCGGAGGTCGAGGTCCTGGGCACGCGGACGGCCTACTGGGTGTACGGGCCCGACGACGCCGAGACGAGCATCCTGGCGGTGCACGGGTTCCGCGGGGACCACCACGGGCTCGAGCCGGTCGTCGCGCATCTGCCCGGCGTGCGCGTCGTCATGCCCGACCTGCCGGGCTTCGGCGAGACGCCGCCCGTGCCGGGCCGGCCCCTCGACCTGGATGCGTTCGTCGCGTGGCTCACCGCCTTCGCCGCCGAGGTCGCGCCGGGCGCCGTCGTGCTCGGGCACTCGTTCGGATCGATCGTCGCGTCCGCGGCCGTCGCCCGCGGACTGCCGACACCGCGGCTCATCCTCGTGAACCCGATCGGCGCGCCCGCGCTCGAGGGGCCCCGGGGCGTGCTGACGCGCCTGGCGGTGCTCTACTACGCGGCGGGCGCTCGGCTGCCCGATCCCGTCGGCACGTGGCTCCTGCGCTGGCCGGTGATCGTGCGGATCATGAGCATCGCGATGGCGAAGACGCGCGACAGGGCCCTGCGCCGCTGGATCCACGACCAGCATGATCGCTTCTTCTCGGGGTTCTCCGACCGGCAGGCGCTGCGCGAGGCGTTCGTCACGAGCGTGTCGCACGATGTGCGCGCGTTCGCCCCGCGCATCGCCCAGCCCACGCTGCTCATCGCCGCCGACCGCGACGACATCACGCCGATCGAGGCCGAGCGCGCGCTGCGCGGGCTGTTCCCCGATGCGCGGCTCGTCGAGCTGGCCGACGTCGGCCACCTCATCCACTACGAGAGGCCCGCGGAAGCGGCCGAGGCCATCCGCTCGTTCGTGTGAGGCGCGCTCAGCGCTCGCGGCGCGCGAGCTCCATGAGGCCGCTCACGCGGTAGGGGATGGCCTCGCTCATCACGAGGGACGTCTCGGTGCGCTCGACACCCGAGACGGACAGGATGCGGGCGTCGACGTCGAAGAGGTGGCGCGCGTCGCGACACGCGACGAGCGCGAGCAGGTCGACCTGCCCGCTCACGCCGTAGACCTGGATGACCTCGGGGATTCGCCGCAGCTCGTCCGTGATCGCAGGGAGCTCGGGCTGGCGCACGCCGATCGACAGGAACGCCTGGAGCGGGAAGCCCAGGCCCTCGGTCGAGATCGCGCGCTCGAACGAGTGGAACACGCCCGCGCGCTCAAGGCGCGCCATGCGGGCCTGCACGGTGTTGCGGGAGAGGCGAAGGCGCTCCGCGAGCGCGACGACCGTCGCCCGCGGGTCCTCGGAGAGCGCGGCGAGGAGCTCGAGATCGACGTGATCGAGGGAGGCCATAGAGAGAGACGGTAGCACCCGGGCCGTCGCGCGATTGCGCATCCTGCTCAGTCGTTATCGGATCGATTGCGCGTGCTGGTCCGGAACCCCGGCCGACACGGCCGTGACTGCGCGAGCGGCTATCCTGACCGGGATATGAGAGCTTCCCGCCGCCTCCTCGCGCTTCCCGTCGTCGCCGCGGCAGCGGTCCTCGTGCTCTCGTGCGCGCCATCCGCGCCGTCCTCGTCCTCGCCATCCGAGCCCGGTGCATCCGCCCCCGGTGCAACAGCCCCCGGTGCATCAGCACCGTCGAGCCCGACCGCAGCGCCCGACGCGGCCGCCGCGCTGCTCGAGGAGGCCGGCGACCCTGCCGCGTGCGCTGTCACCTTCGCGGGGGAGGGCATCGCGCTCGATCCCGTTCTCGCCACCGAGGGCGCGCACGTCGCCGAGCTGCCGCTGCCGGAGCGCGAGGGCGCGGTATTCGCCGGCTGGTACCTCGACGCAGAGGCGGCGGCGGCCCTCGACGTCGCACAGCGCGTGAACATCGCCGACGTCGTCTCATGCGACGAGGACCGGAGGCTCCCGCTGCACGCCGCGTGGACGACCCCCGAGGAGACGGCAGCCGCCGACGTCGGGGTGCCGATCCTCATGTACCACCAGTTCACCGCCGACCCCGCCGGCGTGGACGACCCCCTCCGGCTCAACTGGGCGTATGCAGGCGACTTCGAGCAGCACATGGCCTATCTCGCCGACGAGGGCTACTACCTGCCGAGCTGGCGCGAGCTGTCGGCGTTCATCGACGGGCGGCTGCGGCTGCCCGAGCGCTCGGTCATCGTCACGGACGACGATGCGCACGCGTCGTGGTTCGACCTCGCGGTGCCCGTGCTCGACGAGCACGGCGTGCTCGCGACGTCGTTCGTCATCACGAAGTGGCGTTCGGAGCCGACGCCGTCGCCGTACGTGCTGCAGCGCTCGCACACGCACGACATGCACGATCCGGGTGCGGACGGGCGCGGACGGATGGTCAACTGGACCCCCGAGGAGATCGCCGCGGATCTGCGCACGTCGGCGGACATCCTCGGGGCGGCGGAGGTCGTCGCCTACCCGTTCGGCCATTACGATGAGCGGAGCAAGCAGGGCGTCGCCGACGCGGGTTTCGAGATGGCGGTGACGATCGAGCCGGGGTTCGTCCGCCCGGGCGCCGACAAGCTCGCCCTCCCGCGCGTGCGCATCGACTACGGGATGGGCCTCGAGGCCTTCATCGACGCCGTGAGCTGAGACGCCAGATCGGCGTGTCTCGGTTGGCGCGGGAGAGACGCGTGGGTCAGTCGGCGGGGACTGCGGAGTACGACAGGAGCGAGAGGCCGTCGTCGTCCAGGCGGAACGCGTGCTGCGACCCGTTCTCGACGCGCTCGCCGGGGCGGGGGAACTCACCGTCCGAAGCGAGGGCGATGAGAACTCGGATGAGCGACCCGTGCGCGACCGCGATGAGCGGTCCGTCGACATGCGCGTGCGCCGCAGCGGCGTCGCGCAGCGCGGCCACGGCCCTGGTCGCGACCGCCTCGTCGCTCTCGGCGTCAGGACCCATGGCGCGGCGCTGGAGCTTCCAGAGGTCCTCCGAGGTCATGCCCTCGGCTGAGGCGTAGTCGCGCTCGACGAGCCCGTCGTACAGGGCGGGCCCCGGCACCCCCAGGACGCCGGCGATGATCTCGGCGGTCTCTCGTGCGCGGCTCAGCGGGCTCGACACGACCGCTGCGTATCCGCCGTGGCGCAGCGCCTCAGCGGCCTCGCGCGCCTGAGCGCGTCCGGTGTCGTTGAGTGGGATGTCGGTGCGGCCCTGCACGCGGCCGAGCATGTTCCAGTCGGTCTGCCCATGGCGGACGAGGGTGATGACGGTCACCCCTCGAGCCTAGGGGCACGCGCCTCAGAGAGCGCCGGATCCTCGAAGGGCTGGGAGCTCGTCGGCCAGCGCGGCGAGCACCTCGCTCGTGCCCGCGTCGACCTTCACCGTCGCGCGCCGGTCGGCGCGGGTCTCCCCGCGGTTGACGATCACGACGGGGATCCGACGACGCCGTGCGCGCTCGACGAGACGGATGCCCGAGTTCACGACGAGCGAGGAGCCCGCCACGAGCAGGGCCCCGCTCGTGGCCACGAGCTGCTCGGCCTCCCGGAACTTCTCCGCGGGGATGAACTCGCCGAAGAACACGACCTCGGGCTTCAGGACGCCTCCGCACACCGTGCAGTCCGGGACGACGAAGCCCTCCGACGACGCGGGGAGGACATCGCCGTCCGGCCCGAGCTGCACGCGGTCCGGCACCGTGATCCAGGGGTTCTCCCGCTCGAGGCGCTCGCCGACGTCGCGGCGGTCGAACACCTGCCCGCAGTGCGTGCAGAGAACCCGGCGCATCGTGCCGTGCAGCTCGACGACCCTGCGCGATCCCGCGCGCAGGTGGAGCCCGTCGACGTTCTGGGTGACGACGCCCGTGGCGACGCCCGTGCGCTCGAGAGCGGCGATCGCGGCGTGCCCCGCGTTGGGCTCGGCGGCCGCGAACGCCTTCCAGCCGAGGTGCGATCCGACCCAGTAGCGCCGCCGCGCCGCCTCGTCGGAGAGGAACGTCTGCGCCGTCATCGGCGTGCGGCGGGGCGCACCCTCGCCGCGGTAGTCGGGGATGCCGGAGTCCGTCGACACGCCGGCACCGGTCAGCACGGCGATGCGGCGCCCGGCGAGCACCTCGATCGCCTGTCGGACGCCGGCGGCCGCGCCCGCGTCGATCCGCTCGGTGAGAACCATGGAGCCTCCTCGTGGCCGAGTCTAGGCGCGCTGTCTTTCGCGGAGGTTACGGACGGCTCATCCCGCGCCCGGATGGGACGATGGACGGATGATCCTGCAGCCGATCGACGACCCCGCCGACGAGCGCCTCGCCGACTACCGCGACCTCACCGACGTGGCGCTGCGCCGCGTCAGCGAGCCCGAGCGCGGCCTCTACATGGCCGAGTCCGCGAAGGTGCTCGGCCGTGCGCTCGCCGCGGGCCACGCGCCGCGGTCGGTGCTCACGGCGCGCAAGTGGCT
The DNA here is from genome assembly GCF_053851835.1 of Microbacterium sp. KNMS. NCBI lineage: Bacteria > Bacillati > Actinomycetota > Actinomycetes > Micrococcales > Microbacteriaceae > Microbacterium > Microbacterium sp. KNMS. The sequence continues at coordinate 111,715 of NZ_JBSQBP010000009.1, forward strand.
TCCGGACGTCGAGCGGCTCGTGGGCGATCGGGAAGTCCCGGTGTACGTCGTCCCCGACGAGGTCGCCGAGCAGGTGACGGGGTTCGCGGTGCACCGGGGCATGCTCGCGGCCATGCAGCGTCCTGAGCCGCCCGCGGTCGCGGAGGTGCTCGCTCACGCGAGGACAGTGCTCGTGCTCGAGGACATCGTCGACCACACCAACGTGGGCGCCGCGTTCCGCGCGGCCGCAGGTCTCGGTGCGGACGCCGTGCTCGTGACGCCGCGGTGCGCGGACCCCCTCTACCGTCGCAGCGTGCGGGTGAGTATGGGAACCGTGTTCCAGGTGCCCTGGACGCGGCTGCCGGAGTGGGCGCCTCGGGAGGGCGTGGGCGCGCGCGAGTTGCTCACCGCGTCGGGCTTTCACCTGGCAGCCATGGCGCTCGCCGACGACGCGGTGCCGCTCGATGCCTTCGCCGCCCGCCGCCCGGAGCGGGTCGCGTTCGCCATGGGCTCCGAGGGCGACGGGCTCAGCCGTCGCGCGCTCGCCGCGGCCGACACCGTCGTGACGATCCCCATGGCGGGCGGCGTCGACTCGCTCAACGTCGCATCGGCGGCGGCAGTCGCGCTGTGGGCGCTGCAGCACCCGCCCGCGGGCTGACGGTCAGTCCTCCGCGATCGAGACCGGGCCGGGCTGCGGGCGCTTCGCCGAGACGAAGTCTCCCGAGGACTGATGGCGGAGCCGCCGCAGCACCCACGGGACGAGGTGGCTGCGGGCCCACACGAGATCGTTCTGCCGCGCCGCGCGCCAGGAGGTCGCGGGCCGCGGGTCGGGCTGGAGCGGCTGCAGGTCGTTCGGGACGTTGAGCGCGCGCAGCACCATGCGGGCGACCTCGTGGTGCCCGAGCGGGTTCATGTGCAGCCGGTCGGCCGCGAAGAAGCGCGGATCCTGGATCTCCTTGAGCGCCCACTGGTCGGCGACGACGCAGTCGTGGCGGTCGGCGATCGCCCGGATGTTCTCGTTGTAGATCGCGATCTTGCCGCGGAACGGTCGGAAGACCGGCGTCCAGGCGACGTCGATCCCGGTGAAGACGACGATCGTCGCGCCCTGAGAGCCCAGGCGCTCGACGGCTGCCTCGAACTGGGCGGCGATCGCGTCGGGATCGGTGCCGGGGCGGATGACGTCGTTGCCGCCCGCGCAGAACGTCACGAGGTCGGGGCGCAGCGCGATCGCCGGCTCGACCTGCTCGTCGACGATCTGGCCGATGAGGCGCCCGCGCACGGCGAGGTTGGCGTAGGCGAAGTCGTCGACCTGCGTCGCCAGCACCTCGGCGACGCGATCCGCCCATCCGCGGTGGCCGCCCGGAGCCGCAGGATCCGGGTCGCCGATCCCCTCGGTGAACGAGTCGCCGAGCGCGACATAGCGCCGCCAGGGGTGGACTCCCTCGTTGTCGGCCGCCGCCATCCGCGTCTCGTCGCCCGTCGCCATGGTCCCTCGCCTCCGTGCCTCGCCCGCGCCTATCGAGACTAGTCCCGGTCGTCGAGACCAGCGCACCCCGCACCGGTTTCGGCGCCCGGGGCTAGTCTCGACGAACGCTGGAGATCGTGTCCGCGGCACCGTCTAGGGTTGATCCCCGTGCTGAGTCCGTCCTATCCGCAGAGAGCTCCCTGGGGGACGGCGGGCAAGCTGCGCGCGTGGCAGCAGGAGGCGCTCGACATCTACTTCGCGCAGCCCGACCGCCGTGACTTCCTCGTCGCCGCCACCCCCGGCGCCGGCAAGACGACCTTCGCGCTGACCCTCGCGAACGAGCTGCGCCATCGCGGCGAGGTCGATCGGATCATCGTCGTGTGCCCGACCGAGCACCTCAAGACGCAGTGGGCCGACGCCGCGGCGCGCGTGAGCATCCGCCTCGATCCCGAGTTCAAGAACAGCCACTGGCAGCCGGCGCGCCACTATCACGGGGTCGTCGTGACCTATGCACAGGTCGCGATGAAGCCCGAGGTGCATCGCGAGCTCACGAAGAGCGCGCGCACGCTCGTCATCCTCGACGAGGTGCATCACGGCGGTGACGCCCTCAGCTGGGGCGACGGCATCCGCGAGGCGTACACGCCCGCGGTCCGGCGCCTCTCCCTCAGCGGAACGCCGTTCCGCAGCGATGAGGCGCCCATCCCGTTCGTCGAGTACGCGCCCGACGCGCAGGGCCTGCGCACCTCGATCACCGACTACAGCTACGGATACGGCCGCGCGCTCGCCGACGGCGTCGTGCGCCCCGTGCTCTTCCACGTCTACTCGGGCCACATGACCTGGCGCACGAAGGCCGGAGACGAGCTCGAGGCGCATCTGGGCCAGGACAACACGAAGGACATCACGTCGCAGGCGTGGCGGACGGCGCTCGATCCGAACGGCGACTGGATGCCCGCTGTCCTGCGCTCCGCGGACAAGCGGCTCACCGAGATCCGGCACCACGTGCCCGATGCCGGCGGCCTCGTCATCGCCACCGACCAGACGAACGCCCGCGCGTACGCGAAGATCCTGCATGAGATCACGGGCCAGCGCCCGACGGTCGTGCTCTCCGACGAGGCCGAGGCATCGAGCCGCATCGAGCAGTTCTCCGCGAACACCACGCGCTGGATGGTCGCGGTGCGGATGGTGTCGGAGGGCGTCGACGTGCCGCGGCTCGCGGTCGGGGTCTACGCGACGTCGTCGTCGACCCCGCTGTTCTTCGCGCAGGCGATCGGGCGCTTCGTGCGCGCTCGCCGCAGGGGAGAGGCCGCGAGCGTCTTCCTGCCGAACATCCCCGTGCTCATGGCCCTCGCGACCGAGATGGAGCGGCAGCGCGACCACGTCCTCGACCGCGGCGAGAAGGACGAGGACGGGCTCGACGACGCGCTGCTCGAGGCGGCGGAGCGCGGCGACAAGGCGTCCGACGCGCTCACGCAGGAGTTCGAGTTCCAGTCGCTCGGCTCCGTCGCGCACTTCGACAGCGTCGTATTCGAGGGGCAGCAGTTCGGGCAGCTCGCGGAACCGGGAACCGACGAGGAGCTCGAGTTCATCGGGCTGCCCGGCCTGCTCGAGCCCGAGCACGTGCACGAGCTGCTCATGCAGCGGCAGAGCCGCCAGTCGAAGCACCGGGAGGCGCGCGAGGCGCGCACGCAGTCGACGGGGGAGGAGACGACCCTCCCCGCTCCGCTGCACCGCACCCTCAAGGAGCAGCGCCAGCTGCTGAACAGCCTCGTGGGCGTCTACGCGCGCCAGTCGGGCGAGCCGCATGGCGCGATCCACGCCTGGCTCCGGAAGACGTGCGGGGGTCCGGCCGTCGCGCAGGCGACCGTCGCGCAGCTCCAGAAGCGCATCGACACGCTCCGCCGGCGCGTGCACAGCTGAGGCTCGTTCGGCGCTCCGAAATGCTGTCAATCCGCGTCCTGACGCGGTGACGCGGCGAGCCGCGAACTAGCGTGGAGGCATCCCCCTCACCTCTCCACGAAGGAGCCCGACGTTGGCCGCGCCCTCCGACCATCCGCTCGCCCCGACCCCCGCAGACCGCCGCAGGTGGGCGCAGTACCTCGTCGACGAGCGCGCGGAGGCCGCCGTCTACGAGCAGCTCGCGCGGCGGCGCTCGGGTGAGGAGAGGGAGATCCTCCTCGCCCTCGCGGAGGCCGAGGGGCGCCATGAGGCGCACTGGGTGGAGCTGCTGGGCGGCGAGCCGGCGAAGCTGCCGTCCGCGAGCGTGCGCACGCGTCTGCTCGGGTGGATGGCCGGGCGCTTCGGCTCGGTGTTCGTCCTCGCTCTCGCGCAGAACGCCGAGGCGCGCTCGCCCTACGACAGCGAGCCGTCGGCGACCGCGGCGATGCGCGCCGACGAGAAGATCCACCACGAGGTCGTGCGCGGCCTCGCCGCGAAGGGGCGTCGTCGGCTGTCCGGCACGTTCCGCGCAGCCGTCTTCGGCGCCAACGACGGGCTCGTCAGCAACTTCGCCCTGGTCCTCGGGATCGGAGCGGCCGGGGTCGCCCCCGAGTTCGTGCTGCTGAGCGGCATCGCGGGGCTCCTCGCCGGGGCGCTCTCCATGGGCGCCGGGGAGTTCGTGTCGGTCCGCTCGCAGCGCGAGCTGCTCGACTCGACGGAGCCGAGCGGCTACGCGGACGGGGGTCTGCCCGATCTCGACCTCGAGGCGAACGAGCTCGCGCTCGTCTACCGGGCGCGCGGCCTCGGCGAGCAGGAGGCGCTCGAGCGCGCGCGCACCGTCATCGAGGATGCGAAGCGCGGCAGCATGCCCGCTCGCGCGCGGCACGGCGACGCCCACGAGGTCGTCGGCGGGGCGTGGCGCGCCGCGCTCTCGAGCTTCCTCTTCTTCGCGTCGGGTGCGATCATCCCGGTCCTGCCGTGGCTGCTCGGGCTCGGTGGACTGCCCGCGGTGCTGCTCGCCCTCGTGCTCGTCGGGATCGCGCTCATGCTGACCGGTGCGACGGTCGGCCTCCTGTCCGGGGGATCGCCGCTGCGGCGCGGCCTGCGGCAGCTCGGCATCGGCTTCGGGGCGGCCGCCGTGACCTATCTGCTCGGTCTCCTGTTCGGCGTGTCGCTCGGGTGACGCGCCCGGGGTGCGCCCCGGTTCGTCGGGATCCCGGAGGGGTGGTAATGTTGTCTCTCGGTTCGGGAAACGGAGTGAGAAGCTCCGGAGAACGGATCACACCCAATGCGCGGGTGGCGGAATAGGTAGACGCGCTAGCTTGAGGTGCTAGTGCCCGTATTAGGGCGTGGGGGTTCAAGTCCCCCCTCGCGCACGCGAATGCAATGGCCCCCGACCTGGGATTGAGTTCTCCGGGTTGGGGGTCTTTCGCGTCGGAAGTGCTAGGAGAAGTGCTAAGCCTTGCCGGGGTGGGCGGCGAAGCGGGTCACGGCCGACCGTTGCATGGTCGGGGTGACGTGGGAGTAGATGTTTATCGTCGTGGTGATCGTTGAGTGCCCCAACCGCTCTTGGACGACCTTGGGGTGCTCCCCGAGTTCGAGCAGCAGCGTCGGGTGCGAGTGACGCAGCCCGTGATCGTGACCCGGTGCATGGTGTCGTACTTCTTGGTGAGCCAGTTCATGCGGCGATCCCAGCGGCTCGTCATCGCGTCGGGTGAGCGCAGCTTCCCGTCGTCGTCTCCGAAGATGTAGGCGTCGGCCTTCGCGAGCGTGAACGAGAGTCCCGCGCGGGCGACCTTGTAGGACGCGAGCACTTTCAAGGTGTCCTCCTCCACGTCGATCACCCGAGCGTGGCCGGTCTTCGGGGGGCTTGGACTTCGTCCAGTCATCGGTATCGACCGCGCGGCGGATGCTGACCCGCATCGCCTTCGTGTTGACGTCGATCCACTTCAACGCGAGGGCTTCGCTACGGCGCATGCCCGTGTAGGCGATGAGCCGCCACAGCGGGAACAGCTCGTCTTTCAGCTCCTGCTCGTTCCAGGTGAGGAACAGCGCTGGGGTACACTGCGAACATCGCGGCCCAGACGACGGCCAGGGGCACCTCTCCGACCATCGCGGACATCGCCGACCCCCTACTTCGGGATGATCGCGGCGGGGGTGGTCCGCGGCGCGGAGGCCGAGAACCTCATCGTGACCATCGCGGTGACCCGGCCGCGATCTGCAGTGCGAGGCGAGGATGGTCCGCGCCCTGCGCGGGCAGAGGCCCCGCGGCGTGATCCTCGCCTCATCGCGTGCGAGTGGCGAGGACGCCGAACTGGAGGGGGAGTTCGACGCGCTGGAGAAGCTGGGCGGCGGCGTCGCTGCGTTCGGCGGGCAGCGAGAGCCGCGGATCCTGATCGACAACTTCGGTGGAGCGCGTGCGATCGGGGCGCGGATGGCGGGCCTCGGATACCGGAGGGCCATCGCGCTCGTGGCCGCGGGAGGTGTGCGCACCTCCGCCGATCGCCTGTCGGGGTTCGGCGAGGGCTTCGGCGGGACGGCGGAGCGGTCGAGCGGGGCTATCGCGGCGACTTCGCCCGTGAGACGGGCGCGGCGCTGATGGAGCAGGCCGTCTCCAACAGAGTCTCCGCGGGGACGCTCGTCTTCGGGATGAGCGACGTGATCGCCATCGGCGCGATGACGGCCGCCCGCGACGCTGGCCTCGCCGTGGGGCGGGATCTCGCCTTCTGCGGGTTCGACGACATCCCAGGGGCTCACGACGTCAGCCCGGGGCTCACGACGGTGCACGTGCCGCTCGAGGAGATCGGATACGAGGCGTTTCGTCTGGTTGCGAGGGATGAAGCGCCCGCGCCCCGAACTGCAGGTGGTCGTACGAGGCAGTACACCGAAAGTGGAGTGATGCGAGTTCTTCTGGCCACAGACGGTTTCAAGGGCACGATCTCCGCTGCGGACGCGGTGCCCGCGCTCGCCGCGGGGTGGGCGGAGGCGGCCCCGGGCGCCGAGCTGACTCGCCTCCCGATGGCCGACGGGGGCGAGGGGACGCTCGACGCGTTCGCGGCCGCCGTCGGCGAGGCGAAGCGGATGCCCGTTACGGTGACCGGTCCGATGGACGAGCCCGTCGACGCCAATTGGCTGCTGGTGCCGGCCGGCCCAGGGGCCCCAGGGGGGCAGCGCGGTCGTCGAGGTCGCCTCGACCTCCGGCATCGAACTGCTCGACGCTCCGCGCCCGTTGGATGCGAACACCCTCGGATTCGGGCCGGCGATCGCCGCTGCGGTGGACGCCGGGGTGTCGCGACCGATCGTCGGCATCGGGTCGAGCGCATCCACCGACGGCGGCAGCGGGCTGCTGCGGGCGCTGGGGGTGGACTTCCTCGACGGGGCCGGCGAGCGGATCCCGCTCGGTGCGCGGGGGCGCGAGAGCCTCTCCGGCGTCGACTTGAGCGGGCTGCGGCCGGCGGTGGAGACGCTGGTGGTCACCGACGTGACGAATCCGCTCGTCAGCCCGGCGGGCGCTGCGGCGGTGTTCGGCCCGCAGAAGGGGCTTCGCGCCGACCAAATCGAGCGGGTCGACCGTGCGCTCGCGCACTACGCGGAGCCCCTGTCGGGAGCTTCTGATAGGCCGATCCGCGCCGATGCGGAGGGGAGCGGAGCGGCCGGGGGTGCGGGATTCGGTCTGCTCGCCTGGGGTGCCGAACTGGTTCCCGGCGCAGCGGAGATCGGCCGGCTGATGGGGTTCGATCGGGCCCCGGTCGGAGCGGACCTGGTGATCACGGGGGAGGGATCGTGCGACGGCCAGTCAGGTCGGGGGAAAGTTCCCGGCCGCGTCGATTCTGAGGCGAGCACCGAGGGGATCGCCGCTGTGCTCTCGCTCATGGACATCGTGGGAAGCGCTGAGCGCGCCATGGCGGAGCCGCGACGCGCGCTCACCCGCGGTGGGGAGATGCCGGCGGAGTGACTGGGCTGATCCGGGGCCGCTATCGGAGCTCCGCCTCCCGGACGGCGAGGCCTGGCCCGTCGTCAGGGAGAGCCGCGGAGTACCCGGGGACGTATGCTGCCACGTGTTCGGTCACCATCTCGACGGACCGTTCGATGTCGCCCTCGCTCAGCGCCTCGAGGAGCGGCCGGTGGCTCTCCGCCGCGGCGTGCAGCGTCTCCTCGGTGGTCAACATCGTCATGATCGTCAGGACCTCGATCCCGAGCGCGCTCCACGCGCGCAGGAGGGAGCCGTTACCGGCGGCCTTCACGATCTCCCTGTGGAACTGCGTCGACGCGTTGGCGTACGCGAGCCTGTCGCCGTCGTCGGCGACACCGACCATGCGATCGAAAGCGATGGTGAGCGGTTCGGGATCCGCGGCCACGCGCGGTGCGGCCAGGCGTGCAGCGAGCCCCTCGAGAACGGCTCGAACGGGCACCGCCTCGGAGAGATCCTGCTCGTCCACCTTGCGGACCCGAGTTCCCACGTGGGTCCGGGTCTCGAGGAGACCGAGGGCGACGAGCTCTCGGAAGGCCTCTCGCACGGGGGACTGACTCGTCCCGAGTCGCCTGGCGATCTCGAGCTCTCGCAGCGGGGTTCCCGGCGCGAGTCGACCGTTCGCGATCTCGACGAGCAGGAAGTCGCGCACACGGGTGGACAGCGTCTGCCGATCCAGCGGGGTCTCGGGGGGCTCTGACGAACCTGTGCTCATTCGCTGCTCCTCAGCTGCTGGGGTGGATCGACCGAACGAGGTGCGGCGAAGGCGTCACCGCTGGCGACCCGTACGGCCCATCATAAGGTGACTCCGATTCTTACTACCGATTATCGATAATCCTTGACATTGCCCTCCGCGCCTCCGTAATCTGTGCAGCACAGGCAATAGGGAAAGCGTTTCCCAACACTCAGTGAAGTGGAGTGCGATGATGCACACATTCGAAGCGCAGGGGCTGTCGAAGAGCTTCTTCGGCTACCCGGCACTCACGGACGTGGATCTCACCATCGAGGCGGGGGAGGTGCACGGCCTCGTCGGTGAGAACGGGGCCGGGAAGTCGACGCTGATGAAGATTCTCGCCGGGGCGCAGCACGCCGATTCGGGCACGATGCGGATCGACGGGGAGCAGGTCTCGTTCTCGGCGCCCGTCGACGCCTACGCCGCGGGGATCTCGACGGTCTACCAGGAGCTCAACCTGCTGCCCGACCGCACGGTGGCCGAGAACATCTTCCTCGGCAGGGAGCCGCAGCGGTTCGGCTTCGTCGACGTCTCGGGCATGGAGCGACAGGCGGCGGAGCTGCTCACAGACATCGGCGTGGAGGGCATCTCCTCGACCGCGCTCGTGGGAACGCTCTCTGTGGCGCAGCAGCAGATCGTGGAGATCGCGAAGGCGCTGAGCTACGAACCGCGCATCATCTCGATGGACGAGCCGACCGCGGCTCTTGCGGAGCACGAGGTCGAACTGCTCTTCACGATCGTTCGCAGGCTGACCGACCAGGGAGTTGCGGTGCTCTACGTCTCCCACAGGATGCGGGAGATCTTCGAGCTGTGCGATCGCATCACGGTGCTGAAGGACGGTCGTCTGGTCCGAACGCTGGGAGCGGAGGACACCGACGAGTCCGAGGTCGTGCGCCTCATGGTCGGGCGGCCCCTATCGGTGTTCTTCCCTCCGAAGGAGTCGGGAGGGCACAACGACGAACTGCTGACGATCTCCGGCGGGGGCAACGAGCAGGTCGACGGCATCGACCTCACACTGCACGCCGGAGAGATCCTCGGCATCGCAGGCCTGCAGGGATCCGGGCGCACGGAGTTGCTCGAGGCGATCGCGGGGGTGGCCCCCTTCACCCGCGGCCGCATGTGGATGAGACAGGAGCGGTGGAGGGCCCGCACCCCCGCCCAGGCGATCGACTCCGGGGTCGCCTTCATTACCGAGGATCGGAAGCATTCAGGCCTTGCCCTAGATCACTCCATCGAGGACAACGCGATGGCCGTCGCCTGGTCCCGGAAGCCCGCGGGGTGGCGGTCGACGAAGCAGAGGATCGGCCCGCTGCTCGAGAGCATGGACGTGTCGGCGCGCGGCCCCGAGCAGATCATCCGGTACCTGTCGGGAGGCAATCAGCAGAAGGTCGTGCTCGCGAAGTGGCTGCTCATGGAGCCCTCGATCATCCTGCTGGACGAACCGACGAGGGGCGTCGACGTGGGGGCGAAACGCACCATCTACGAGCTCATGCGCCGACTGACGGGGGAGGGGCACGGCATCGTGATGGTGTCCTCCGAACTGCCCGAGGTTATCGGCATGAGCGATCGGGTCCTCGTCATGCGGGACGGGACGATCGTCGGCGATCTCTCTGAGGGGGAGACGGCTGAGCGGGCCACCGAAGAATCCATAGCCTCGCTCGCGACCGGGGCGGTGAGGCTGCCGTGAGCGGGACGGGGGTCAGGGCGGTCCTCCGCGGGCGCCACGGGACCACGATCGGCGTGTACGCGGTACTGCTGGTGGTCGTGGCCGCCGCAGCGATGGTGGTCGGGTCCACCGGGCGCAACCTCTTGACGCCGGGCAACCTCACGGTGCTCATGACCAGCATCGCGGTTCTCGGGCTGGTCGCGATCGGGCAGACGCTCGTCGTCATGGTCGGGAGCCTCGACCTTTCGGTGGCGTATCTCGTGAGCCTCTCGAGCGTGCTCGCCGCTGGGGTGATGGGAGGCGAATCCGGTCAGACCGTGCCCGGCATCCTCACGGCGCTGCTCACGACGACCGTCGTCGGCGCAGTCACCGGCGTCCTCGTCGGCTACCTGCGGCTCAGCGGATTCATCGCCTCCCTCGGGGTGGGGTTGGTGGTTGCGGGATATCTCGCCACCAACTACCGCGGCACGACGGGCAGGGCGAGCTCCGAGCTGGCAGCGTTCGGGGTCGCCGGCGTCGGCCCGATCCCGGCGTCGACCCTGCTCATGCTGCTCTGCCTGGTGCTCGCGTTCCTCTTGACGTCGAGAACGCGACTCGGCATGCACATCCTGGCGGTGGGAGGCGACCACGAGGTCACCCGCACCTCGGGCATCCGGCCAGCGATGCCGATGCTCACGGCGCATGCCCTCTCCGGACTCTGCGCCGGGTTGGCCGGTCTGGTCATCGTCGCGCGCCTCGGCGTCGGAAGCCCGACCGCCGGAGCCCAGGGAGGATACGACCTCCTCTCGATCGCGGCGGTGGTGCTCGGCGGCACAACCCTCGCGGGAGGGCGGGGTACGCTCTGGGGCACGCTCGGAGGGATCCTGATCTTCGCCGTCGTCGATGCTGCAATGGGCATTCTCCAGATCAACCCCTTCCTCAAGGACGTCGTGCGCGGCGTGGTGATCATCGCCGCCGTGGCGCTCTACGCGCGCCGCGTCTCGGTGACTAGGGGAAGACGCTTCGGGGCGACGAGAACCGCTCCCGCGGAAGGAGCCGTGAAATGACTCAGAGCATCCAGGTGAACGCATCCGGGAAGTCGCGGTACACATCCGGGCGTGCACCCCTGCTCGCCCGGGTCCGCGCCGCGCTCGTCACCCCGGGCGGATTCGTCTGGGTGATCCTGGCGGTGCTGCTCATCGCGATCGTCCTCTACAACCCCCAGCTCGGCGAGCCCGGCCAGTTCCTCCGGTTCATCGCGCGGATGGCCCCCGTCGCCATCGTCGCGATCGGCCAGTACTTCGTCCTGGTGTCGGGAGAATTTGACCTCTCGATGGGGGCGGTCATCGGCGTGCAGGTGGTGCTGGCGGGAACGATGATGTCCGACGACCCGGCCCGGATCCTTCCGACCCTGCTGCTGATGTTCGGCATCGCCCTGGTCGTGGGGCTCGTGAACGGCCTCGTCACCACGCTTCTGCGCGTGCCGGGCTTCATCACGACGCTCGGGATGATGCTCGTGCTCTCGGGCCTGGCCTTCTATTCGACGGGCGGTTCGGCCGGGCAGAATCCGGTCGACGAGTTCAGGGTCGTTGGGCGCGGCGGGATCGAGCTCCCCGTGCTGGGGTATCTGCCATGGGCGGTGCTGGTGCTGGTCGTGACCGTGCTGCTCGCCGCGTGGCTGACGCGGAGGCCGTTCGGCCGCCTGCTGCTGCTGTCGGGGGCGAACGCGCAAGTGGCGCGACTCACCGGCACCCGTGTGTGGTGGCTGCAGACGCGCGCGTACATCATCTCCGCGTTCGCGGCGACGGTCGCGGCGATCCTGCTGGTCGGCTACGCGGGGGTGCACCCGTCCGTTGGTGCAGGATACGAGTTCACGGCGATCACCGCTTGTGTGATCGCCGGCGTCGTGCTCGGCGGCGGTCGGGGCTGGCTGCTCTCCGCGGTCGCCGGAGCATTCGTGCTGGAGAGCCTGTTCACGCTGCTCAACTTCGTCGGGATCGCCGCAACCTGGCGCCCGACGGTCCAGGGCGCCATCATCCTGGCGGCGATGATCGCCGCAGGACCGAGGCTCTTCACTCGACGTCAGTTCAGGCGCAACCGGATTCTCTCGGACTCCACCCAGGCGACCCCGGAGCACCGGGACGGGCAGTCCGCCCCGGCCTCCACCGATTGAAAGGAAAATGATGCAACGACGCATGAGACCGCTGGCCTCCGGAGGCGCGGTGCTACTCGCGCTCTCCCTCGCGGCCTGCGCGCCGGGCGGCAACACCTTCGACGACGGAGGGGCCGAGGGGCAGAGCACCTGGTTCGACCAGGCTCAGTTCGACCTCGAGGACGAGCAGCGGAACGCGGACTTCGAGGGGGATCCCGCGAAGCCGTACCTCCAGTACCTTCCCGGAGACATGGTGCCGGCGGGCGAGTACCAGATCGAGGGGCCCGGCAAGGTCTGCTTCGCGAACGCGTCCTTGAGCAACACCTGGCGACAGACCGGCTGGATCACGATGAACGAGCAGGCGAAGGTGCTCCAGGAATCCGGAATCGTCTCCGAGATGGAGACCCGAGACGCGCAGGACTCCGACGACACGCAGGTGGCCGACATCGACTACTTCGTGAACGAGGGAGACTGCGACGGGTTCATCATCTCGCCGTACTCGCCGGACGCTACGACGGCCGCCGTCGAACGGGCCTGCGAGACGGGGAAGCCGGTGATCGTCTTCGACCGGAAGGTGAACAGCGACTGCCCGACGACCTTTATCCACTCCGTCGGCGGCATGGCGTGGGGCATGGACTCCGCCGGGTTCATCGCCGATCGGCTGTCGGACGGCGGCCGGGTCGTCGCGTTGCGCACGGCCCCGGGCGTCGACGTGTTCGAGTCGCGATGGGCGGCCGCGCAGAAGATCTTCGACGACGCCGGGATCGAGTACACCGACTACCTCACTGGCGCCGAGCCCGCGGAGATCAAGAAGGCGCTCACCGACGAGATCGCCAAGGGCGAGATCGATGCGGTGTGGGTGGATCTGGGGGACCAGTCGGTGCCGGCCATCGAGGCGTTCGAGGACGCCGGGGTAGATGTGCCGATCGTCACCGGCGAGGACAACATGTCCTACCTCCGAGCCTGGGATGAGCGCGGGATCGACGGATTCGCGAGCGTCTACTCGGCATTCCAGTGGCGCACGGCGATCCTCGCGCTCTCGGAGCTCTGGCAGGGCAATGAGATCCCCGAGGACTGGGTGGTGCCGCAGGTGCCGATCACGAGCGACGAGCTCGAGGAGACCCTCAGCATCAACGAGGGCATGCCCGATTCGCACTCGGCCTCCTTCGGCGGCGAAGACCTGCCGAGCTTCCCCGGGCCGTGGCAGAACCGCGAGATGTAACGACGCACACCGGTGGGCCGTCCGCGCGGGCGGCCCACCGACACTCTCAAACAGGAATGATCCGTATGAACAACCACTTCACCGCCTTGCCAGCGGTCGCCTCGCTGCCGTCTCTCGTCGCGCTGGCTCGAGCCCTCTATCCCCACGACCGGATCGCCGATGCCCCCTATGAACGGACGGCGGCGCGTATCGTCGCCGAGGCGATGCTCGATCCCGAGCTCGCCGAGCTGCTGCAGAGAGGCATGGTCGACGCTGAACGGGATCTCGGCGCGATCTCCGAGAGCTCCCTCGAATCCAGGACCTCCTGGCTCATGCGCCGGCAGGCGGAGCCGTTCTTCGCCGTGCTGCAGAGCCGCGTCTGCTTCTACCTGTACGACGACCGCGAGGTGTGGGAGCACGTCGGCTACCCGGGGCCGTCCTACGCGCTGGGCGGGTACCTACACCGGGGTTTCGACGAGCTCCCGTGGCTGCCCGACCCCCGCGTCGAAGAACCGGAGGAGGCGCTCGTGGAGATCGGGCCGCTTCCCGTGCGAGAGAAGGAGGCGCGGTCATGAGGCAGTACGCACTCGACGACTCCGACGTCGCGGTCGTCATCGGATCCGGGCCGGGCGGCGCCTCCCTCGCGCTGAGGCTCTGCAGGGCCGGCCTCGACGTGGTGATGCTCGAATCCGGCCCGTGGATCAACAACGAGGACTTCATCGACGACGAGCGGATCGCGTTCGAGCAGCTCTCATGGCTCGAACCCCGGCGCGCAACGGGCAGCTGGACGCTCGCGAAGGACTCGCCGGCGCTGCCGGCCTGGAACGGACACGCCGTCGGCGGCACAGCCCTCATCTGGACCGGGCTGACCCCGCGATTCAAGGCGCACGAGTTCCGCATCGGGTCGACGTACGGCGATGTGACCGGAGCGTCGCTCGCCGACTGGCCGCTCGACCTCGAACAGATCGACGGCTACTACGGCGAGGCGGAGGACGCAATGGGGGTCTCCGCCCGCGGCGGCCGGCCCCCGATGCCCGCCAACACCTCGTATCGTGTTCTCGCGAACGGTGCGGAGCGGATCGGGTACCGGCACTACGCGACGGGGCCGTACGCGACGAACGTGGAGCCCTACGACGGACGTCCCGGAACGATCCAGGACGGCTTCTCGTCGCAGGGCGACCGACGCCGCTCGAAGTGGACGCCCCTGGTCAGCGAAATACCGAAGGCGATCGCGACCGACCGGTTCGAACTGCGACCCCAGGCGCACGCGGTACGGATCACCCTCGGCGCCGACGGCAGGGCGGACGGGGTGGAATACCTCGAGCGATCCGGAACCACCCGCCATCAACGTGCCAGCATCGTCGCCGTGGCGGGCAACTCCATCGAGACCCCTCGGCTCCTGCTGCTCTCCGCGACGAAGGGGCATCCCGACGGTCTCGGCAACAACTCGGACCACGTGGGACGCCACTACATGCGACACACCACCGGGCTGGTCTACGCGCAGTTCCCCCGAGAGGTGCACATGTACCGCGGCGAGAACATGGCCGGCATCGTCTCGGACGAGTCGCGGCACGACCCCTCGCGAGGGTTCGTCGGCGGCTACTACCTGGAGACCATCTCGCAGGGGCTCCCGTCGTTCACGACGTTCATGGATCCCGGAGCGTGGGGAAGGGATTTCACTTCTCGTGTCGAGGCCTACACACACACGGCCACCAGCTGGATCTGCGGCGAGGACATGCCGCAGCCGACCAACAGGGTGACACTCGCGGAGGACCTGACCGACCGCTGGGGGCTCCCCGCTCCCGAGGTGCACTACGACGACCATCCGAACGACGTCGCCATGCGCAACCACGCCTCTGAGCGCGCCGAGGAGATGTTCAGGGCGGTCGGGGCCGAGCGCGTTTGGCGCGCCCCGGCGATGCCCTCGGGGCACAACCTGGGCACGGCTCGGATGAGCGCCGATCCGGCCGACGGCGTCGTCGACCCGCGAGGACGGGTCCACGGAGTGGCCAACCTGTTCGTCTCCGACGGCTCGGTGTTCACATCGGGAGCCGCGGCGAACCCGACACTGACGATCGTCGCGCTCGCCATGCGTCAGGGCGACTTCATCGCCGACTCGCGCAGGAGACGCGAACTGTGACCCGGCGGGTCGATTCGTGCTCGAGAAACTAGGAGGAATGAAATGGCAATTGCATCAGTGAACCCCTCGACCGGCGTGATCGAGCGGGAGTTCGAGGCGCATACGCCTCAGCAGGTCGAGGAGATGCTGCGTCGGGCGGCCGAGGCGAACACCACGATGCGGAAGACCTCGTTCGCCCAGCGGGCGGAGTGGATGCATCGGGCGGCCGACCTCATGGACGCCGACAAGGAGGAGCTCGCAGCGCTCGCGAGCCGTGAGATGGGGAAGACCCTCGCCACCTCGCTGTACGAGGTGACGAAGTCCGCGAACGGCATGCGCTGGTACGCGGATCACGCCGAGGGGTACCTCCGCGAGGAATCACCGGTAGCGCCCGAGTCGGTCGGGGCATCTCGGGCGGAGGTGACCTATGAGCCGATCGGCACGGTACTCGCCGTCATGCCGTGGAACTATCCCTATTGGCAGGTGATCCGGTTCGCGGCCCCCGCGCTCATGGCGGGCAACACGGGCCTGCTCAAGCACGCCTCCAACGTGCCGCAGACGGCGATCTATCTCGGTGAGCTGTTCGAGCGCGCCGGCTTTCCGGGCGGGGCGTTCCAGACCCTGCTCATCGAGGGGGCAGCGGCCTCTGAGCTCCTCGCGGATCGGCGGATCCGCGCCGTCACACTGACCGGTTCCACGGGTGCCGGCGCCGCAGTCGCCTCGACAGCCGGTAGGCACCTGAAGAAGAGTGTGCTCGAGCTGGGCGGCACAGACGTCTCCATCGTGATGCCCTCGGCCGCCGTGCAGACCGCCGCTGCTTCGGGTGTCGTGTCGCGAACGCAGAACAGCGGTCAGTCGTGCATCTGCGCGAAGCGCTTCTACGTGCACACGGACGTCTACGATGAGTGGTTCGAGGCCTTCGTCGCAGGCATGGCCGCTACCACCTTTGGCGATCCCTTCGACGACTCGGTGACCTTCGGACCGATGGCCACGGAGAGCGTCAGGGCGGAAGCGCATGAACTGGTCAGCGACGCGATCGACAAGGGGGCGACCGTGCACACCGGGGGCGAGCTGCCGGAGGGGCCGGGCTACTTCTACCCGGCGACCGTGCTCACCGGAGTCACCCCCGAGATGCGCATCTACCGCGAGGAGTGCTTCGGGCCGGTCGCCTGCGTCTATCGGGTGGAGTCGGTCGACGAGGCGATCAAGCTTGCGAACGACTCCGACTTCGGCCTGGCCGCGAGCGTCTGGACGTGCGAGGACGAGGAGATCTCTCGTTTCCAGAGAGAACTCGAGTTCGGCGGGGTGTTCGCGAACGGGAACAGCGCGTCGTTCTTCGGGCTGCCGTTCGGTGGGATCAAGGACTCCGGGTACGGTCGTGAGCTCGGTGCCTGGGGGATCCGGGAGTTCGTGAACGTTAAGACGAGGTGGGCGAAGTGACCCCGGCATTGGGGAACGGGACCGCGGCCGCCGACATGCGGCGTCGATCGTTCCCGGGAGCCGAGGGGGTTGTGGAAGCGGAGAACCTCCGGGACGGTGCTACTAGATGTCAAGTCGCTCCGAGGTCGATTTTGAGGTCATGGAACACCTCGCGCGCGATGAAGCGTTTGAGACTACGCAGAACATCTTTCTTGGAGAGCCAGTCGCTGAGCCGACGTTGCACGTAGTTGATGGTTCGGGCATCGTATCTGAGCCTAACGACCACGATCATATGGAGCGCGCGGTTGGCTTTCCGGTCGCCGCCTCGGTGGAGTCGCATCCGGTGGCTCTTCCCTGAAGACACGGCTCACCGCAACGCTCGTGTGACGGTTCATGGCCGTTGTTTGATCATCGCTCGTGCTCGGCGGGGATGGCCTCAAGCTCATATCGCTGCAGCGATGGGCGTTTCTCGTCAGTGTGTTGCGCGGTGGATCACCCGTTACCGTGACCAGGGCGATCTCGGGCTGGAAGATCGCTCTTCGCGACCGGGGACGATGCCGACGAAGACTCCGCATCGCACCGAGCAAGCAGTGTTGGCACGGCGACGGGCTGAGCGTGTCAGTCGAGACGAGATCGCGTGGCGGCGCTGCTGAAACGACGTGGACTGACGATCACTACTATCCGCGGCCGATCCCAACATCCATAGACGCCCCCACCCCGAAAAGTGCTAACGAACGTGCTAGGCAACCTGTAGGTCGGGGTACCCGGTGGAGTTATCGACAGGGCACACGTCGTAGATCGTTGATTTTAGGCGGCAGAACGCTAGGTCGAGATTCGCAGCGCGAGGGAGTCGAGGTCAGTTCAAGTCCCCCTCGCGCACAGCGGAAGGCCCCGGTCGAGAGATGAACTGACCCCCGGGAGTTGGACTGAGAAATCAGTCTCGACTCCTGGGGGTCAGTTCTTTGCATCCGAGAAGTTCTCTCACTGAGGCGCAGCGGTTGGCAGCGGTAGCGTCGTTCGAGGAGGGTCTCGCTGATCGGGCGGTGTCGACCTTGCTGGGCGCGCCACGCGATCCGGTCAGGCGCCTCTATCAACGTTGGCGGATCCGTGGCAGAGGAGCGCTGGTGGTCAAACGAGGCGATCCGTCGTACTCGTTCGAGTTCAAGCTCGCCCTGGTGGAACGGTTCCTTGCCGGGGAGTCGGCGGCGGAGCTGGCGGAAGAGGCGGAGTTGACCTCGCCGGTCCTGCTGAAGACGTGGGCGAGGAAGTATCGCAACGAGGGCGAGGACGCGTTACGGCCGAAGCGGAGAGGCCGCCCACCCGGGGCGAGCTCGCCGCGGGCTGAGGAGTCGGAGCTGGAGCGGTTGCGGCGTGAGAACGAGTATCTGCGGGCGCAGAACGCGTACTTGGGAAAATTGCGGGCCTTGATGGACCAGAAACGACGGACAAGGTGAACGCCGTCGTCGCCCTCAAGGCCGAGCACTCTCTCCGAACCGTCCCCGGTTTGATGCCGCTTCCTTTCGAGTCTGGAAGGAAGATGATGATCATGCCGAAGAGGATTCCGGAG
>NZ_JBSQBP010000010.1:0-125085 GCF_053851835.1 Microbacterium sp. KNMS
CCTTCTTGCCCCCCCCCCCCCCCTCCTTCCCCCCCCCCCCCCCCCCCCCCTTCTCCCCCCCCCCCCCCCCCCCCCCCCCCCCCCCCCCCCCCCCCCCCCCCCCCCCCGCCACGGGGTTACTGGTTGAGGGCGACGTCCATCTCGGAGAAGAACTGGTCCACGGCCTCGTCGACCGTGACGGTGCCGAAGTTCAGCTCCGTGCCGAGCTGGCGGAACTTCTCCTCGAGGCTGCCGTAGCCGACGATCGGCACGGGCGGGGCGTCGCCGAGGCGCTCGGCGATCGACGCCTCGTAGTCGGCGACCTTCTGGCTGAACTCGTCGAGCTCGGCGGCCTCGAGGGCCGTCTGCGATGCGGGCAGGCCGCGGTTCGTGCCGAAGATCTCACCCGACTCCGGGCTGTTCACGAGGAAGTCGACGAGCGTCGCGGCCGCCTCGGGGTGGTCCGTGTTCGCCGAGATCGCGTGCAGCATCGACGGCTTGAGGTAGAGGTCCTTCGCGCCCTCCTCGGTCACCGGCGGGGCGACGAGGTCGAGCGTCGAGTACCCCTCGCCGAGGTTGGCGAGGTAGCCCGCGCCGAAGTTGTCCCAGACGAGCTCGCTCGTCGTGAGCGCGGAGTCGAAGCCGCCGAGCGGGGTCAGCTCCTCGACGCGCTGCTGCTCGATGGTCGTGCCGTCCTCGCGGATCTCCGAGCCCTGCTCCCAGAACGCGCGCAGGTCGTCCTCGGTGAAGTTCGCCTCGCCGTCCTCCGTGAAGAGGTCCTCGCCCTGTGCGCGCATCTGCAGCTCGAAGTTCTGGATGCGGCCGGTCCAGTCGCCGCCGCCCCACGCCTCGATGCCCTTGGCCTCCGCGGCGTCGGTGACCTCGGCCATCCACGCGTTGTAGTCCTCCCAGGTGCCGCCGGCGAAGCCCTCGACGCCGATCTCCTCGAGGAGGGTCGGGTTGAGGAACATCGCCCACGCGTTCGTCGAGGTCGTGATGCCGTAGTTGCCGTCGCCGACCTGGCCGATCGCGAGGATCTCCTCCGAGAGCGCGGAGTCGTCGATGATGTCACCGACGTACGGCGTGAGGTCGAGCAGCAGGCCGTTCTCGGAGTACTGGCGCAGGTACGAGTAGTCGAACTGCATGACGTCGGGCAGGCCGCCGCCGGCCGCCTCGGTCTGCCGCTTCTCCCAGAAGGCGGGGAAGTCGAGGAACGAGCTCTGGATGGTGATGTTGGGGTATTCCTCGTTGAAGGCGGCGAACGCCTCCTCGTAGAGCGCCGCGCGGACGTCGTTGCCCCAGAACGCGAAGGTCAGGGTGACCTCCTCGTTGGGGTCGACGGTCTCGACGGCCTCGGGGGAGCCGCCGGAGCAGCCGGCGAGTGTCAGGCCGCCGATCGCGACGAGGGCCGCCGTCGCGGCCAGCCTCTTGGTGGGGAACATCTTTGTCCTCTCAGAACGACATCGTCCATGCCCGGAGCGGGCGGGCGCCATGGGGTGGAAAGCGCTTGCCCGAGACTCTAGCGCGCGTAAAAACGTTTCACAAGGGGGAGGCCCCTTCCCGCCCCGTGTCGTGGCCGTACCGTGACAAAGGGCGGGAAGGGGCGGGCGGATCAGCCGAGGATGACCTTCGCCTCGGAGAAGAACTGCGACACGGCGTCGTCCACCGAGACGGTGCCGAGGCCGAGCTCCTTGCCGAGATCCCAGAACTTCTGCTCGAGCGAGCCGTAGCCCACGACGGGCGCGGGCGGAGCGTCGCCGATGCGCTCCTCGACCGACGCGAGGAAGTCCGCCACCTGCTTGTCGGGGCCCTCGAGGGTCGCGCCCTCGAGCTTCGTCTCGGACGCGGGGAAGCCGAGCGACGTGCCGAAGATCTCGCCGGCCTCGGGGCTGTTCACGACGAAGTCGAGGAAGATCGCGGCGGCCTCGGGGTGCTCGCTCTTCGCCGACACGGCCATCTGCAGGCCGGCCTGTCGATAGAGGTCCTGTGCGCCCTCCTCGGCGGTGGGCGGCGCGACCATCGAGATGCTCGATGCGCCGGAGTCCGCGAGGTAGGCCGCGACGAAGTTGCTCCAGCTCGCCTCGCTCGCCGTGACGTTCGCCCCGAAGCCCGAGACCGGGCTCAGCTCCTCGAGCTTCTGCTGGGGCACGACGACGCCGTCGCGGTCGGCGGCGCCGCTCTCCCAGAAGGCGCGGAGGTCGTCCTCGTCGAACCCGAGCTCACCGTCCTCGGTGAAGAGGTTGCCGCCCTGTGCGCGCAGCACGTTCTCGAAGTTCTGGATGCGCTGCGTGTAGTCCGTGCCGCCGTACACCGCGCCGCCGGTCGCCTCGGTGACCTCGGCCATCCACGCCGAGTAGTCCTCGAAGCTCGTGTCGCCCGGGTAGGGCTCGATCCCGTGCTCGGCGAGGATGTCGTCGTTGAGGAAGACGGCCCACGTGCTGTAGCCGAGCGGGAGCGAGTACTGCGCGCCGTCGAGCTGGCCGGTCGCGAGCAGGCCCTCGTCGATCGCCGCGGTGTCCACGTACTCCGCGTACTCGCTGAGGTCGGCGAGCATGCCGTTCTGCGCGTACTGACGCAGGTACGTGTCGGAGAACTGCCACACGTCGGGGAGGCCGCCGCCGGCGGCCTCGGTCTGGCGCTTCTCCCAGTACGACGGGAAGTCGGTGAACGACCCGTTGACGGTGATGTTCGGGTGCTCCTCGTTGAATGCCTCGATGAGCTTCTCGTACCGCTGCGCGCGGTCGTCGTTGCCCCACCACGTGAAGGTCAGCTCGACCTTCTCGTCCGGGTCGTACTCGGTCGAGCCGGAGCCCGAGCTCGCGCATCCCGCCAGGGTGAGGGATCCGATCGCCGCCGTGACCGCGGCCACGCGGATGAGCCGTCGCTTCATCGCTGCTCTCCTGTCTGCTTCTTCGCTGTGTGAAGGGCGCGCTTCCCACGTTGGAAAGCGCTTCCCTTCGGGCACGCTAGTGCAGTCAGAAACGTTTTACAAGCCGGATGTCACGGCGCGAGCTCACGGGCGAGCGCCGCGACCTCGTCGGGCTCCCAGACGCGGTCGAGGAACGCGAGACGGTGCGCGAGCGCGAGCTCCTCACCCGGCGCGAGCACCACGGTCTCGGCGAAGGTCGGCGACGGCGCGAGCACGGGGAACGGCTCTGCGCGCACGAACCAGCGGATGGCCGGCGAGCCGCTCGAGCGCCCGGCGAACGCGAGCACGGTCCCGCCCCCGTCGATCTCGTCGTGCAGGCCCGAGAACGCCAGCCACGGCGCCTCCGACCCCATCAGCTCATCGGCCTCGGCGCCCGCACGGGCGGCGGCGACGCCGCTGACGTCGGGTGCGACGACCGTGCCGCCCGTGAAGGAGCGCGTCAGGCGCAGGAACAGGCCGGAGTAGCCCGCGTTCTCGCGGCCGTTCGTCGTCGGGCTCCCGAGCACGAGCTCGCGCTGGCTCGTGTTCCGCAGCGTCGACGCGATGTCGAGCGCCCAGAGCCCACGCGAGGGGTCGAGGGTGTGGAACCGGTGCTCGCGCGCCTCGCTCAGCCACGCGTCGCCCGAAGCCGTGATCCACGTGAGGTCCTCGCGGATGACCGCGGCCGGGCCATCCGAGAGCGCCCGGAAGCGGTCGTGGCGGATGCGCCCCACGTTGTCGAGCGGGATGTAGCCGCGCCCGTGCACGTAGGTGTTGCCGCCCCAGAAGTTCTGGCCCGAGACGTCGGTGAGGGTCATCTGCAGGCCCTTGTGCCATCGGTGGTCCCAGGGCCGGAAGCCCGTGAGCGGCGCCCCCGAGAGGGCTCGGATCGGGTGGAGGTAGGGCTTCGGGCCCTCGAATGCCGGGGCGTCCTCGGCGAAGACGTATCGTGCGACCTCCCTCCCGCCCGCGCGGACGACGACCGAGGCCTCCTCCTCGTGCAGGGCGAAGGCGGTCATGCGCGCGCCGTTCGGATGGTGCCGGCATGGATGCGCGCGGTCGCCCCGACGGGATCGCCGCCGGGCATCGACGCGTAGAACGGGTCGGCGGCGGAGAGCTCGTCGCGCGCGACCGCGCGGCCGGTCAGGGCGGACTTGTACATGCCGGCGGCGAGCTCCATCACGCGCCGACCGTCCGCGCCGCTCACGCGGGGCCGCTCGCCGCGCTCCATGCTGTCGACGAACTGCGTGAACTGCGGCACGTGGGTCGAGCTCGGCACATCGTCCGTCGGCGCCCAGGCCGCCGCCGTCTCGGGGGCGACGTGCGGCGCGGGCGTCCACGTCCAGTGCGCGTTGCCGTAGCCGTAGAGATGCTCGACCTCGACGGTCGCGTGCTCGAAGTCGATGCGCACCTGGCTCGTCTCGCGCGGCGACAGGAGGCTGTTCGTGATCGAGCAGAGGGCGCCCGAAGCGAAGCGCACGACGGCGAACGAGACGTCCTCGGTCTCGGTCTCGCGCGCGAGCGTCGACATGACGGCCGTGACGTCGGTCCATTCGCCCAGGAGCGACAGGAGCATGTCCATCTGGTGGATGCCGTGGCCCATGGTCGGGCCGCCGCCCTCGGTCGCCCACTTCGCGCGCCACGGCACGGCGAAGTACGACGGATCGCGGTACCAGAGCGTGTCGCACTTCGCGACCAGCGGCCGGCCGAGCGATCCCTCCGCGATGAGCGTGCGGAGTCGCTCGGCCGCCGATCCGAACCGGTGCTGGAAGATGTAGGCGGCGTAGGGGCCGTTCTCGCCCTCGTGCGCCATGATCTCGTCGTAGTCGGCGAGCGAGAGGGTCGGCGGCTTCTCCGACAGGACCCACGCGCCGGCGTCGAGAGCGGCGATCGCGGCCTCCTTGTGGGCGATCGGCGGCGTCGCGAGCGTGACGAGGTCGGGGCGCTCGCGCTCGAGCAGCTCGGCGACGTCGGTGTACCAACTCGCGACGCCGAACTCGGCCGCGGCCGACGCCGCGGACTCGGCGCTCAGATCGGCGACCGCGACGACCTCGACGCGATCGCCGAGCGCGCGCAGGCTCGGCAGGTGCTGCACGCGGGAGATCGCTCCCGTTCCGATGACGGCGACGCGGATGGCCATGGTGCTGCTCCTTCGCATAGGGCGCCCGGTGGGAAAGCGCTTGCCGACAGGGTATCGCGATTCGGCCGCGCGAGCGAGCCGAGGCTCCGCGCGCGGGTCAGAGCGCCTGGGTCAGGTGGAGCCGAGCGTAACGGCCGTCGCGCGCGAGGAGCTCATCGTGCGCGCCCTGCTCGACGATCCTGCCCTGCTCGAGGACGACGATGCGGTCGGCGCTGCGGACCGTCGACAGCCGGTGCGCGACGACGAGCGTCGTCCGCCCCGACATGAGGCGATCGAGCGCCTCCTTGACGAGTCGCTCCGACTCGGGGTCGAGGGCGCTCGTGGCCTCGTCGAGCAGGAGGATGCGCGGGTCGCGTACGAGCGCGCGGGCGATCGCGATCCGCTGGCGCTGCCCGCCCGACAGGCGGGCGCCGCGCTCGCCGACGATCGTGTGCCATCCGTCGGGCAGCGCGTCGACGAAGTCGAGCGCGTTCGCGTCGCGCAGGGCCGCGCGGATGCGCTCGTCGTCGGCGTGCTCCAGCCCGTACGCGACGTTGTCCCGGATGGTGCCCTCGAACAGCACGGACTCCTGCGGCACGACCGACACGTGACGGCGGACGGTCCGCAGGTCGAGCTCGCGCGTGTCGGCCCCGTCGAGCAGGATGCGACCGCCCGTGGGGCGCACGAAGCCGAGCACGAGGTTGAGCATGGTCGACTTGCCCGAGCCGGACGACCCCACGAAGGCGACGGTCTCGCCGGGGCGGATGTCGAGCGAGACGTCGCGGATCGCATCGACGTCGGCGTCCGGATAGCGGTGCGTCACGTTCTCGAGCGCGATCGCGCCGACGACGGCGTCGACACGTCGCCGGCCCTCGTTGACCTCGATGTCGGGCTCCTCGAGCACCTCGGCGATCGAGCGCACCGACTCCATCCCGCGCGCGGCGACGGGGAGGAGGAGCAGGAGCTGCGTCATCCCCTGCGTGAGGAGCGCGAAGTACGACGACAGCATGACGACCTCGCCCGGCGTGATCGGGACGATGCCCGTCAGCGCGAACATCGCGGCGAGGACGAGGCACGAGGCGCCGAGCAGCTGCATCGCCACCCACGACATCGACGCGATGCGCCCGTTGAGCAGGTCGAGCACGAAGCCCGCGCGCCGCACCTCGTCGGCGCCTGCGGCCACGCGCGTGACGGCCGTCTGCTCGAGCCCGTGCGCGCGGGTGATCGGGATGAGCGAGGCCATCTCGCCGACGCGCGCCGAGAAGCCCTCGACCTCGCGCCGGAAGCGCTCGTTGCTCGCGCGCGAGCGGCGGGAGGTGCCCCAGCGGATGAGCACGGCGAGCGGAACGGCGAGGAGGTAGATCGGCAGGAACTGCGGCACGACGAACGCGGTCATCGTCACGGCGCCGAGGAGGACCATCGCGGCCGACAGCAGCGGGTGCATGACCTGCTGCAGCATGACCTCGATGTTCTCGACGTCGCGGACGACCTTGGTCTGCACGACCGATGCGCTCTGGCGCGTGTGGAAGCCGATCGACAGGTTCTGCAGCCGCTGCGCGAGCGCGTTGCGCAGCTCGGCCCCGGTGTCGCGCACGACCGTCATGAACATCCGCGTGTACACGATGTGGTTCGGGTAGTTCTGCAGCAGCAGGAGCGCCGCGACCGCGAACCAGCCGAGCACGTGGATGACCTCGCCGTCCGACGCGACGATGTCGACGATGGCGGCCGTGACGACCGGGAGCGCCCACAGGGGGATCTCCTTGAGCGCGAACGCGCCGACGGCCACGGCCATCCGCCCCTTCCGCCGCAGCAGCAGGCGGACGACCGAGCGGGCGGGGTGTGATCCGTCGATGCGGACGGGCCGGGGAAGCGATTTCTCGGTCACGTCAGCCATGCTACGGCCGTCGTGGGCCATCCGGCCTCGCCGCGTTTCGCGGCGACCCGCCTCCGGATCGACGCGAAACGGGGCAGGGCTCGTCGAGCCCTGCCCCGGAACGCGTCGAAGCGACGCCCGGTCGCCGCACTTCGCGGCGACCGGGCGCCGGATCACTTCACGGTCACCCGGATCTCCTTCGTCTCGGTCTCGCCCGCGGCGTTCGCGAGCACGGCGCGGTACACGTGCTCGCCCGCGGCCCGGCCGGTCAGGTGCGTCGACGCGGTCTGGGCCTCCGGCGTCGCCGCCGTGAGCTCCTGCTCGTCGACGAGCTGCCCGTCCTCGTACAGGCGGTACGACGTCGCGTTCGTGCCCCACCAGAGGTTCGCCGTGACGGTGTAGTCGCCGTCGCGGTCGTGGTTGTCGTGCGAGAGCACGGCCGTGCCGGGGTTCGCGTCGACGACCTTCACGGTGACCGGCTTGCACGGGGTCGTGCCGTGCTGGTTCACGAGCTCGCACGTGTACTCGTACGTGCCGTTCACGCGGCCCGTCACGTCGAACGAGAACTCCTGCGCGCCGGGAGTGCGGTCGGCGAGGTGCGCCTCCGTGAGGAGCTCGCCGTTCTCGAACAGGCGGATGGTGTGCGCGTTCTGGCCGTGCCGCAGGTTCATCGTGACGGTGTAGTCGCCGTCCTTCAGACCGTAGGCCCATCCGCTCGTCGTCGAGAGCACGCCCTTCGCGGGCGCCGCCGTCGCCGGCCCGGGCACGACCTCGGCCGGTGCGGCGTCGGTCGTGTAGGCCAGGCGGGGAGCGGCCGGCGTCTCCATGCCCTCGCCGAGGTAGTAGCTCGTGTGCGGCGGCTGGTTGTATCCGGTGAGCTGCCACGCGACGGCGAGGCGGTACTGCGCGTCCGACATCAGGGTGCGGAGGCGGTGCTCCGTGACGTCCGTCGTCGTGAAGATGCGCAGCGCCGTCGAGTCGGTCGTGCGGTACACGAGCTCCTCGCGCCAGTCGCCGAACAGGTCGGCCTGGAGAGCGGGGTTGCCCTTCGTGTCGTTGTTCGTCAGGACGCCCTCCGGCTCGAAGATCGGCACCTCGACGCCGTTCTCGTAGTCCCACTTCGACACGACGGGCGAGCCCAGGCGCGTCGTCGTGTCGAACGCGTGGTCGACGATCTCGCTGAGGAGGTCGCCGTCCCACTGGGCGACGAAGTTGGCGGCGGGGATGGCCGTGGAGATCTCCTCGCCCGACACGTTGCGCAGGGTGCCCACCCGGGAGTCCCACGCCACCGTGCCGCCGATGTTCCAGCCCTCGGCGCCGTCGTAGCGCGGATCGATGTCGGCCATCGCGCCGCGGCCGGTGTCCTTCGTCGCGGGGACCGACCACAGCACCTCGCCGGTCGCCGCGTCGCGGTAGGTCGCGCCCACGCTGCCGGACCGGCCCATGTCCTCGTGCACGGCGTAGACCTCGAGGCCCGGGCGCGCCGGGTCGAAGTCGCTCACGTGCTCGGCATCGCCGTGGCCGAGACCCGTGGAGTACAGGCCCGTTCCGTCGTCGTCGATCGTCGCCGATCCGAAGACGATCTCGTCCTTCCCGTCGGCGTCGACGTCGGCGGAGATCATGGCGTGGTTGCCCTGACCCGCGTAGTCGCCGTTGCCCTTCGTCGAGGAGTCGAACACCCAGCGCTGGCTGAGGCTCTCGCCGTCGAAGTCGAACGCGGCGATCACCGCGCGCGTGTAGTAGCCGCGCGAGAACACGACGCTCGGGTGCTCGCCGTCCAGGTACGCCACGGTCGCGAGGAAGCGATCGACGCGGTTGCCGTAGCTGTCGCCCCACGACGCGACGTCGCCGCGGCCGGGCACGTAGTCGATCGTGTCGATCGCGCGGCCCGTCGTGCCCTCGAACACCGTGAGGTACTCGGGTCCGGTGAGGATGTAGCCCGACGAGTTGCGCCAGTCCTTGCTGCCGTCGCCGATCACGGTGCCCTGGCCGTCCTCGGTGCCGTCGGCGGTCTTCACGACCACCTCCGCGCGGCCGTCGGAGTTCAGGTCGTAGACCATCGGCTGCGAGTAGTGCGCTCCCGCTCGGATGTTGATGCCGAGGTCGATGCGCCACAGCTGCGTGCCGTCGAGCTCGTACGCGTCGAGGTAGACGTTGCCCGTGTAGCCGGCCTTCGAGTTGTCCTGCGAGTTCGTCGGATCCCACTTGACGACGTACTCGAGCTGGCCGTCGCCGTCCAGGTCCGCGACCGACGTGTCGTTGGCGCGGTAGGAGTACGGCTGCCCGTCCTTCGAGTACGCGTCGGCCGGCTTGTTCAGGGGGATGTCGAGCGACTGCCCGTCCTTCCACGGCCGGAACTCCTCGGTCGCCCAGAACGACACCCCGTCCTCGACGATCGCGATGCGGTACGTCGAGTCGGCCGAGCCCGCCGCATCGAGGTAGTTCGTCGTGTCGACGATCGGCTCCTCGGTGATCCTCTCGCCGTCGCGGTAGACGTGGAACGCGGCATCCTGCGCGTCGTCGCCCAGCAGGCGCCATCCGACGTAGACGCCCTGCTCCTGCGCGACGGCCACGGGGGCGCGATCGAGCCGCTCGGCGGCCCGATCGAGCGTCGTGACCGCGGGCGTGGTGACGGGCTCGGAGGGCTCGGACGCCCCGCCCGCGTTCACGGCCTGCACGCGGTAGGTGTACGCGATCGTCGTGAGGACGTCCTCGTCGACGTACGCGGGCTCATCCGCCCGCGCGATGACCTGCCACTCGCCCTTCTTGTCCTGACGGCTGACGAGATAGAACAGCGCGCCGTCGGACGCGTCCCACGAGAGCGCCACGGAGTTCTTGAGCACGTCGCCGTAGGCGAGGCCCGTGGGCGCCGCGGGGACCGCGACATCCGGGTCGATGACCTCGACCTCGACGCCGACCGAGGGCACCGACTCGTCGCCCCGCGCGGTCACGGTGGTGACGGCGTAGGTCGCGGTCTGGCCGGGCTGCGCCGTCTCGTCGACGAAGGAGGTGCCCTCCGTCTCGCCGACGAGGACGGTGCCGTCGTCGGTCGTCCGGTACAGCCGGTAGGCCGCAGCCTCGGGCGCGGCATCCCAGGACAGCGCGGCCGTCGCGGACGCCCCGTCGAATGCGAGGTCGTCGAGCCGGATCGCCGCGGGGGCGACGAGGATGGGCGTGAGCGTGAGGCCGTTGAGGTGGCCGGTCGCTCCCGAGATCACGGTGCTGAGCTGCCCGTCGCTCACCGTGATGCCGTCGATCGCCTTCGTCGTGCTGCCGCGGCTGACCGACAGGCCGCCCTCGTCGCTGCCCTCGATCTCGACGTTCGTGCGGACGGTGCCGAGCAGGTCGCCGACCGTGACGCTCGCCGAGTACTCGCCGTTGGGCACGTCGACGGCGAACTCGTAGCTGCCGTTGAAGTACGCGACGAAGTCGCGCGCGACGTCGTCGCCGGCCGATGCGCCGCGGTCGCGGTCGATCATCCCCGTCGGGTCGACGATGCCGTAGCCGCGCTCCGCCGAGTAGACCGTGGAGCGGTTGACCTCCGTGTAGCCCGCGCCGACGGGGGCGCCGGCCGGCTGGAAGTCGTAGCGGTACGCCGCGGCGCGGGTGGTCGCGGTCACGATGTCGCTCGACGGACCCTCGCCGAGTCCGTTGACCGCGCTCACGCGGAAGTCGTACGCGCCGCCCTCCGCGAGCGAGCCGATGCTCTTCTGCGGCACGGTGGATGTCGCCGCGAGGGTGAACGCGTCGGCTCCGGCCTCGCTGCGGTAGATCCGGTAGATGTCGGCGCCCGCGGTCTCGTCCCATTCGAGCGACACCGAGGTGCTCGAGGTTCCGGCCACGGCGAGACCCGTGACCGCAGCGGGGAGCTCGGAGGGCGAGGTGACCTCGACCGCCTCCGAGATGGGCAGGCCGAGCTCGGCCACGCCCTGCGCGACGAGGCGCGCCATCTGGATCGCACCGTACTCCTGGAAGTGCGTGTTGTCCTGCACGCCGTTCGGGCGGTTCGGGTACACCCCGGGGTCGGCGTAGAGGAAGACCGACTTCGCGGCCTCGGCGCCGATCGCGTCGAGGTAGGCGCGGCTCGACGCGGAGAGATCGACCAGCGGGACGTCGAGCTCTGCGGCGACGGCCTTCATCACCGCGACGTACTCGGGGAAGCTCTCGTTGAAGAGCCCCGTCTCGCTGTCGACGTCGAGCCGGTTCACCGGGGTCACGAGCACCGGGATGCCCCCGCGCTGGCGAGTGCCCTCGACGTAGATGCGGAGGTAGTCGTCGAACTGGTCCGGCGGCGTGTACCGCTCGGGCACGGACGCGGTCGCGTCGTTGTGGCCGAACTGCACGAAGACGTAGTCGTCGGGTCGCACGACGCGGAGGATCTCGTCCAGGCGGCCCTGCTGCACGAACGACCGCGACGAGCGGCCTCCGATCGAGCGGTTGTCCACGGCGACGGCGTCGGTGAGGAACTGGTCGATCATCTGACCCCAGCCGGCCTGCGGCTCCCAGTACGGGTCGTACGTCTGCACGGTGGAGTCGCCGGTGAGGTACGCGGTGGGCGTCGCCGCGGCCTCGCGCGGAGCCTGCGGCGTGATGACGATCGCGTTGATGTTGGCGGCCGCGCCCGTGAAGTCGAACGACAGCTGCCCGTCGACGAGGGCGATGTCGTAGTTCATCTGGAGGAAGGCGCCCGCGGCCTTCGAGGTCGTCTGGACCTTCTGGATCTGCTCGCTCGCGATCGCGATCTCGGTCGTGCCGCCGGTGTCGCCGGCGACGATCGAGACGGTGTAGTCGACGTTCGCGAGATCGACGACGAAGCTCGAGCCGCTCACCGTCGCGAAGTCGCCCTTCAGGGGGTCGCCGCCGCGGTCGGTCTCGGTCACCGTCGCGCCCGGGGCGAAGCCGAAGCCCGCCGCGGGGGAGTACGCCGAGCCCGCCGTGACCTGCGTGTAGCCGTCGGCCACGGCGCCGGGGCCGAAGTCGAATCGCACGGGCTGGCCGGCCGCCGCCGTGTCGGCCGGTGTCGTCGCGGCGTGCGCGGCGCTCGCGCCGCCGATGCATCCAAAGGCGACGGCAGCCGCCGTCGCGATCGCGAGGCCGCGCAGCGCGCGCGGCCCCCGGCCATCCGTCGGTTCGCCGGCGGGCTCGCCGGCGCGCAGGGTTCTGCCCTTCACATCAACTCCGATCGTGGGGGACGTCGTGCTTCATCGCACGGAAACGTTTCAGGAAAGCGCTTCCCGGGCACCATAGCGTCGGCGACGGCGACCGTCAAGACAGGACATGAAACGTTTTGACGCGCGGGGAGTCAGGCGCGCGTCGACGCCCGGACGACGAGCTCGGGCGCGAACACCTCGGCCGGCGCTGCGGCGGGCGCCGCGCCGCGCACGGCATCGACGAGCATCTCCGCGGCGCGGCGTCCCATCGCGCGCGCCGGCTGCCGCACCGACGTGATCGGCACGGCCGCGATCGAGGCGAATGGGATGTCGTCGTATCCGACGATGGCGATCTCGCCGGGAACGCGGATGCCCGCGGAGACGAGGGCGTGGACGATCCCGCACGCGAGCTGGTCGTTGGCGGCGAACACCGCGTCGGGGCGCTCGGCCGCGGGCAGCGCGGCGATGCGCTCGCCGATCTCGGCGCCTACTCGCGGAGTCGTGCGCCCGCTGAGCGTCACGTCGAGGGAGAGGCCCGCGTCCTGCGCCGCCGCGGCGGCTCCGCGCAGGCGGTCGCGCGTCTGGCGCACCTCCTCGCGCGCGCCCACGAACGCGATCCGCCGCCGGCCGAGCTCGATGAGGTGCTGCACGGCCATCCGCCCGCCCAGCACGTTGTCGAGCGAGACGGAGGGCGTGAGCCCCGTCTCGTCGACGCCGTCCACGAGCGCGACGGGGATCTGCTGCGCGCGCAGGCGCTCGAGCGCGGGCCCGACGTCTCCGAACGGCGAGATGAGCATGCCCTCCACGTGCGCCTGCTCGAACAGCTCGAGATAGCTGCTCTCGCGCTGGGCGCTGTCGTCGCTGTTGCCGAGCATGACCTGGTAGCCCGCGGCCGACGTCGCCTCCTCGGCGCCCTCGAGCATCTCGGCGAAGAAGGGGTTGCCGATGCTGATGACGGTCATGCCGATGAGTCCGCTGCGCCCCGCGCGGAGCTGCTGCGCCGCACGCAGCGGCACGTACCCGAGCTGGTCGACGGCGGCGTGCACGCGCGTGCGCACGTGATCGCTCACGGCCTCCGGCCGGTTGAGGGCGTTCGAGACCGAGCTGATCGAGACGCCGGCGAGGACGGCGACGTCGCGGATGCCCACCCGCTTCATCCGACCCCCGTCCCGCCGTCGTCTGCGACGGCTCGGTAAACGCTTTACGAGATCAGTGTGGCACAGCGCAGCGGCGGGCGACGCCAGGCGGCGCGGGCGAATGCCGTGTCGTCAGCCGAGGCGACGCCCGAGCCACGCCAGCTGCGCCGCGCGCTGCGCGCCGCCCCCGCCCTCGTGGTTGTTGAACGGATAGACCTCGATCTCCTTGTCCTCTGCACCCCACGCGTTGAAGGCGCCGAACACCGTCGAGGGCGGGCAGATCGTGTCCATGAGCGCGACCGAGAACAGCGCGGGAGCCGTCGCCCGCGACGCGAGCGTGACCCCGTCGAAGTACGACAGCGTGCGGTAGACGCCGTCGATCCGGTCGCGGTGCG
The DNA here is from genome assembly GCF_053851835.1 of Microbacterium sp. KNMS. Lineage (NCBI taxonomy): Bacteria > Bacillati > Actinomycetota > Actinomycetes > Micrococcales > Microbacteriaceae > Microbacterium > Microbacterium sp. KNMS. The sequence goes on from NZ_JBSQBP010000010.1 coordinate 13,561, forward strand.
CCGAGAGGTAGGTGCGGATCTCGCCGTACGGCATCGAGTCGACGAGCGTCGTCGCGCGCGGGAAGTCGCACAGGAACGGCACGTCGGGCATGGCGCCCGCCACGTCGCCGGCGAGCGCCGCCGCTGCGATCGAGAGGCCGCCGCCCTGGCTTCCGCCCGCGACGAAGACCGGGAGCCCGGGTGCGAGCGCGCGAGCGGCGTCGACGGCGAGTGCCGCGTCGGTGAACGCGCGGCGGTAGTAGTAGGTCTCGGGGCTCTCGATGCCGCGCGTCATGACGCCCGGCGCCTGCGAGCCGCTGCCGTGCGGGTCGGCCGTGGCGCCGCCCATGCTCCAGTGGCCCCAGCCCTGGCCGCGCGTGTCGACGATGAGCCGTGCGCATCCCGCGAGCGGGAACGAGCCCACCTCGTGAGCGGGGCCGCGGCCGCCCGAGTAGCCGACGAACTCGACGACGATCGCACGGGGCGCGCTCGCGGCGGGCACCTGCCACCAGCCGCGGATCGTGTCGCCGCCGAAGCCCGCGAACGCGACGTCGTGCACGTCGACGAGTGTGAGCCCGGTGTCGACCGGCTCGAGGCGCGGAGCCCAGGCGGCATCCCGCGACTCGGCGAGCGTGCGCTCCCAGAAGGCGTCGAAGTCGTCGGGCACGGGGAGCTCGGGCCGGTACGTGCGGAGCTGGTCGAGGGGGAGATCGAAGTGCGCCATCGTCGGCGTTCCTCCTGAGGTCGGGGCTGCGGTGGAAGGACCGAGGGCGAGCCTAGCGCGCCGCGTGCGCTCGACGGAAAGCGTCATCCGGCCCGGCATGCGACGACGCCCGCCCCCGGCGAGGGGCGGGCGTCGTCGAGCGGATGGTCAGAGCGCGTCGATCGCGGCGTTGAGCGTCGCGGAGGGGCGCATCACGGCGGCCGTCTTCTCGGCGTCCGGACGGTAGTAGCCGCCGATGTCGGCGGGCTTGCCCTGGACGGCGAGGAGCTCCTCGACGATCTTCTCCTCGTCGGCGGCCAGCTTCTCCGCGAGCGGCGCGAACGCCGCAGCGAGGTCGGCGTCCTGCGTCTGCCGCGCGAGCTCCTGCGCCCAGTACAGCGCGAGGTAGAAGTGCGAACCGCGGTTGTCGATCGTGCCGAGCTTGCGACCGGGGGAGCGGTCCTGCTCGAGGAACGTCCCCGTGGCGGCGTCGAGCGTGTCGGCGAGCACCTGCGCGCGCGCGTTGTCGGTGGTCTGGGCGAGGTGCTCGAACGACGCCGCGAGGGCGAAGAACTCGCCGAGCGAGTCCCAGCGCAGGTAGTTCTCCTCGACGAGCTGCTGCACGTGCTTGGGAGCGGAGCCGCCCGCGCCGGTCTCGAAGAGGCCGCCGCCCGCCATCAGCGGGACGATCGAGAGCATCTTCGCCGACGTGCCGACCTCGAGGATCGGGAACAGGTCGGTGTTGTAGTCGCGCAGCACGTTGCCCGTCACCGAGATGGTGTCGAGACCCTGGCGGATGCGCTCGAGCGAGAACGTCGTCGCCTCGGCGGGCGCGAGGACGCGGATGTCGAGGCCGTCCGTGTCGTGCTCGGGCAGGTAGCGCTCGATCTTCGCGATGAGGTTCGCGTCGTGCGCGCGGGTCTCGTCGAGCCAGAACACGGCGGGGGTGCTCGAGAGGCGCGCGCGCGTGACGGCGAGCTTCACCCAGTCGCGGATGGCGGCGTCCTTCGTCTGGCAGGCGCGCCAGATGTCGCCCTGCTCGACCTCGTGGGAGAGGACCGTCTCGCCTGCGCCGTTGACGACGCGCACGGTGCCGGCCTCGGCGATCTCGAAGGTCTTGTCGTGCGAGCCGTACTCCTCGGCCTTCTGCGCCATGAGGCCGACGTTGGGCACGGTGCCCATCGTCGTCGGGTCGAGGGCGCCGTTCGCCTTGCAGTCGTCGATCACGGCCTGGTACACGCCGGCGTAGGACGAGTCGGGGATGACGGCGAGCGTGTCCTTCTCGGCGCCGTCGGGGCCCCACATGTGCCCGCCGATGCGGATCATCGCGGGCATCGACGCGTCGACGATCACGTCGCTCGGCACGTGGAGGTTCGTGATGCCCTTGTCGCTGTTGACCATCGCGAGCTCGGGGCCGTCGGCGAGGGCGCGGTCGAACGCCGCACGGATCTCGGCGCCGTTCTCGAGCTTCTCGAGGCCGGCGAAGATGCCGCCGAGGCCGTCGTTGGCCGAGAGGCCGGCCGCCTCGAGGTCGGCGCCGTACTGCGCGAAGACGGGGGCGAAGTAGGCCTTGACGATGTGGCCGAAGATGATCGGGTCGGAGACCTTCATCATCGTCGCCTTGAGGTGCGCCGAGAACAGCACGCCCTCCTGCTTGGCCTGCGCGATCGCGTCCGCGAGGAACGCGTCGAGCGCCTTGGCGCTCATGAAGGTCGCGTCGATGACCTCGCCCTCGAGAACCGCCACCTTGTCCTTGAGGACCGTCACCGTGCCATCCGCCGCCACGTGCTCGATGCGCAGCGCGTCGTCGGCGGGCGAGACGAACGACTTCTCGTTCGAGCGGAAGTCGTCGTGGCCCATCGTGGCCACCGCGGTCTTCGAGTCGGCCGACCACGCGCCCATGCGGTGCGGGTGCGCCTTGGCGTACGCCTTGACGGCGCCGGGCGCGCGGCGGTCGGAGTTGCCCTGACGCAGGACGGGGTTCACCGCGGAGCCCTTGACGCGGTCGTAGCGCGCGGCGACCTCCTTCTCGTCCTCGGTCTGCGGGTCTTCGGGGAGGTCAGGGATGTCGTAGCCCAGCGCCTGCAGCTCGGCGATCGCGGCCTTCAGCTGCGGCACCGATGCCGAGATGTTGGGGAGCTTGATGATGTTGGCGCTCGGCTCGTTGGCGAGCTCGCCCAGCTCGGCGAGTGCGTCGCCGATGCGCTGCGCCTCGGTGAGACGCTCGGGGAACTGCGCGATGATGCGGCCCGCGAGCGAGATGTCGCGCGTCTCGAACTCCACACCGGCCTTGGACGCGAAGCCCGAGATGATCGGCAGCAGCGAGTACGTCGCCAGCAGCGGCGCCTCGTCGGTGTGGGTGTAGATGATCTTTGACATGGGTGAGGCGACTCCAGACGGTGGGGTGTTGCCGGGGAACGACGGATGGCACGCGGATGGCGCGATTCTGTCTCGACATCAAGATACCTGGTGGGCTCTGCGCGGACGAAAGCGGGACGCGACTTGACCCTCACGCAGCGTCAGGCTCGAGGGTGGAGCGCATGACCGACTACTACGACGCCTTCGAGATCAGCCCCGTGCCGCCGCGCGACCCCGACGCGGTCGCGCCCGAGCCGTTCCGCGGCATCTACGCGATGCCCTCCTTCGTCACCATCCCCGCGCCCGACCTGCCCGCGTCCGTGGAGTTCTGGACGAGAGGGCTCGGCTTCATCGAGCTGTTCAGCGTTCCGGGCGGGATCGTGCATCTGCGGCGCTGGGCCTTCCAGGACGTCCTCCTCGTGCCCGCGGGCGATGCCCCCGCGCCGCCTCCCGCGATGAGCGTCAGCTTCGCCTGCGTCCTCCGGCAGATCGAGCCGGTCGCCGCCGCGTGCCGTGCCCTCAGGACGGACGCGGTCGACGGCCCGCGCGACACGCCGTGGGGCACGCGCGACCTCGAGATCCGGACGCCCGAGAACGCCCGGGTCGTGTTCACCGCGCCCCTGCCCTGGGACCCGGAGAGCGACGCCGCGCGCCACCTCGCGGAGCTCGGCATCACGGCGCCCGATGCGGCCCGCGAGCAGAATGGGGAGCATGCGCGATGACGTCGACGGCCTGACGGTGGGGCAGGCGGCTGCGCAGCTCGGGGTCACGGTGCGGACGCTGCACCACTGGGACGCGATCGGGCTGGCGAGCCCGTCGGAACGGACGTCGGCGGGCTATCGGATGTACACGGCGCCGGACCTCGATCGGCTGCGCCGCGTCGAGATCTACCGCGAGATCGGCGTCGCGCTCGAGGACATCCGCGCGATCCTCGACGGCGCGTCGCCCGAGGCGGCGGGGACGCTCCGGGCGGCGCGCGCCCAGCTCGAGGAGCGGATCGCGCGGCTGAGCCGGCTCGGATCGGGCCTCGAGCGGATGATCGTCGCGCACGAGCGCGGCGTCCCGCTCGCGGACGAGGTGCAGCGGGAGGTGTTCGGATCCGGCTGGGACCCCGAGCAGGCGCGCGGCGCACGCGAGGCCTACGGCGGCACACGGCAGTGGCGGCAGTTCGCCGAGGCGGCCGCCGACCGCACCGCCGAGGAGTGGCGCGAGGTCGCCGACCGCGTCGCGGGCGTCGAGCGCTCGCTCGCGGACGCGATGGACCGCGGTGTCGCACCGGGCAGCGCCGAGGCCGATGACCTCGTCGAGCGCCACCGCGAGGCGTTCTCGGCCTACTTCCCGCTCAGCCGCCAGATGCAGGTGTGCCTTGCCCGCCGCTACGAGTCGGACCCGGGGTTCGCGGCGCACTACGACGGCATCCGCGTCGGCCTCGCGGCCTGGTTCCGGCGCGCGGTCGACGAGAGCGCACGCGCGCGCGGGATCGACCCCGAGACGGCGGTCTGGGAGTAGCGGGACGCGACTAGGGTCGTGGCGTGGCCGTCCTCGTCGCGTGCATCGCCGTCGTCCTGCTCAACATCTACGCGATCGTGCTCGTGAGGCTCCGATCGGCGGTGTACGGCGTGCCGCTCTACCGGCCGATGCTGCTGAACATCGGCCTCTCCTTCGTTCCGGTCCTCGTCTCGCTCGTCGCGGTCGCCGGGCTCCTCGGGCTCCCCGCGCTGCTGTCGCTCACGGCGCTGCGGCCACGGGCCGCGGCGGTCGCGGTGTGGGTGTACGTCGTCGTGGGCGCGATCGTGTGGGTGCTGCTCTTCCCGAACTCGATCTATCTCATCACCGAGCTGAACTTCAGCCACCGCCGCGACGGCGACCCGGTGCCCCTCTGGTACGACATCGTGCAGACCCTCACGCTCACGCTCTCCGGCATCGCGAACGCGGTGCTCAGCCTCGCGGTCGTGCAGACGGCCTTCCTCGTGCTCGTCGAGCCCAACGCGATCGGCGCGGTGCCCGCGTCGAGCTGGGCGCTCGCGGCGGTCATCATCGTGCTCGGGGCCGTGGGCGTCTACCTCGGGCGCTACCTCCGGTTCAACAGCTGGGATGTGCGCCATCCGGTCTCGCTGCTCCGCAAGCTGCGCGCGCACCTGCGCCAGCGCGGGAAGGCCCTCGAGGCGGGCGGGTTCGTGCTCACGCACGCGGTGCTCATCGCCCTCATCTACGTCCCGACGTACCTCCTCGGGTTCGGCGCCCTGGCCGCCTGAGCCCTCAGCCCTTCAGCGCCTTCGCGATGCGCGGGAGCGACACCGCCTCGGCCGTGCCGAGACGCTGCGCGAACAGGCTCACGCGGAACTCCTCGAGCAGCCAGCGTGCGCGCTCGAGGTGCGCGGGAGCATCCGGCGGCAGGGGGATGGCCCCGCCCGCCTCGTCGAAGACGGCCCGCGCGCGCTCGAACTCCGTCATCCAGGCGCGGTCGCGGCCGGGATTGTCGGGGAGCGCCTCGAGGCGGATCCGCGCGCCCTCGAGATACCGGGGCAGGTGCGCCAGGCGCTCGACGCCCGTCGCCGACACGAAGCCGCGGAAGATCAGGCCAGCGAGCTGACCGCGCACATCGTTCAGTGCGCCGAGGAGCGCCATCGACGTCGCGCCCTTCATCGCGCGCTCCACGTCCCGCGCGAGGGTGAGGATGCGCGCGACGAGCGAGACGCACGCGAAGACGTCGTCGACCGAGCCGCGCGAGACCTCGTCGCGCAGACGCTCGAACGCCGCGCGGTCGCGCACCTCGCCATGACGCGCGAGGACGGCGTCGGCGACCGCCGCTCGGCAGTCCTCGATGAGGGCCTTGGCCGACGCGTACGGCGACGCGGCGAGGGCGAGCTTCTCGTTCGCCGTGAGGTGCTCCTGCACGTACGACGCGGGCGAGGGCACCTGCAGCAGCACGAGCCTGCGCAGACCGGCGCGGGTGAGACGGGCGGCCGACTCGGGTGTCGCCTCGACGCGCAGCGCGACCGTCTGCCCCTCGTCGACGAGTGCGGGGTAGCCGCGGACGACGCCGCCCGCGACGCGCGTGTCGACGACCGGCGGCAGCTCGCCGAAGGTCCAGTCCGACAGGCCGGCGCGCTCGATGCCCGCGGAGGGCGCGGAGATGCCCGACGCCGCCGCGACGGCGGCCTCGCCGCGACGGCGCTCGCCGCGGGCTCCGCCGCGCGCGATCTGCTTCGCGACGCTGTCGCGCGTGCGCTCGGCGAGCCGCCTCTGCAGCGACGCGAGGTCGCGATCGGACGCGATCGCGCGCCCGCGCGCATCCACCGCCCGGAACGACATCCGCAGGTGCGACGGCACGCGCTCGAGATCGAAGTCGGCTGGCGACACCGGCTGGCTCGCCGCGCGCTGGACGAGCCGCGCGAGGGCGTCGAGCAGCGGCTCGGCGGGAAGACCCGCGCTGTCCTCGGGGCCCCGTCCTGCCAGCTCCTCCGACAGCTTCGCGGCCCAGTCGGCCGCGGGCACGACGTGGCGGCGGATGGCCTTGGGCAGCGCCTTGAGGAGCGCCGTGACGAGCTCGTCGCGGAAGCCGGGCACCTGCCAGTCGAAGCCGTCGGGTCGCAGCGATGCGAGCAGCGGGAGCGGCACGACGACCGTGACGCCGTCGTCCTCGGCGCCCGGTTCGAAGCGGTACGCGAGGTTCAGGGTCTGATCGCCCTGCGTCCAGCGCGTCGGGAAGTCCCGCGCGTCGGCGGTCGCCGCGCCGTCGATGAGGTCGGCCTCGCGCATCGTGAGGAGCTTCGGCGTGCGAGCGCGCGCGTCGGTCCACCACTTCTCGAACGACCGGACGTCGAACACCTCAGCGGGGATCCGCGCGTCGTAGAAGGCGTAGACGGCCTCGTCGCCCGCGAGGATGTCGCGGCGTCGCTCGCGGTCCTCGAGGCGCTCGAGGCGCCGACGGAGGTCGGCGTTCTGCCGCAGGAACGCGGTGACCTGCTGCGGCAGCGCGTGCGCGTCCCATTCGCCCTCGACGAGCGCGTGCTGCAGGAAGAGCTCCCGGGCGGCCGGGCGATCCACGCGCGCGAACGGGATGCGTCGGCGGGGGACGATCTCGACGCCGAACAGCGTGACCTTCTCGTACGCGATCGCGGCGCCCGAGTCCTTCGACCAGTGCGGCTCCGACACCTGGCGCTTCACGAGGTCGCCTGCGAGGTCCTCGGCCCAGGCCGGATCGATCGCGGCCGCGGTCCGCGCGAACAGGCGCGAGGTCTCGACGAGCTCGGCGGCCATGACGGCCTGCGGGCGCCGCTTGCGCAGCACGGAGCCGGGGAAGACCGAGAAGCGCACGCCGCGCGCGCCGCGGTACTCGGCGCCGCGCGAGCGCGGGTCCTTCTTCGCCTCGCGCTCGTCGAGCACGCCGATCTGCGACAGCAGGCCGGCGAGGATCGCGCGATGCACGGCGGCGGGATCCGCCGCACCCTCGCGCCGCGGCGCGGAATCGCGTTCGCCGCGACGGCCGAGCCCGCGCGTGAGCCCCTGCAGCTGGCGGTGCACGTCGAACCACTCGCGCACGCGCACGTAGTTGAGGAACTCCGTGCGGCACAGGCGCCGGAACGCGCTCGAGCCGAGCGCGCGCTGCTGCTCCTGGAGGTGGTCCCAGAGGTTGAGCAGCGTGAGGAAGTCGCTCGTCGGATCCGCGAACCGCGCGTGCGCCTGGTCGGCCTGCTCGCGCTGCTCCTCTGGGCGCTCGCGGACATCCTGGATGGACAGGCCCGCGACGATCGCGAGCACCTCGCGCTGCGTGCCGTTCCGCTGCGCCTCCACGAGCATCCGCGCGAAGCGGGGATCGATCGGGAGCCGGGCGAGGTCGCGGCCGATGCGCGTGAGCCGCGGCTGCCCGCCATCGCGCGCCGGGTGCACGGCCCCGAGCTCGACGAGCAGGTCGAGGGCCGCGCGCACGCCGCGGGAGTCGGGCGGAGTGAGGAACGGGAACTCGGAGATGTCGCCGAACCCGAGCGACAGCATCTGCAGGATCACCGAGGCGAGACTCGTCCGCAGGATCTCCGGCTCGGTGAACGCGGGGCGCCGCGCGAAGTCGTCGTGCGCGTAGAGGCGGATGGCGATGCCCGCGCTCGTGCGGCCGGCGCGACCCGAGCGCTGCTGGGCCGACGCCTGAGAGACCGCCTCGATCGGAAGGCGCTGCACCTTGGCCCGGTTGCTGTAGCGCGAGATGCGCGCGGTGCCGGTGTCGACGACGTACTTGATGCCGGGCACGGTGAGCGAGGTCTCGGCGACGTTGGTCGCGAGGACGATGCGGCGCCTGAGGCCGGCGACCGTCGAGCGCTCGAAGACCCGGTGCTGCTCGGCCGAGCTCAGGCGGCCGTAGAGGGGGAGCACCTCGACGGGCGCGGTCTCGCTGCGGAAGGCCCCGCGGACGGCGTCGGCCGCGTCGCGGATCTCGGCCTCGCCGGGCAGGAACACGAGCACATCGCCCGGGGCCTCGCGCTCGAGTTCGCGCAGGGCCTGCACGATCGCCGACACGTCGTCCTCGACGTCGTACGGTCGCTCGTCGGGTCTCGGCTCTTCGCCGCCCTCGATCGACGTCCGGGGTGTCGGCGCTTCGCCGTCCTCTGTCGTGTCCGCGAGCAGCGGCCGGTACCGGATCTCGACGGGGAACGTGCGCCCCGAGACCTCGATCACGGGGGCGGGTGTGCCGTCCGGCTCCGCGAAGTGCTTCGCGAACGACTCGGGGTCGATCGTCGCCGACGTGATGACGACCTTGAGATCGGGCCGCTCCGGCAGGATGCGCTTGAGATAGCCGAGGAGGAAGTCGACGTTCAGCGACCGCTCGTGCGCCTCGTCGACGATGACCGTGTCGTAGCGGCGCAGCAGCCGGTCGCGGTGGATCTCGTTGAGGAGGATGCCGTCGGTCATGAGCGCGATGCGCGTCGCGTCCGACACCTGGTCGGTGAAGCGCACCTTGTATCCGACGAGCCCGCCGAGCTCGACCTGCATCTCCTCGGCGACCCGCTCGGCGATGGTCCGCGCGGCGAGGCGGCGCGGCTGCGTGTGCGCGATCGACGTCCGCCCGAGCTCGAGGGCGATCTTCGGCAGCTGGGTGGTCTTGCCCGACCCCGTGGCGCCAGCGACGATGACGACCTGGTGGTCGCGGATGGCCGCGGCGATCTCGTCGCGCGCCGCGCTGACGGGCAGCTCGGGCGGGTAGGCGATGACGGGGGAGGACATAGCCTTCCAGCTTAGAGGTGCGCTGGGAGCGCGTGCACGCGCCGACCCTAGGATCGACCGCATGTCACGGGCGTTCACCTCGGTCGAGCAGCGGATCGATGCCTGGGCGCACCGTCGGCTCGAGCGGCTCGAGCCCGGGGGAGCCCTGCGCCGCGGCCTCGTCGAGTTCACGGTGTTCGTGCTCAAGCAGGCGTGGGCGTGCATCTTCGGGGCGGCGATGCTCGCGGCGCTCGTCGCGGCGCGCCTGTGGTACCCCGACGACGCCGCGCTCGCGCGCACCGACGCGCTCGTCATCGCGGCCGTGGCCATCCAGGCGATCATGCTGCTCGCCCGGCTCGAGAGCGGCCGCGAGGTGTGGGTCATCCTGCTGTTCCACGTCGTCGGCACCGCCATGGAGATCTTCAAGACCGACGTCGGGTCGTGGTCGTACGAGGACGGCGGCGTGCTCCGCATCGCGGGCGTGCCGCTCTACACGGGATTCATGTACGCGGCCGTCGGCTCGTACCTCGTGCGCGTCTTCCGCCTCTTCGAGCTGCGCTTCGAGCGCTACCCGCCGATCTGGGCCACGGCCCTCGTCGCGGCGGGCATCTACGCGAACTTCTTCGCGCACCACTTCCTGCCCGACGCGCGCTGGGTGCTGCTGGCCCTCGTCGTCGCGCTCTATGCGCGCTGCACCATGCACTTCCGCAACCACCGCACGCGGCCCTGGCGGCGGATGCCCGTGCTCGCCGCGTTCGTCGGCGTCGCCTTCTTCATCTGGATCGCCGAGAACGTCGGGACGGCGGCGGGCGCGTGGATCTACCCGGATCAGGCCGACGGATGGCAGCCGGTCTCGATCTCGAAGCTCGTCGCGTGGCTGCTGCTCATGATGATCTCGGTCGTCCTCGTGACCTTCGTGTACCGCCCGCAGTCGCCGGTCAGATCAGACGACGCAGCGCGTCCTCGGGGCTGATGCCCCACGAGGCGGCCCGCGCGCGCAGACGCGCGAGCTCGTCCGGTGCGAGGAGAAGGCGCAGCTCGACCATCTCCTCCTCGGGGGCCGAGCAGAGGGCGAGCTCGTCGTCGGCGCCCCACAGCGCGTCGTCCACCGCGGTCGGCGCCGGAGCCGCGGAGGCAGACGGCCCGGACGCGGCAGGCGGCTCGGGAGCGACGACGGCACCGCCCGACACGCCCTCGACCGGGTCGGCGGCGAAGCCCGGGCCCCGGTTCGGCTCCGCGCGGCGCTGGAACGCCTGGGCGGCCGCGTTCGCGCGCTCGTCGGCCGCCTCGTTGAGCGGATGGCCGGCGTGGCCCTTCACCCACGAGAACACGACGTCGCGGCCCTGCATGGCCTCGTCGATCCCCTGCAGCAGCTCGCGGTTCAGGACGGGCTTGCCGTCGGCCTTGCGCCATCCCTTCCGCTTCCACCCGGGCATCCACTTCGTCACGGAGTCGATCACGTACCGGCTGTCGCATTCGATGAGCAGGGCGACGCCGGCGTCGGCCGTGGCGCGCAGGAGCTCGAGGACGGCCTGCAGCTCGCCCTGGTTGTTCGTGCCGTGGGGCGAGCCACCCGCCGCCCAGCGCTCGTCGTCGATGTACCAGGCCCACCCCATCGGACCGGGGTTCCCGAGGGCGGAGCCGTCTGCGGCGGCGGTGATTCTCATCCCGCCAGCGTAGTTTCCTGCGCTGACATCTCCCGCGCGACGGTTCGTCACACGCCCGACGCGGGGCGGGGGTAGCGTCGGGCGCGTGAAGCTCGCAGACGTCGATCCGTTCATCGGGACCCAGCCGGCCGATCTCCCCGAGCCCCGCGGCATCGCGGCGTCGTGGTGGTGGCCCAAGCCGCAGATCGGCAACACGCATCCGGGCGCGACCTTCCCGCTCGGGATGGTCTCGGCGTGCGCGTACTCGGGCGCGTACCCCACGGGCTACGGCGAGTACGACCTCGCGACCGAGGGCGTGCCCCCGCGCCTGCGGGACCGGCCCGTGGCGAGCGGCATCACGCACTTCCAGCAGAGCGGCACCGGCGCCATCCGCAAGTACTACAACTACGTCCGCGTGACGCCCATGCTCGGCTCGCTCGACGCGCTCGGCGACCAGTGGGACGTGTCCGACGAGGTCGCCGCACCGGGCTTCTACGCCTGCACGCTCTCGAGCGGCATCCGCTGCGAGGTGACGGTCGGGCCGCGCAGCGCCGTGCACCGCTACACGTTCCCGAAGCACCGCGACGCGCGGCTCGTCGTCGACCTGTCCCTCGGCGGCCTCGACATCCCGTACGGCGCGACCGTGCCGCTGCGCGCGCACCTCGAGTCCACGGCCCCCGGGCACGCCGAGGGCGAGATCGTCGTCGAGGGCGCGCCCCTCGCGATGCGCATGGAGGCCGACGCACCGGGATGGCGCCAGCTGCTCTGGTACGACCGCCGGCTCATGCCGGGCGGCAAGCGGCTCGACTTCGACGCCATCCGCCCGACCACGCTCCGCCCCTTCGGGCTCATGTGGGCGGGGCCGGCCGCGGCGGGGCAGACGATCGAGCTGAGGATCGGGTTCTCGCTGCGCGGCGTGGAGCGCGCGGCGCGGAACCTGCGCGCCGACTGCCCGGAGGGCAGCGGCTTCGCCCACCGCCGCACCGCGACGCAGCTCGCATGGACCGAGCACCTCGGGGCCATCCGCCTCTCCGATCCGCCCGAGCACCCGCGCGAGCCCGACCGCGAGGCGCGGAGGGCCGAGACGCGCGAGCGGCGCACGGTCTTCGGCACCGCGCTGTACCACTCGCTCATCAAGCCGTCGCTCGCGATGGGCGAGAGCCCGTTCTGGCCGTCGGAGGGCCCGTTCGTCTACGACCTCTGCACGATGTGGGACATCTACCGCACGCAGCTGCCGCTGCTCACCCTGCTGCGCCCCGATCGGGCGGTCGAGCTCGGGAACGCCCTCGTGACGATCTGCGAGGAGGAGGGCAACTTCCCGATCGGGTACCGGATGGCCAAGGGCTCGGACCGCTTCGCGCGCCAGGCGAGCGCGCTCGCGCACACGTTCCTCTCCGACCTCTGCCTCGCCGGTTTCGAGGGCATCGACTGGGACTGGGCGCTCGTGCACATGCTCTCCGACCTGCGCCGCACGTACGGCGAGGACTTCCTCACCCACGGTCGCGCCGAGCCGATCACGCACACGCTCGACATCGCCTTCGGCTACTGGTGCACGGCCCAGGTGGCCGCCGCCGTCGGCGACCGTCGCGTGCGCGAGGAGTGCCTCGCGCTCGCTGGACGCTGGCGCAACGCGTTCGATCTCGACACCGGGCTGCTGCGCGACTCCACGTTCTACGAGGGCACGAAGTACAACTACTCGTTCCGGATCGGGCACGACATGGCGGGGCGCATCGCGCTCGCCGGCGGAGACGAGGCCTTCGTGGGCATGCTCGACCGCTTCTTCGGGTTCGGCGCCGCTCCCGTCCGCCAGCCCGGCGTGGGCCCCGGCGACGTCGAGATGGAGGGCGGGTACGCGCTCGGCCGCTTCGAGGGGCTCAACAACGAGCCCGACATGGACGCGCCGTGGGCCTACACCTACGCCGGCCGCCCCGACCGCACCGCCGAGGTCGTGCACGCGGCGCTGCACCAGATGTTCGGCACGGGCCCCGGCGGCCTCCCGGGGAACGACGACTCGGGCGGGCTCTCGTCGTGGGTCGTGTGGGCCTCGCTCGGGATGTTCCCGGTCGCCGGTCAGGACCTCGTGCTCCTCAACGCCCCGGCCTGGCCCGAGGCGCGCATCGACCTCGGCGGCGAGAGCGAGCTCGTCGTGCAGACGACGGGATTCCGGCGGGTGGGGCGGGACACGGCTCCCCAGTACGTGCAGGGGATGCGCCTCGACGGCCGTCCGCATCACGCGCCGTGGCTCTCCGGCGCCCAGCTGCGCGCGGGCGGAGTGCTCGAGGTCCACCTGGGCGACGAGCCAGGCGACTGGGGCCGGGAGAGCCGGCCGCCGTCGCATCCGCACGAGGCCTCGCCGAGCTCGCGGTCGCTGCGCTGAGCCGGGCGGCGGGGTCGATCGACCGCGCGACACAGACCGCGCACGCAGCCGACACATGCGTGTCGTATCATCGCCCGAACTCGCGCGCAGATCGCCCGCGATCCACGACCATCCGCCCCCTCGGACAGGAGCCAGCATGACCCGTCGACTCGTCATCGTCGTCCGCGCCGATCCGGTGATCTGCGGCCATTCGGGGGAGGCCCGGAATCTCGCCGAGGCCGCCATCGCCCGCGGCTTCGACGAGGTGCGCATCGTGACCTGGCCCATCGAGCGCCTCGAGTCGGCCGGGCTTCCGCTCAAGCCGCTCGAGTCGGTGCTCCCGTACAGCCCCGGGATCCTCGTCGAGCGCCCCGAGCCGGTCGGCGACTACAAGGTCGTCGACGGGCGGTACATCGGAGGTCTCGTCGGGCGCCTCGTCGAGCTGTTCACCGACGGCGTGCCGACCGTCGCGATGTCGCTCTACCTGAGCCCGCACACGACGGCCGTCAGCGACGCCGTCTCGGTCGCACGCCGCACAGGGCTTCCCGTCGACGTCGTGACGGTGGCCGAGGCCGTCGGATCCGACGTGACGAACGTCGTGCGCCAGTGCGTGAACGAGGGCCGCTTCGGCGCGGCGGCGCACGTGCTCGAGTCGTATCTCGCGAGCGACGTGTGCGTCGCGGTCTCGCAGTACACGAAGGACCTCATCGTCGAGGAGGCGCGCGTGCTCGACGCGCGCCACGGCACGCGGTACGCCGCGCGCTGCGAGGAGCGGATCGCGATCTCGTACCCCGCGATCGACGCCTCGCTGTTCCTCGATCTCGACGGCGCCGAGGTCGATCGGCGCCTCGCCCAGCGGGGCCTCGAGCGCGACGGCTACGTCTTCTATCTCTCACGGCTCGCTCGTGCGAAGGGCGTCGACGATCTCATCGAGGGCTTCGCGCGATCGAGCGCCCCCGCGACGCGCCGGCTCGTCATCGCCGGTCGTGGGCCAGAGGAGCAGGAGCTGCGCGCGCTCGCCGCGGCGTCTCCGGTCGCCGACCGCATCACGTTCCTCACCGACGTCGACGACGCCGAGAAGCCGTATCTCTTCGCCGGCGCGGCCGCGTACGTGCTCCCGACGAAGCCGCGGCCGGAGTTCATCGAGACCTTCGGCATCGCGCTCGCCGAGAAGGCGCTCTCGGGCGGTGGCCCGGCCATCACCACGCTCACGGGCGGCGTCGGCGAGGCCGTCGGCGACACCGCGATCATCATCGGTGTCGACGCGCCCGATGAGATCGCGGCCGCGATCGACCGCGCGATCGGGATGGACGTGCTCGAGCGCGCGGAGTGGGAGGAGCGGGCCAGGGCGCACGCGCTCCAGTTCGACCGCGGCAGCGTGTTCGATGCGCTGTTCGCGCGCGTCGACGCGCTCCAGGCGGCGGCGGTGTGAATCCGCATCTTCCGGCGCCGACCGCCCTCGCGCTCAATAAGGTGGAGACATGAACATTCCCGCAGTGACTCTGAACTCCGGCCACGACATCCCCCAGCTCGGCTTCGGCGTCTTCCTCGTGCCGCCGGCGGAGGCGGAGCAGGCCGTCAGCGAGGCCCTCGAGCTCGGCTACCGCCACATCGACACGGCGGCGATCTACCGGAACGAGGAGGGGGTGGGCGCCGCCATCGCGAAGAGCGGCATCCCGCGCGAGGAGCTGTTCATCACGACGAAGCTCTGGAACGACCGCCAGTCGGGCGAGCAGCCGCACGACGCCATCCGCGAGAGCCTCGAGAAGCTCGGCCTCGAGTACGTCGACCTCTACCTCACGCACTGGCCGACGCCCGAGAAGGACACCTACTCGAACGCGTGGGCGAAGCTCATCGAGATCCGCGACGCGGGCCTGGCGCGCTCGATCGGCGTCTCGAACCATCTGCCCGAGCACCTCGACCGGATCGTGAAGGACACCGGCGTCGTGCCGGCCGTCGACCAGATCGAGCTGCACCCCGCCTACCAGCAGCGGGATGTGCTCGCGTGGGCCGAGCAGAACGGCACGAAGATCGAGTCGTGGGGCCCCCTCGGCCAGGGCAAGTACCCGCTGTTCGAGAACCCGGCGGTCGCCGAGGCGGCGGCGGCGCACGGCGTGACGCCCGCTCAGGCGGTCATCCGCTGGCACCTGCAGAAGGGCTTCATCGTGTTCCCCAAGTCGACGCGCAAGGAGCGGATGGCCGAGAACCTCGACGTGTTCGGCTTCGAGCTCACCGCCGACGAGGTCGCCCGCATCGACGGCATCGACCCCCTCGACGGGTCGGGGCGCGTGGGCGCCCACCCGCTCGAGTTCAACTGAGCCGACCGCGCGGCCGCCGTCTCCCCGGAGTCGGCGGCCGCGTGCTGTCTGCGCACCGCCGCACCTCCTCCCCGGGCGTCCGGCGGGTTGCGGCTAGCCTGAACTGCGCCCGGGTGGTCCGGCGCGCATGCGGGAGGAGCGGTCTGTGTCGAAGGCGCCCACCGTCTACGACGTCGCGGAGAGCGCCGGTGTCTCGATCGCGACCGTGTCCCGCGTGCTGCGCACCCCCGAGGCGGTGCGCCCGGAGACGCGCGACCGCGTCCTCGATGCCGTCTCGCGTCTCGGGTACGTGCCCAGCGGAAGCGCGCGCGGGCTCGCCGAGCGGCGCACGGGCGTGCTCGGCATGTACTTCCCGGGCTTCGACGCGATCGACGACGTCTCGGCCCTCGACGTGCTCGCGAACGAGGTCAGGGAGCCGTTCACGGTCGTCCGCGGCGCGGGTCCGCGCGACGACGCCCGCGCATCGATGCTGTTCCAGGACGAGGTGCTGCGCGGCGCCGAGCTCGAGGCCTGGCGGCGCGGCTTCGTGCTCATGGTGGGCGTGGGGCGGGGCGACCCGTCAGCTTCGACCGTGCGCGACATGGCCGGTCGCGTCGACGGGCTCGTCGTCCTCGCCAGCAGCATCCCCGACGACGCGCTGGACTGGCTCTCGCGGCGCGTGCCCATCGTGGTGCTCGCTGGGCCCCGCCGCGGCGACCGCCACGACCACGTCACCGTGAGCAACACCGAGGCCATGGCCGAGCTGACGCGCCACGTCCTCGCGCAGACCGACGGGCGCCCGCCCGCGTACCTCGCGGGCCCGGCGGACTCGCCCGACGGCGCGCAGCGCTGGGAGGGCTTCCGCCGCGCGATCGAGGCGGCAGGACTCCGCATCGACGAGATCGACGTGCGCCGCGGGGACTTCACGCGGGCATCGGGGCGCCGCGTGGGGGAGGAGCTCGTCGCGCACGGCCTTCCCGCCGCCCTCATGTCGTCGAACGACCAGATGGCGCTCGGGGCCCTGGACGCGTTCGCGAGCGCCGGCATCCGCGTCCCGCAGGACGTGATCGTCACGGGCTTCGACGGCATCGACGCCTCCGCTCTCGTCTCGCCCCCGCTCACGACCGTGCGGCAGCCCATGATCGAGCTCGGGCGCGCCGCCATCCAGGTGCTCGCGCACCGTCTCGAGACGCCGGACGCCGAGCCGGTGTCGGTCCGGCTGCCGGTCGAGATCCTCCTGCGCGAGAGCTCGCTGCGCGCGAGCTGACGCGCGCTCCGCCTCCGTCGTGCGGATGGGAGCACCCCGCAGACCGTTGCACGCGGCAATGTATGCGCTTACACTCGTGGTGCGGACACCCTCCGCGAACGCCTCCTCCTCACGAGGAGCCGTGATCCAGACACACACGACATCGAGGTCACACCGTGCCGAAGACGCACAGACTCCGCCGCTGGCGGCGGGCGGCGGCCGCCGGGCTCGCCGCCGTCGCGCTCGCGGTGAGCGGATGCAGCATCCAGATCACGTCGCAGCCCGATCCCTCGATCGGCGACGACACGATGCTCATCAACGCCGACCACGGGAACCCGCTGTTCACGCGCACCTTCAACCCCTATCTCACGAACACGCGCACCGCGTCGCGGTGGATCTACGAGCCGCTCGTCCTCGTCAACCCGCTCGACGGGTCGCTGACGCCGTGGCTCGCGTCGGAGTGGGAGCAGCCCGACGCAGAGACGATCGTCATGACCCTCCGCGACGGCGTCGAGTGGAGCGACGGCGAGCCCTTCACGGCAGCCGATGTCGCGTTCACGTTCGACATGCTCAAGAAGACGCCCGCGAACGACATCTACGGCGCGTGGCAGCACCTCGCGAGCGTCGAGGCCGACGGGCAGACGGTGACGTTCCGCCTGCAGGGCGAGGACGCACCCGCCCTGTCGATCATCGGGAAGACCTTCATGGTCCCCGAGCACATCTGGGCCGAGGTCGACGATCCCGGCACCTGGCGCAACGAGCACCCGGTCGGCACAGGACCGTTCGTGCTCGGCAACTACAGCGACCAGCAGTACTCGATGGACCGGAACCCGACGTACTGGCAGGCCGACTCGATCGAGATCGAGCACATCATCCTGCCCGCGACGAACACCCAGCTCGACACCGTGACGCGCGGCTACGACTGGGCCTACTCCTTCATCTCGGACGTCGAGGGCACCTGGGGCGCCGCCAGCGCGCACAACCGCTGGTGGTTCCCTCCCGTCGGCATCATCTCGCTCGTGCCGAATCTCGAGCGCGAGCCGTTCGACGACGTCGACGTGCGACGCGGGATCGCGCTCGCGCTGGATCGCGAGGAGATCGCCGAGACCGCGTCGGAGGGCTACATGGAGCCCGCCGGACAGACGGGCCTCATCCTCCCCAACCAGGAGGAGTACCTCGATCCGACGATTCCCGACAGCGGCGTCCTTGCGCAGGATCAGGACGCGGCGCTCGCGGCATTCGAGGAGGCCGGCTACGAGCTCGAGGGCGACCGCCTCGTCGACGACGCGGGGGAGCAGCTCTCGTTCTCGCTCACGACGGCGAACGGCTACTCCGACTGGACGCGCGCCGCGCAGGCCGTGCAGCGCCAGCTCGCCGAGGTCGGCGTGAAGGTCTCCCTCGAGCTGCCCCAGCCGGCCGGCTACCAGAGCGCGATCGCGAACGGCGACTTCGAGATGGCGATCGGCGGCATGGGGAACGGCGAGGTGTACCAGTCGTTCAACAGCCTGCTCTCGAGCGACTTCTACGTGCCGAGCGGCGAGACGACCGCGAACAACTTCGAGCGGTTCCGCTCCGACGAGGCGGATGCGCTCCTCACCGAGTACCGCTCGACGGTCGACCCGCAGCGGCAGACCGAGATCGTCCACGAGCTGCAGGGCATCGTCTACGACGAGCTGCCGGTCATCGGGCTCTACTACGGCGGCAGCTGGGGGCTCTTCAACGACGCGAAGTTCACCGGCTGGCCCTCGGCGGAGGACCCGTACATGATCCCCCAGAACTACGACTCGGCCCCGCTCGCGATCTTCCCGCGCCTGGACCGGGTGGAGGGAGACCAGTGAAGTACCTGCTCCAGAAGCTCGGCCTGTTCGCTCTCACGCTGTGGGCCGCGATCACCCTGAACTTCTTCCTGCCCCGCCTGATGCCGGGCTCTCCCGCCGATGCCGCTCTCGCCAAGCTCTCGCAGAACGGCCCGGTGTCCGAGGCCACGCGGGCGGCGATCGAGGCGCAGCTCGGCGTGCCGAGCGGATCCCTGTGGGACCAGTACGTCGCGTACCTCGGCCAGGTCGTCACGCTCGACTTCGGCGTCTCGTACACGTTCTATCCGCAGACGGTCTCGAGCATGGTCTCGACGGCGCTGCCCTACACGATCGGGCTCGTCGGCATCGTCACGGTGCTCGCGTTCGTCATCGGCACCCTGATCGGCGTGCTCGCGGCGTGGAAGCGCGGGACCTGGCTCGATGCGCTGCCGACGCTGACGGGCTCCTTCCTCAGCACGTTCCCGTACTTCTGGACCGCGCTCCTGCTCCTGTTCTTCCTCGGGTACGTGCTGCACTGGTTCCCGACCACCGGCGCGTACGCGGCGACCACGACACCGGGATTCACGGGGGAGTTCGTCGCCGACCTCGTCCGGCACGCCGCGCTGCCGGCGCTCACGATCCTGCTGACCTCGCTCGGCGGGTGGATCATCGGCATGCGCAACGCGATGATCAACACGCTCGGCGAGGACTACGTCACGTTCGCCGAGGCGAACGGCCTGCGCGGTCGGACGATCGCCATCCGCTACGCGGCGCGCAACGCGATCCTGCCGAATCTCACCGGCTTCGGCCTCACGCTCGGCGGCGTCGTCGGCGGGTCGATCCTCGTCGAGCAGGTCTTCGGGTACCCCGGCATCGGATACCTGCTCTTCAACGCCGTGATCGGGCAGGACTACCCGCTCATGCAGGCGCTCTTCCTGATGATCACGGTCAGCGTGCTCATCGCCAACTTCCTCGTCGACGTCCTGTACGGCGTGCTGGACCCAAGGACTCGCCGATGACCTCCACCATGAACGTCAAGATGCCTCCGCGCTCGATCGCCGGGCCGCGCCCATGGCGCTCCGCCGGCCGCATGGTCGCGACCCTGTGGGGCAACGGCAAGGCGCGCCTCGGGCTGTGCATCCTCGCCGTGTTCGCGCTCGCCGCCGTCTTCGCGCCGGTGCTCGCGCCCTACGGCCCCAAGGACAACGGCTTCCCGCGCAATGCCGACGCATCGTGGGAGCACTGGCTCGGCACGACGGCGGCCGGCGAGGATGTGCTCAGCCAGCTGCTCTACGGCGCGCAGGTGAGCCTCGTGGTCGGGTTCGCGGCCGGCATCCTCTCCACGGTCGTGGCGGTGCTCATCGGACTGAGTTGGGGCTACCTGCGCGGGTTCGCGGCCGAGGCCGTCGGCTTCGTGGTGAACCTCTTTCTCGTGATCCCGGGGCTCCCGCTCATGATCGTCATCGCGGCGTACCTGCAGAACGGCGGGATGCTCATGATCGTCGCCGTCATCGTCGTGACCGGATGGGCGTGGGGAGGGCGGGTGCTGCGCAGCCAGACGCAGTCCCTGCGCGGACGGGACTTCGTCGCGTCGGCGCAGTTCTCGGGCGACGGTCCCGCGCGGATCGTGTTCCGCGAGATCCTCCCCAACATGACCTCGATCATCGCCGGAACGCTCTTCGGCGCCGCGACGGCGGCGATCCTCGCGGAAGCGGGTCTCGAGTTCCTCGGGCTCGGCGACTCGAGCATCGTGAGCTGGGGGACGATGCTCTACTGGGCCCAGAACTCCAACTCCCTCCTCACCGGCCAGTGGCTGCTCCTGTTCGCGCCCGGCCTCTGCATCGCCCTCCTCGCCCTGAGCCTCACGCTCATCAACTTCGGCGTCGACGGCATCTCGAATCCGCGTCTGCGGGAAGGAAAGGGGCGATGAGCATGGAGCGCGAGATCCTGCTGGATGTCCAGGGACTGTCGGTCGAGTACGCGTCGCCGGGAGCGACGCCCGTCACGGCCGTCGACGACGTCTCGTTCACGCTGCGGCGCGGGGAGTTCGTCGGCCTCGTGGGGGAGTCGGGGTCGGGCAAGTCGACGCTCGGCTTCGCGCTCACCCGGCTGCAGAAGCCGCCGGCGCGGATCAGCGGCGGGCGCATCCTCTTCGGCGGTCGCGACATCCGCGAGCTCGACGCCGAGGAGCTGCGCCGGCAGCGGCAGGGCGGATTCGCCATGGTGCTCCAGTCGGGCATGAACGCGCTCAACCCCGTCCGCACGATCCGGAGCCACTTCCTCGACGTCTTCGCCGCGCACGGCCATGTCGCCGGCCCCGCGCGCGAGGCGCGAGCGCGCGAGCTCGTGGCCAAGGTGGGGCTGAGGCCCGAGGCGCTCGACCGCTACCCGGGTGAGCTCTCCGGCGGCATGCGCCAGCGGGCGTCGATCGCGATCGCGCTGTCGCTCGAGCCGCAGCTCATGGTGTTCGACGAGCCGACGACCGCGCTGGATGTGCTCGTGCAGCACGCGGTCATGGACACGATCCAGGCTCTCCAGCGCGCCGAGGACTTCACCGCGATCCTCATCAGCCACGACCTCGGCATCGTGCTCGAGGCCACCGACCGCGTCCTGGTCATGCACGAGGGCCGCATCGTCGAGGACGCGCCGAGCCGCGACATCCTCGAGCGCCCGCAGGATCCGTACACGCGCATGCTGCTGAGCCACTACGCGGATCCGCGTGCTGCGCACATCTCGATCCCGGGCTTCGTCGACCTCGCGACGCGGAAGGCGCAGGGCGCCACGCGTGCCGAGGGCACCGAGACCGTGCCCACGGTCGGGTCGCGCGGAACCCGCCGCGCGGATGCGGCCATCGCGGTCGAGAGCGTGTCGAAGACCTACCCCGCTCCGCGCCGCGGACAGGCGCCTGTGACGGCGGTCGACGACGTGTCGTTCCGGCTCGAGCCGGGGGAGTCGCTCGCCCTCGTGGGCGCCTCGGGGTCGGGCAAGTCGACCCTCGCGAAGCTCATCACGGGAGTCGAGAAGCCGACGTCGGGCGTCGTCCGCTTCGGCGACGTCGACGTGCCGTCGCTGCGGCGGAAGGGGCTGCGCGACCTGCGCAAGGACGTGCAGATGGTGTTCCAGGACCCCTACGCGGCGCTGAACCCGCTCCACACGGTCGAGTACACGCTCACGCGCCCCGTCGTGAACTACACGGGTCTGCGCGGAGTCGAGGCGCGCGCCCGTGTCCTCGAGCTCCTCGAGACCGTCGGGCTGACGCCCGTCGAGCAGTTCGCGGCGAAGCTCCCGCACCAACTCTCGGGCGGGCAGCGACAGCGCGTCGTCATCGCCCGTGCGCTCGCGAGCGATCCGCAGGTGCTCATCGCGGACGAGCCGGTGTCGATGCTCGACGTGTCGCTGCGCGCCGGCGTGCTCGCGCTCCTCGAGGACCTGCGCGAGCGCTGGGGCATCAGCATGCTCTACATCACGCACGACCTCCTGAGCGCCCGCCTCGTCACCGAGAACATCCTCGTGCTCGACCAGGGGCGCGTCGTCGAGCGCGGAGAGACCGCGCACGTGCTGCAGCATCCGCAGGACCCGTACACGATCGGCCTCCTGGACGCCGTGCCGAACCCCGCTCGCGCGCGCTGAGCGCGCGGGCGGCATCCGAAACCGAAACAGCGAGAGGAGCATCCGTGCTCTCATTCCCCGATGGCTTTCTCTGGGGCGCCGCGACCGCGGCGCATCAGGTGGAGGGGAACAATATCGGCAGCAACTGGTGGGTCATGGAGCACGCTCCCGGCTCCCCGATGGTGGAGCCCTCGGGCGACGCCGCCGACCACTATCACCGCTACCCCGAGGACATGCGCCTCCTCGCGGAAGCGGGCCTGAACTCCTACCGGTTCTCGATCGAGTGGGCGCGGATCGAGCCCGAGCGCGGGTTCGTCTCGCGCGCCGCGCTCGACCACTACCGGCGGATGATCGACACGGCGCGCGAGACGGGGCTCGACCCGACCGTGACGCTCATGCACTTCACGGTGCCGCGCTGGTTCCAGGACGACGGCTTCTGGCGTGCGGACGACGCGGTCGACCTGTTCGCGCGCTACACCGAGACCGTGCTGCCGATCCTCGAGGGGGTCGAGCACGTGTGCACGATCAACGAGCCGAACATCGCCGCGATGCTCGCCGGCGGGGAGGATGCCGCGAACCTCGTCGCGTACGGGCTCCCGCATCCCGACCTCGGCGTCGCCGACACCCTGCTCGCCGCCCACCGTCGATCCGCCGAGATCCTCCGGTCCGTGCCGGGCATCAAGGCCGGCTGGACCATCGCGACGCAGGCGTTCCACTCGACGGGCGAGCCCGGCGCGGACGAGAAGCTGCAGGAGTACGGCCATCCGCGCGACTTCTGGTACCTCGAGCAGTCCGCGGGCGACGACTTCGTCGGGGTTCAGGCCTATACGCGCACGTTCATCGGGCCGGAGGGCCCGCTGCCCGTCGCGGAGGGCGTCGAGACGACGCTCACCGGCTGGGAGTTCTTCCCTGACGCGCTCGAGCTCGGCGTCCGCTCGGCATGGGAGCTGTCCGGCGGGACGCCCATCCTCGTCACCGAGAACGGGATCGCGACGTCGGACGACACGCGACGCGTCGCCTACACGCGGGGAGCGCTCGAAGGCCTCCACCGCGCGATCTCGGACGGCATCGACGTGCGCGGCTACCAGCACTGGAGCGCGCTCGACAACTATGAGTGGGCGAGCGGGTACCGGCCGACGTTCGGCCTCATCGCGTTCGACCGCGAGACCTTCGCGCGCACGCCGAAGCCGAGCCTGGCCTGGCTCGGCGAGGTCGCGCGCCGCAACGGCCTCGACGCCTGAGCGCGTGACGCACGAGACCCCCGGAGCGCGCGCTCCGGGGGTCTCGCGCATGCGGGATCAGACCCAGCTGGGCAGCCAGTTGTGCAGCTGCCAGAGCGGGAACGGTTCGACGATCCCGAGGGCGAGCGGGAGGTAGAACGCGCCCACGACGACGGCCACCGCGAGGAAGGCGGCCGCCGCGATGCGCCACGCGCGCCGTTCGCGATCGGCGGCCTCCGTCGCGAAGGCGACCTCGGCATCCGTCGGGAACGGGAGCAGGTCGGGCTGCCGCGAGCGGGTCAGATGCTGCAGCGCGACCGCGAGTCCGAGCACGACGAACGGCAGCATGACGACCGTGTAGAACTGGAACACTGTGCGCTCGGGGTAGAGCAGCCAGGGCAGGTAGGTCACGGCGATCCCCGCGAGCGGGAAGCCGAATCGGGCGTCGCGGGTGCGGATGAGCAGCCAGACGAGGAAGAGGGCGGCCGCGATCCCCGCGTACCACACGACGGGGTTCGGGATGCTCCCGATCACGCCGATGCAGTCGGTCGACCATGCGCAGGTCGTCGTGCCGACCTCGGGGCGCGTCAGCCACATCGCGGTCGGGCGGAGGAGGAGCGGCCACTGCCACGCGGGGCTCGCGTACGGATGGCTCGCGCTGAGCCCCACGTGGAACCCGTAGACCGCCTGATGGTAGTTCCACAGGGCGACCAGCGGGTTCGCGTCGCTCGCGCGGTCGTACCCGCCGGTTGTGACGAGCCACCCGCTCCACGAGAGCAGGTACACCACGGCGGCGGCCGGCACGAGCAGCAGGAAGGTCACGGGGCCCTGGCGGAGGATCGCGGAGAAGTACCACTCGCGGACGCCCGCGCGGCGGCGCCAGAGCGCGTCGAGGACGACGAGCCCGATCCCGACGCCCGCGATGACGTACATGCCCGACCACTTGACGGCGGTCGCGGCGCCGAACGCGGCGCCCGCGGCGAGGAGCCAGGGGCGCGCCCAGACGACGGGCCCCCACGCCTCTGTCTGATCGCGGAGCACGCGATCGCGCGTCTCCTGCACATCGCGCAGCAGGAAGGAGAAGCCCAGGAGCACGAAGAGCGCGAGGATGCCGTCGAGCAGCGCGACCCTGCTCATCGCGACCGCGAGCGGGTCGATGGCGAGCAGGAGCCCCGCGACGCCCGCGACCGCGATGGAGCCGGTGAGGCGGCGCGCGACGAGGGAGAGCAGCGGCACGAGGAGGGTGCCGACGACGGCGGTCGAGATCCGCCAGCCCCACCCCGAGTCGGCGCCGAAGACCGCGAGCCCCAGTGCGATGATCCACTTGCCCAGGGGCGGGTGCACGACGAAGGAGGCGTCCGCCGAGTACACGTCGGTGTCGCCCGCGAGGAAGCTCTCGTTCGCCCCCTCGGGCCACGTGCCCTCGTAGCCGAGATGCAGAAGCGTCCAGGCGTCCTTGACGTAGTAGGTCTCGTCGAAGACGAGCTCGTGGGGATGGCCGAGTCCGACGATGCGCAGGAGGCCCGCGAGCAGCGTGAGAGCCGAGGGCACCAGCCAGCCCGCATGCCGGCGGATGGCCGTGAGGGCTCTGTCGCGGGGGGATGCCTCGGGCAGCGCGTGCGTCACGGCTCCAGCGTAGTGCGCGGGCGCGAGGCGCCCAGGGGCGGGCGACTCCCCGGCCGGGCCCGCTCCAAGGGTCCTGACAACGCTCACCCAGGCGGGCTTCGTATGTTGACGGGATGTCCTACTCCGCGCATCGCCCGGGACGCTACGACTCGCAGGGGCGGATCATCCTCCCCGACGACGACCCGAACGGCGCCGCTCCCGACGAGGAAGCCCTGTACCTCGAACGAGAGTTCTTCCCCGAGACCGCCGCCGCCCCGACCGAGCCGATCGAGGTCGACGAGCGCCCCGCGGAGGCGTCTGCCGAGCCCGAGCCGACGCCGCGCGCTCCGCGACGTCGCGCGGCGCGTCCGCCGCGCACGCCCGGCTCGCGTCTGCGCATGCTCGCGATCCTCGGCGGCGCGGACGGGCACGTGCTCGACACCGTCCCGACCGAGACGCCCCGGTTCGTGCAGATGTTCTTCGTGCTGCTCGGCACCGCGCTCGTGTCCGCCCTGTCGATGCTCTTCGCCCTCACGACCGGCGTGCAGGTCTCGGTGTGGCTCGCGGTGCCGCTCGCGATCGTCTGGGCGGGCATCATCTTCAACCTCGACCGGTTCCTCACGTCGACGATGACCGCGACCCGCAGCATCGCGCGCCTCGTCGGGCTCGCGCTCCCGCGTGTCATCATGGCGCTCCTCATCGGCGTCGTCGTCGCGGAGCCCGTCGTGCTGCAGGCCTTCCGCAACGACATCGCACAGGAGGTCGCGTCGACGAACATCGTGCAGTCGCAGGAGGACCAGGCGGCCCTCGACTCCGGGCCCGAGAAGCAGGCGCTCGACGCCGCGACCGCGCGTCTCGGCGAGCTGCAGAACCAGGCCGCGACGGGCATCGTCGCGGGCACCGACTCGGCCTCTGCGACGCAGGCCGCCGCGCAGGCGACGGTCGACGACCTCACCGAGAAGCTCGCGGCGCAGCAGACCGTGATCGATGAGGCGCGCGCGCTCTACCAGTGCGAGCTCGACGGCACAGGAGCGGGCGAGGTCGCCGGCTGCACGGGCGTGCAGGGGGAGGGCGCGAGCTCCGATGCCGCCCAGGACCAGCTCGCGGCGGCTCAGGCGACCTATGACGACCTCGCCGCCCAGCTGCGCGAGGCGAACGAGGCCCTCGCGGCGGCCGAGACGGCTGCGGGCGAGAACGCCGCGGCATCCGAGGCCGCGAACCGCCAGGCGGCGGAGGACCAGCTGCCCGCGGCGCAGCAGGAGTACGACGCGGCGCTCGCCGCGTACAACGCGCGGGCGGCATCCGTCGCCGAGACGAACGCCGGCGCGATCGGGCTCCTCAGCCAGATCAGCGGGCTGAACCGGCTCGCGGAGAAGGAGCCGGCGATCTGGTGGGCGCACCTCCTCATCGCCGCGCTCTTCCTCATGATCGAGCTCCTCCCCGTGCTCGTGAAGGTGCTGACGAGCTTCGGCGATCCCTCGCTGTACGAGAAGGCGGCCGCCGTGCGCAAGCAGGTCGCGGAGGAGCGCGTGAACGCGGACGGGTTCCGCGACCGCGCCGACATCATCTCGGCGCCTAGGCTGGCGGGGTGATCATCCTCGCCGCGACGCCCATCGGCAATCTCGGCGACGCGTCGCGCCGCCTCGTCGAGCTGCTCGAGCAGGCGCCCGTCGTGGCCGCTGAGGACACGCGCACGACGCAGCGCCTTCTCGCCGGGCTGGGCATCGAGAACCGTCCGCGGCTCATCGCCCTGCACGACCACAACGAGCGGCAGAAGGCGGCCGAGCTCGTGGAGCTCGCGCGCGACGAGGATCTCGTCGTGCTGACCGATGCGGGCATGCCGACCGTGAGCGACCCGGGTTACGGGCTCGTGCAGACCGCGGCCGCTGCGGGAGTCGACGTCACGGTCGTTCCGGGCCCGTCGGCCGTGCTCACGGCCCTCGCGGTGTCCGGTCTCCCGACCGATCGCTTCACCTTCGAGGGCTTCCCCGCGCGCAAGCCCGGTGACCGCCGTCGCGCCCTCGCGGCGCTCGCGGCCGAGCCGCGCACGATGGTGTTCTTCGAGGCGCCCACGCGCGTCGCGCAGACGCTCGCCGACATGGCGGCCGCGTTCGGCGGCGACCGCAGGGCGGTCGTCGCGCGAGAGCTCACCAAGCTGCACGAGGAGGTCGCGCGCGGCACGCTCGACGAGCTCGTCGGATGGGCCGAGGCCGGTGTGCGCGGCGAGCTCGCGATCGTCGTGGCCGGGTCGGAGCGGCGCGAGACGCCCCTCGAGGACGCGGTCGCCCAGGTCCTCGCGCTCGTCGCCGACGGCGGCCGCCTCAAGGAGGCGGCCGCCGAGGTCGCCGCAGCGACCGGGCGCTCATCGCGCGAGCTGTATCAGGCCGCGCTCGCGGCGCGCTGACGCGCGCCCGCGGGCTCAGCCGTCCGCGCGCCCGTGGTGCGCGCGGAACAGGTCGTGCGGGTCGACTGCCCGCTTGATCCGCTCCACGCGCGCGGTGTCCTCCGGCAGGTAGGCCGTCGCGAGCTCGGCGCGCGTCACCGCCGGGCCTGAGAGGAAGCTGGCGAGCACGCCGCCCGTGCTCCATGGCGACATGTCGCCGATGAGTCCGGCGAGCGCGGACCTGAGGGCGGGCGCGTCATCGCCGTGTGCCGCACCGCCCGCATACAGGACGAACGCGCCGTCTCGCCTCCCGATCGCGCTCGGCACGGCGGCGGGCCGAGCGAGGGCGCCGCCCAGGAGCCGGAGCTCGACGAGGTACGGGGCGGCCGCCTCGGGCCCGGCGTGCCGCAGGAGCGTGCTGATGGCGGCCGGAGCGAGCGAAGCGAGCACGGTGTTGCGGCCGTGGAAGGGGACCGGAGCGGTCGGCTCGGCGTGGATGGACCCGACCTCGGCGTACGGCATCTCGGCCACCGTGTCCGTCGCCGGGTCCAGGTCGCGGAAAGGCTGGACGAGTCGCGCGCCTTCTTCGGCGCTCCCGGTGAACGCGAAGCGGAGGTGCAGGACCGAGCGGCCGCGCAGGGCGTCGGGGAGCTGCGGCAGGTCGGGCATCCGGATCAGGAGCGCGGAGGTTCCCATGGCCTCCGGAACAGTCTGCGTCCACTCCGCCCACGCCCGCAGCGCGCGCTCGACGTCCTCGGCGGCGAAGTGCATCCCGCCGCCGTACAGCCGGCTGATCGGATGCAGCGCGACCTCCATGCCGACCACGACGCCGAGGGTCCCGCGTCCCGCGCCCCGCAGCGCCCAGAACAGCTCGGGTTCCTCGGTCGCGCTCGCACGGCGCACAGCGCCGTCGGCCGTGACGACGTCCAGCGCCCGCACGTGATCGACGGCCCAGCCGAGCGTTCGGCCGAGGATGCCGACGCCCCCGCCCAGGTGGTATCCGATCACCCCCACCTCGGGAGATGAGCCGTTCACGGGAGCCAGTCCGTGCGCGGCCGCCGCCCGGACGAGGTCGCCGCCGCGGACGCCTGCTCCCACGCGCGCGATGCGGCGGACGGGATCGATCTCGACGGCATCCAGGCCCGACGTGCGGATGAGCACGCCGCCGTCGGCGGGAAGCGACGGGCCGTGCCCGGTCGCCTGGACGGCGATGCCGAGACCGCGCTCCGCCGCGAAGCGGACGCCGTCGATGACATCCTCGACGGTCGAGGCGGGCACGACGAGGTCGGGGCGATGGGCGACAGAGAGGTTGTATCCGACGCACTCGGCGTCGAAGCGGGGATCCGAGGGGGAGAGGAATTCGGTCATGACTCCACCCTCGGCTCGGCGGAACCCGCGAACAACGACGGATCCGGCATCGACTGATAACCTGAGCCTTATGGAACGGCGCGAGATCGAGGTCTTCCTCACGCTCGCCGAGGAACTCCATTTCGGACGGACGGGGGAGCGCCTGCTCATCTCCCAGGCCCGGGTGAGTCAGACGATCGCGGGTCTCGAGCGTCGGCTGGGCGTCGCCCTGTTCGAGCGCACCAGCCGGCGCGTCGCGCTCACCCCCGTGGGCGCGGCACTGCACGCCGAGGTGCGCGAAGGCCACGAGCGCATCGAGCGCGCTGTGGCAGACGCGATGGCCGCCGGCCGCGGGGTCGCTGGGAGGCTCGTCGTCGGACTCGAGGCGCCGGCGGTCGCCGAGCTGGCGGCGGACCTGTTCGACCGCTTCCGCGCGCGCCGCCCCGCTGTCGATCTCGCGTTCCGGGAGACGGGGTTCGCCGATCCGCTCGACCTCCTGCGCACGGGGGAGGTGGACGTGGTCGTCACGAACGGGCCCATCGACGAGGACGGCTTCGTCGAGGGACCGGAGGTGCTGCGAGAGCCGGTCGTGCTCGCGGTCGCGCACCGTCACCGTCTCGCGAAGCGCGAGACCGTGACCCTGGCCGACCTCGAAGGGGAGACGGTGTTCCGCGCGGGCCGCCGCGCCGCGCCGTACCGGCGCGAGCCGGATCGCACGGCCGCGACGCTCCTCGACCTCCTGACGATGATCGCCGCGGGCGAGGGCGTCTGCCCTCTGGCCGCGCACGCGGCGGACTACTTCGCGCGGCCGAGCCTGAGGATGATCCCGTTCGAGTCATCGGCGCCGCCCGTGAGCTGGGTGCTCTGCTGGCGCACCGGGCGGCTCACGGCGCAGGTCGCTGCGCTCGCCGAGGCGGCAGCGCGCGGCGACGCGGACGCCGCCGCGCGCTGAGCCGCCTCAGCCGACCTTCACGAGACGCACCTCGTCGACCGTTCCCCACGCGCCGGCCGACAGCTCCCACGCGATCTCGACCGTGACCTCCTGCCCACGCTGCACGCGCACGGCGTCGGTCTCTGAGGTGGCGTACGCGCGCCATCCGTCGAACGCGAGCAGCGCCTCCGCGGTGCGCGTCTGCGCCTGCGCCGCCCGGTCAGCCGCGGTCGCCGGCAGGTGCGTCGGCGACGCCGTGACGCGGAGGGTCACCGTGTCGCCGGGCAGCGTGCCGCCGCCCTGCGACGTCGCCGTCGCGACGTAGCGGCCAGGCTCGAGACCCGTCACGACCTGGGTCGCCGAACCCGTGAAGTCGCGGTCGAGCCACACATGGAGCGCATTCGTCCCTGCCGAGGCGTCGGCCTGCCATCCGATCGAGCCGCCGTCGCCGGCGAGCGTCCACAGCGCGGCCCCGTCTCCCTCGAAGCCGCCGCCGGGGAGGTGCGAGCGGGCGAGGACCTCGATCGTCGCGGACGTCTCGTGGCCGGCCGACGTGCGCCCCGCCACCGTGTAGACACCGGGCCCGTCGATCTCGACAGCATCCCAGACCACGGGCTGATCCTCTGTCGTGCCGTCGCTGTACGAGACCGTGACGGTCTCCGGCAGCGCGGCGTCCTCGCCCTCCTCGATCTCGAGCGCGACCGTCTCGACGCCGGTCACGACGCGCGGCCCCTGCGCTCCGGTGCGGACGTACTCGAACATCCGCAGCGACGGCAGGGGAGTGCCGTCGAACGCGAACAGCGCCTGGTTGTCGACGGCCGACCCGCCGAACCAGCGACCCGCGTCCGCGGGGTCGTACGCGCCCGCGTAGCTCGTCGCCCACCCCGAGCCGTCGCGCTCCCAGAGGAGGCGGTTCGCTTCGAGCTGCTCTGGAGGCCCGACGGGGAGCCACGCTGGCTCCCACGAGAACACGCCGATCCCCGCATCGCCGACATCGGCGACCGCCTGCACGACGTCGCGGAACGCCGTCGCCTGGCCCTGAGGGCTGACGGGATACGCCGTGGCCTCGCTCGCGAGGTCGATCGTGTTGCCATGGCCGTCGCCGTCCTCGAGCGTGTAGGCCCAGGAGGTCTCGACGACCGCGACCT
The DNA here is from genome assembly GCF_053851835.1 of Microbacterium sp. KNMS. Taxonomy (NCBI): domain Bacteria; kingdom Bacillati; phylum Actinomycetota; class Actinomycetes; order Micrococcales; family Microbacteriaceae; genus Microbacterium; species Microbacterium sp. KNMS. Next base: position 44,383 of record NZ_JBSQBP010000010.1, read on the forward strand.
TCTTGCCGTGCACCTCCGCGACGTGCGAGAGCACATCGGTGAGGTTCGCGATCGTGCCGTGCCAGTACGGGTAGTACGACGATGCGAACACGTCGTAGTCGACGCCGCGGGCGGCGAGCTCCGCCGCGTAGCCCGCGTAGCGCCCGGGCGTCTCGGGATTCGTGAAGTGCACGGCCACGAGCGCGTCAGGGAGCGTCTCGCGGACTGCCGCCGATCCGGCCCGGAACACCTCCGCCATCCCGTCCCAGCCCGTGACGCCGGCGACGCCGTTGTTCGTCTCGTTGCCGACCTGCACCATCCGCACATCGACGCCTGCATCCGCGAAACGCGCGAGCGCGTCGGCCGTGAAGTCGTGCACCGCCTCCGCGGTCTGGGCAGCCGTCAGTCCCTCCCACGCCTTCGGCGCATGCTGCTTGCCCGGATCGGCCCAGAAGTCGGAGTAGTGGAAGTCGACCGTCACGCCGAGCCCCGCGTCTGTCGCGCGCTCGCCAATCTCGATCGCCCGTGCGACGTCGACGTTCCCGCCGCCGTATCCGCGTCCCTCGGCGTCGAAGGGGTCGTTCCACACCCGGACCCGCACGTCGGTGACGCCGTGGTCGGCGAGCACGTGGAACAGGTCGGCCGTCGCGCCGGCGTCGTCGCGGAACACGACCCCGGACTCCTCGAGCGAGAGGACGGAGGAGACGTCGACGCCGGTCATGAAGTCGGCCGACAGGCCGTCGACGGCGGGCAGCGAGATGTCGATGCTCGCGTCATCGGCATGCGCGGGCGACGCCATGAGGGCGAGGGAGACGGCCGCGGCCGTCGCGATGGCCGCTCGGATGGGGGATGGCATGGGCACTCCTTCGTGCGGGTGGATGGATGGGGATCGGTTTCGACTCGATGCGCGCGCTCAGCCCTTCACGGAGCCCGCGGTGAGGCCGCCGACGATGTAGCGCTGGAGCGACAGGAACAGCACGAGGACCGGGATCGATGCGAGCACGGAGCCCGCGGCGAAGATGCCCCAGCGCGACGTGAGCTGGTTCGAGACCCACTGGTACATGCCCACGGCGAGGGTCCAGTTGTCCTCGCTGGTCAGGACGATCTTCGCGAGGATGAAGTCGCCGAACGCCGAGATGAAGGCCAGCAGCGCGACGACGGCGAGCACGGGCGTCACGAGCGGCATGATGATGCGCCAGAAGATCTGCGCGTGCGAGGCGCCGTCGATCTTGGCCGACTCGTCGAGCTCGATCGGGATCGAGTTGAAGAACCCGTACATGAGGAAGGTGTTCGCGCCGAGCGCGCCACCCAGATAGACGCAGATGAGCGCGAGGCGCGAGTTGATCCCGAGGGCCGGCACGACCTCGCCGAGCGCGAGCAGCAGGAGGAACACCGCGACGAACGCGACGGTCTGCGGGAACATCTGGATGATGAGGAGGCTCGTGAGGCCCGCGCGCCGTCCCGCGAAGCGGAAGCGCGAGAAGGCGTACGCTGCGGCTGCGCCCATGAGCACCGCGCCGATCGCGGCGACGCCGCCGACGTAGAGGGTGTTGAGCATCCAGGTCCAGAAGCGCGTCTCGGCGAGCGCAGCGTAGTTGTCGGCGCTCACCGCCGAGAACAGCGCGCTCGACCCGGCGAGGCTTCCCCGCGGGTTCACCGACGCCGAGACGATGTAGAGCAGCGGGAACATCGCGTAGACGAGGATGACCGCCGCGACCGGGTACTTCCAGCCCACCTCGGCCCACCAGCGGGAGCGACGTGCGGTGCGACGCCCCGGGGTCGCGGACGTGATGCGTTCGGTGACAGTGCTCACTGGAACTCCTCGAGCTTGCGGGTCTGTCGGAAGGCGAGCGCCGAGATCACGCCGATGACGATGAACACGACGATCGAGAGGGCGCTCGCGAGGCCGTAGTCGGCTGATCCGCCCGCGACGCCGGAGATCCGGTAGATCGCGGAGATGAGGATGTCGGTCTCGCCCAGTCCCGAGTTGCCGAGGAACGCGGGGCCGCCTTCGGTGAGCATGTAGATGATCGTGAAGTTGTTGAAGTTGAACGCGAACGACGAGATCGCGAGCGGTGCCGTCGACACGAGCAGCTGCGGCAGGATGATGGATCGGAATCGGCGCCAGCGTCCGGCCCCGTCGATCGTGGCGGCCTCGAGCGTGTCACTGGGGAGCGCCTGGAGCGCGCCCGTGCACACGAGGAACCAGTAGGGGTAGCTGAGCCAGAGGTTCACCCAGAGGACGGCGGCCTTGGCGAGCAGGGGATCGCCCAGCCAGGCGATGTCGGCGCCGAGGAAGAGCAGGTCGTTGACGACGCCGAACTCGGAGTTCAGCATTCCCCGCCAGAGGAGCGCGGACATGAATGCGGGGAACGCGTACGGGAGGATCATGAGCGTCCGGAGGACCTTTCGGCCGCGGACACGGGAGTCGTTGTAGATGAGAGCGAAAAGGAGCCCGAGGCCGAAGCTCGTGAGCACGGTCAGAATGGCGAACGCGAACGTCCACGCCGCGACCTGGAGGAGCGGCCCGGCGAGGCTCTGATCCGTCACGGCGCGCACGAAGTTGTCGAACCCGACGTTGACGTACCAGCCGGTCGGGAGAGCCGACCCGTCCTCGGCGACGAAGCGGCCGTCATCGGACGCCGCGTAGACGACCCCGGTCTCTGTGTCGGTGAAGGTCCGCGCGGCGGCATCCCATTCGAGGCCCGAGGTGTAGACCGCGCCGGTCGTGCCCTCGCGGGTGCGGAGCGAGCCGTCTTCCGCCTCGTCCGAGACGGGGACGCGCAGGCTCGCGACGCGCTCCTGCAGATCGGGGTCGGCGAGGATGTCCGCGCGCGGCACGACGGTCCACCCCGGCACGGTCTCGGGGGCGCCTGACCCGCCGGTGCGTGCTCCCGCGACGGCCTCCAGCGGCTGGTCGGCGGTCCCGGCCCGCACGACGCCGTCCTCGTCGACGATCGCGAACCCGAGCTCCCCGTCTTGCTCGACGACCGCGAGGGGATAGGACGGAGAATCGGGATCCCGCCGCTCGTCCTGGATGAGCGCCGCGTCGACGGCCTGCTCCATCGAGCCCGCATGCCCGGTGCCGTAGTTCGTGAACGCGACGTAGGCCGTGTAGCCGAGCACGAACAGCTGGAAGACGGCGAGGAACACGAGCCCGGGCAGCAGGTACTTGAGCGGCAGAGCCCGTCGTGAGAAGTACACCGCGTCCGCGATCGCGAGCAGCACGAGAGACGCGCCGAGCACGATCCACGACTCCGCCTGCCACGCCGACAGCGCGACCGCGATGCCGAGCGCGTTGACGATCCCCATGAGCACGAGCTTCACGACGAAGCCCCATCCGAGCCCGCGCCAGCCGCGCGCGTGCGATTCGCCGCGCCGCGCGGGGGCGGTCGTCACATCCGTCATTCCGTCTTCCTTCCGCCGGAGCGCCGGGGGCGCGCGTCCGCCCGCCCCCGGCGCAGCCGGTCAGCCCAGTTCGGCCTCGAGGTCGGCGACCATCTGCTTCCAGGTCGCTGCGGGGTCGGCGCCGCCGATGATCTGCACCTCGGCCGCGTTCCAGAGGTCCCACACCGAGCCCATCTCGGGGATGCTCGGCATCGGCACGCCGTTCTGCGACGAGGCGAGGAATCCCGCGATGACGGGGTCGGAGGCGACCTCATCGGCGAGCGCCGTGAACGCGGGAATGCGCGGGTCGGCCTCGTAGAGGGCACGCTGCGCGTCCTCCTTCGCGAGGTAGTTCACGAGGAACTCCTGAGCGAGCAGCGCGTTCTCGCTCTGCGAGCTGAGGTAGAAGCCCTGCACGCCCACGAAGGGCGCCGCGGTCTCGCCGCCGGCCGACGGGATGGGGTGCACCGCGACGTTCGGGACGTCGGCATAGGCGCTCATCGCCCACGGTCCCTGGATCGTGAAGGGCGCCGTGCCGCTGTTGAACAGCTCGTTGTTGATGTCGTAGTCGACCGTGGTCGAGATGTAGCCCGTGCCAGCCGACCCGTTCTCGTGGAGCCACTGCGCGAACGCCTCGCCGTTCGCGCCGCCCATGCCGATCTCGGCCGTGTACGAGCCGGTCTCGTCCTGGACGAACACCGGCGCGCCGAACGAGGTCTGCAGCCCGTACATCGTGTACGCGTCGCCCGTCTCGCCGGCCGTGTTGACCGCGATCGGGCGCTCGGCCCCGGCCTCCTGCGCCATCGACACGAGCTCGTCCCAGGTCGCCGGGGCGTCGGGGCCCACCATGTCGACGTTCTGGATGAGCGCGACCGTCTCGAGCGAGTACGGCAGCGCGTAGAGCTGGCCGTCGTAGGTCATCGCGTCGAGCGCGACCTGCTCGAAGTCGCCCGTCGCGTCGCCGAGATCGATCGTGTCGACGACGCCGGCGGTGACGAGCGCCCCGAGCCAGTCGTGCGCGCCGACCGTGATGTCAGGCCCCTCGCCCGTGGGCACCTGCGCGATGAAGTCGTTGCGCAGGTCCTCGAAGTTCTTCTGGACGAGCGTGACGGTCGCTCCCGTGTCGGCCTCGAACTGCTCGGCGGCCGCGGCGATCGCGTCCTCGCGCTCCTCGTCGGTCCACACGACGAGCTCGGCGGTCGAGCCCTCGTCGGCCGGCTCCTCGGCCGTCTCGGGGGCGCTGCCGGAGCAGCCGGCCAGCAGCAGTGCCGACGCGGCGGCGATGCCGGCGAATGCGATCTGCGTGCGCATGATTGTCTCCTTCTCGATGGTCGTGCGATGCGTCCGCCGAAGCGGTCGCGTCGTCACGACCTGGTGGTGGTGGATCGGTCGGGCCGGGCGGCCCCGGGGTGCCCCGGAGGGCGGGTCAGTCGGTCTCGATGACGGCGACGCCCCCGGCGGGGACGACGAGGGATCCGGACGCCGTGGCGCCGGTGAGCAGCTCGCGGCCGACGGCGTCGATGGTGACGTCGTCGTCGCGGTGGTTGATCGCGAAGAGGAACGTGCGATCGTCGGCGCGGCGCCGGACGACCTCGAGGCCATCCGGAGTCGACGACGGGACGACCCCCGCATCGGCGTACACGTCGGACAGGACGGCGCGCAGCCCCTCCGCGTCCAGGCGCGTGGAGATGTACCACCCCGTTCCGGCGCCGTGCCTGTGACGTGTGATGGCGGCGCCTCCCGCCGCGGGGCCCTCGGCGTAGGCGCCGACGACGTCGGCGCCGTGCAGACGGAGGCTCTCCTGCCAGTGGTCGGCGCCCAGCAGGGCGCCGTCGCTCCATTCGACCGCGGCAGCAGCGCCCTCGCGCAGCGGCAGGTGCTCCTCGACGTCGACGCCGAGGGCGTCGCGGAGGGGAGCGAGGAACCCACCGGGGTGGACGGCGTCGTTCTCGTCGACGACCGCCGAGAAGTACGAGACGACGAGCGTTCCGCCGCCTTCGACATAGCGGGTGAGGTTTGCGGCGTCTGCCGCCGTGAGCAGGTACTGCGCGGGTGCGACGACGAGCCGGTAGCGCGACAGGTCGTGGCCAGGGAGCGCGAAGTCGACCGTGACGCCGTCCCGCCAGAGGCGCTCGTAGAACGCGCGCACGCGCTCCTGGTGGGAGAGGTCCTCGGTCGGGCGCCATTCGAGGTCCTGCGCCCAGAACGACTCGAAGTCCCACAGGACGGCGACGTCGGCCTCGACGCGCGACCCGACGACCGCGTCGAGCCGGGACAGCCCCTCGCCGAGCGCAACCACCTCGCGCCAGACGCGCGAGTCGGTGCCGGCGTGGGGGAGCATCGCCGAATGGAACTTCTCGGCGCCCGAGCGTCCCGCGCGCCACTGGAAGAAGAGCACGGCGTCCGAGCCCCGTGCGACGTGCGTCAGCGAGTTGCGGGCCATCTCCCCGGGACGCTTCGCGATATTGCGCGGCTGCCAGTTCACGGCCGACGTCGAGTGCTCCATGAGGATCCACGGCTTCCCTCCGCCGACCGACCGGGAGAGATCGGCGGCGATCGAGAGCCCGATGTGCGCGTCCTCGTCGGCCGCCCACAGATAGTGGTCGTCGGACACGACGTCGACGTCCCTGGCCCACGCCCACAGGTCAGTCGTCCAGCTCTGGTTCGCCATGAAGTTCGTCGTGATCGGCTGCGGGGCGCGGGCGCGGATCGCGTCGCGCTCGGCGATGAAGCACGCGCGGAGCTGATGGTCGGTGAAGCGCTGGAAGTCGAGGCGCTGTGCGGGATTGACGACCGACGGCGCCGCGGCCGGGGCGCCGATGTGCTCCCAGGCCGTGTAGTGCTGGCCCCAGAACGCCGTGCCCCATGCGGCATTGAGAGCGTCGAGTGACCCGTAGCGCTCGCGCAGCCATCCGCGGAAGGCGCGCACGGAATGCTCCGAATAGTCCTCGCCGACCGGGACGCCGTACTCGTTGTGCACGTGCCACAGCACGACGGCGGGGTGATCGCCGTAGCGGTCGGCGAGCGCGCTCGCGATGCGGACGATCGCCTCCCGGTAGGCGGGGGAGGAGTGGGACGCCATCCCGCGCGATCCGAAGCCCATGACGGTGCCGTCTCGTGTGACGACGCGCGCGTCGGGGTGCGCGGCGAAGAACCAGGCGGGCGGTGAGGCGGTCGGCGTGCCGAGGTCGACGGCGATGCCGTTCGCGTGGAGGAGGTCGATCACCTCGTCGAGCCAGGCGAAGTCGAACTCGCCCTCGGCGGTCTCGAGCAGAGCCCACGAGAAGATCCCCACGCTCACGAGGTTGACGCCCGCCTCGCGCATCAGGCGGACGTCCTCCTGCCACGTCTCGCGCGGCCACTGCTCGGGGTTGTAGTCGCCGCCGAAGGCGATGCCGGGCAGGGCGGGCAGTGGGGTCTGGTCGGGCATGGACGCTCCATCGGGTCGAAGGGCTGTGACCGGTCCCAGTGTGGCGCGGCGTCGTCGGAGCGCCAAGGCGATCACCCATCCGTTATCGAACTGTGACCGGTCCCAGTCGCACTCTCGGCTCGCGCTAGAGTCTTGATCCATGGAGCAGACGCCGCCCGCGCGCAAGCCGACGATCCGCGACGTCGCGGCGGTCGCGGGCGTCTCGCGCGGCACGGTCTCCCGCGTCATCAACGGAGGGCACTGGGTCTCGCCCGACGCGCGTGCCGCGGTCGAGGACGCCATTCGGCGGACGGGCTACACGGCGAATCACCACGCGCGCAGCCTGGCGACGGGCCGCTCCGGATCGCTCGCCTTCCTCCTGACCGAGGAGCACCACCTGCTGTTCGAGGACCCGACCTTCGGCCTGCTGCTACGCGGCGCTGCCGAGTCCCTCTCGAAGCGGTCGATGACCCTCGTGCTCCTCGTGGCGGGAACCGATGCCGAGAAGGCGAACGTGCTCGAGTACGTGCGCGCGGGGCACGTCGACGGCGTGCTCCTCGTGTCGAGCCATGCATCCGACCCCTTCCTCGGCCGCATGCACGAGGCCGGCATCCCGATCGTCAGCACGGGCGTTCCGCTCGGCCTCGAGGGGCTCGTCCCGTCGGTCGGCATCGACGAGGCGCGCGCCGCGCGCGAGATGACGGCCTACCTGCGCTCCCGCGGGCACCGTCGCATCGCGCATATCGCGGGGCCCGACGACACGCCGGGCGGCCGGTTCCGTCTCGCCGGGTTCCGCGAGGAGATGGGCGGCGGCTACGACGCCGAGCTCGTCGAGCGCGGGGACTACTCGCGCGAGTCCGGCTCGCGCGCGATGGCGCGCCTGCTCGCACGCGGGCGCGATATCGACGCGGTCTTCGCGGCCTCGGACGGGATGGCCGCCGGCGCGGTCGCGACGCTGCGCCGCGAGGGGCTGCGCGTGCCCGACGACATCGCGGTTGCGGGGTTCGACGATTCGGGCCTCGCCGAGACCCACGATCCGCCGCTCACGACGATGCGTCAGCCGTGGGCCCGGATCAGCGAGGAGATGGTCGCCCTGCTGCTCGACGTCGTGGCGGGGAGCCCGGGCCGCGATCTCATGCTCCCGGCGTCGATCGTCGTGCGCGAGAGCGCGTAACGCTCGGCGCGGAGCACGCGCGGCCCGGAATAGACTCTCCTGGTGACTTCCGGCCGTTCCTTCTACATCACCACGCCGATCTACTATCCGAGCGATGTCCCGCACATCGGGCACGGGTACACGACCGTGGCGGTGGACACGCTCGCGCGCTGGCACCGCCAGGCCGGTGACGACACCTGGATGCTGACGGGCACCGACGAGCACGGCCAGAAGATGATCCGCGCCGCCGCCGCGAACGGCGCGACCCCGCAGGAATGGGTCGACAAGCTCGTGGCGGAGTCGTGGCAGCCGCTCCTGCGGACGCTGGATGTCGCCAACGACGACTTCATCCGCACGACGCAGGAGCGTCACGAGAAGAGCGTCCAGCTGTTCCTGCAGGCCGTGTACGACCGCGGCTACATCTACGCGGGCGAGTACGAGGCGCTCTACTGCGTCGGGTGCGAGGAGTTCAAGCCCGACAGCGAGATCGTCGACGGCACCGGGCCGTTCGAGGGGCTCAAGGTGTGCGCGATCCACTCGAAGCCGCTCGAGCTGCTGCAGGAGAAGAACTACTTCTTCAAGCTCAGCGAGTTCCAGGACCGCCTCCTCGAGCTCTACCGCGAGCGCCCCGACTTCGTTCAGCCGGAATCCGCGCGCAACGAGGTCGTCGCCTTCGTGCAGCAGGGCCTGAAGGACCTCTCCATCTCGCGCTCGACGTTCGACTGGGGCATCACCGTCCCGTGGGACGAGTCGCACGTCATCTACGTGTGGGTCGACGCCCTCCTCAACTACGCGACCGCGGTGGGGTACGGCTCCGACCCCGACAACTTCGCGCGCCGCTGGCCCGCGCACCACGTCGTGGGCAAGGACATCCTCCGGTTCCATGCCGTGATCTGGCCGGCGATGCTGATGGCCGCGGGCATCGAGGTGCCCGAGAACGTCTTCGCGCACGGATGGCTGCTCGTGGGCGGCGAGAAGATGTCGAAGTCGAAGCTCACGGGCATCGCGCCCAACGCGATCACCGACGTCTTCGGCTCCGACGCGTACCGGTTCTACTTCCTGTCGGCGATCTCGTTCGGCCAGGACGGCTCGTTCTCCTGGGAGGACCTGTCGGCTCGGTACCAGGCGGAGCTCGCGAACGGGTTCGGCAACCTCGCATCGCGGACCATCGCCATGATCGGCAAGTACTTCGACGGCGTCGTCCCCGCTCCCGCGGAATACGCGGATGGCGATCTCGCGATCCAGCGGACCGTCGCGGAAGCGGCTCGGAAGGCCGATGCGGCGATCGACCGCTTCCGCATCGACGAGGCCATCCGCTCGATCTGGACGATCGTCGACGAGCTCAACGGCTACATCACCGAGAACGAGCCGTGGGCGCTCGCGAAGGACGACGCGCAGCGCGACCGCCTGGCGACCGTGCTCTACACGTGCGCCGAGGGGCTCCGCGCGCTCGCCGTGCTGCTCTCGCCCGTGATGCCGCAGGCCACCGGCAAGCTCTGGGACGCCCTGGGCGTAGAGAGCGCCCTGGGTGCGCTCGTCGAGCAGCCCGTGCGCGAGGCCGGCGCGTGGGGCGGCATCCCCGCCGGCACGGCGACGTCCACGCTCCAGCCGCTCTTCCCGCGGGTCGAGCAGCCGGAGTGATCCGATCGAGGGGGATGGCGTGAAGGACAACGGGGCGGACCCGACCGTCTACGTGCGCGAGCGGAGCCGGGACGGGCGGAAGGACCTGCGCTACCCGGCCGCGCCCGAGCCGCTGGCGGTGCCCGTGTACGACAACCACTGCCACCTCGAGATCGAGGACGGCGACGAGCCGCTCTCGCTCGAGGAGCAGCTCGATCGGGCGAGCGCGGTCGGCATCGCCGGCGTCGTGCAGTCGTCGGGCGACATCGACTCGTCGCGGTGGGCCGTCGCCGCCGCCGAGCGGGATGCGCGCGTGCTCGCGGCCGTCGCCATCCACCCCAACGACGCGCCGACGTACGCCGAGCAGGGGCGCCTCGAGGAGGCGCTCGGAGTCATCGATGAGCTCGCGGGGCACCCGCGCGTGCGCGCCGTGGGCGAGACGGGGCTCGACTACTTCCGCACGGGCGAGGAGGGGCGAACGGCACAGCACGCCTCCTTCGAGGCGCACATCGACATCGCCAAGCGCCACGGCATCGCACTGCAGATCCACGACCGCGACGCCCATCGCGACGTGCTCGACACGCTGCGGCGCGTCGGCGCCCCCGAGCGGACGGTCTTCCACTGCTTCTCGGGCGACGAGGACATGGCCCACGAGGCGGCCGACGCGGGCTACTGGGTGTCGTTCGCGGGGAACATCACGTTCAAGAACGCGCAGAACCTGCGCGACGCCCTGCGGGTGACGCCGCGCGACCGCATCCTCGTCGAGACGGATGCGCCGTTCCTCACTCCGACGCCGCACCGAGGGCGCCCGAACGCGCCGTACCTCGTGCCCGTCACGGTCCGCTTCATGGCCGCGGAGCTGGGTGCCGACGTCGACGAGCTCTCCGCGCAGCTGGCCGCGAACACGCGCGCCGTGTACGGGGAGTGGACATGACCGTGCGGCTCCTCGGGGCCGGCGACATCCGCGAGCTCGCCGCCGAGCTCGATGTCACGCCCACGAAGAAGCTGGGCCAGAACTTCGTCGTCGACGCCAACACCGTGCGACGCATCGTGCACACCGCGCGCGTGGAGGCGGGGGAGCGGGTCGTCGAGATCGGCCCAGGGCTCGGCTCGCTGACCCTGGCCATCCTCGAAACCGGCGCGACCGTGACCGCCGTCGAGATCGACCACCGGCTCGCCGAGCGGCTGCCGCGCACGGCGGCCGAGCGCGGCGTCCCGGACGGCGCGCTCACGGTGGTCGACGCCGATGCGCTGCGCGTCACCGAGCTGCCCGGCGATCCGACCATCCTCGTCGCGAACCTGCCCTACAACGTGTCGGTGCCGGTGCTGCTGCACTTCCTCGAGACGTTCGCCCGGCTCGACCGCGGTGTCGTCATGGTGCAGGCCGAGGTCGGCGAGCGCCTCGCGGCCGAGCCGGGGAGCAAGGTCTACGGGGCCCCGAGCGCGAAGGCCGCCTGGTACGGCGCGTGGCGGCTCGCCGGCAGCGTCTCCCGCCAGGTCTTCTGGCCGGTGCCGAACGTCGACAGCGTGCTCGTCGCGTTCCAGCGCGACGCTGGGGCGCGCGGCACGGAGGACGAGCGGCTGCGGACCTTCCGGATCGTCGATCTCGCGTTCCAGCAGCGACGCAAGATGCTGCGCCAGGCGCTCGCCGGCGAGCTCGGCGGCTCGGCGGGCGCGACCGAGGTGCTCGAGCGCGCGGGCGTCGCGCCGACCGCGCGCGGCGAGTCGCTGGACATCGACGACTTCCTGCGGATCGCACGCGCGCTCGCCGAGACGAGTGGCGCGGAGGCGACGGCGCCATGAGCCTCGCGTCGTCGGAGCCGCAGGTGCGCGTGCGCGCACCGGGCAAGATCAACGTCTTCCTCGAGGTCGGATGCCGTCAGAGCGACGGCTACCACCAGCTCGCGACCGCCTTCCAGGCCGTCTCGCTCTACGAGGATGTCGTCGCAACGCATGCCGACGGCTTCACGCTCGCGGTCGAGGGCGCCGTCGACGTCTCGGGCGTGCCGGTCGACGACCGCAATCTCGCGCTCCGAGCGGCCCGCCTCCTCGCGGCGGAGACCGGGTACGCGGGCGGCGTCCATCTCGACGTGTTCAAGGAGGTCCCCGTCGCTGGCGGCATGGGCGGCGGCTCGGCGGATGCCGCGGCCGCGCTCGTGGCGTGCGACGCGCTCTGGGGCACGCGGGTCGGGCACGCCGAGCTGCATCGCCTCGCAGCGCAGCTCGGCGCCGACGTGCCGTTCGCGCTCAAGGGCGGCACCGCGATCGGGACCGGTCGCGGCGATGAGCTGAGCCCGGCCCTCGCCCGCGGCCGCTTCGACTGGGTGCTCGTCGTGAACGAGGAGGGCCTCTCGACGCCCGAGGTGTACGGGGCGCTCGACCGCCACCGCGAACGGCACCGGCTCGACATCGCCCCCACGCGCGCCGTGCCCGAGGTCGACGCCGGCGTGCTGCAGGCGCTGCGCGCGGGCGACGCGGCGATGCTCGCCGAGACGCTCCGCAACGACCTCCAGGTGGCCGCACTCGGCCTGCGCCCCGATCTCGCCGAGACGCTCGAGCTGGGGGAGTCGTCGGGGGCGCTCGCGGGCCTCGTGTCGGGCTCGGGGCCCACCGTCGCGTTCCTCGCGGCATCGCCCGAGGACGCCGCGGAGCTCCGCGACGTGCTGGACGCCGCCGGTCGGGATGTGCTCCTCGCGCACGGCCCCGTGCGCGGCGCGCGCATCGTCGGCTGAGCGCCGCCGCGGCACCCTCGCGCCACGCCCCGTCGTGCCCGGGATGGCCCCGTGCGCGTCCGTGCGCCATACTGTGGGAGGCGATGTGACCGTGCGCATCGCGGAATCAGGTGAGGACGAGACGGCTGTGGCCCACGCAACGGAGCGACCGCGGATGCCGAGCATCCGCGATGTGGCGCGCCTCGCCGGCGTGTCCCATCAGACGGTCTCGCGCGTGCTCAACGAGCACCCGTCGATCCGCGAGGAGACGAAGCAGCGTGTCCTCGATGCGATCCGCCAGCTCGACTACCGGCCGAACCAGGCCGCTCGCGCGCTCGTCACGAGCAAGCTGAATCTCATCGGCATCCTGTCGGCCACGGTCGGCGAGTTCGGCCCGACCGCCTCGATCGCGGCGATCGAGGAGGCCGCGCGCGAGGAGGGCTACTCGGTCACCACCCTCAACCTCCCCGACACGTCACCGGAGGCGATCGGCGGCGCCGTGCGGCAGCTGCTGCGCGAGCAGGTCGACGGCATCGTCGTGCTCGCCCCCCAGGTGCGCGTGTTCCATGTCCTTCGCGGCATGGCGATCGGCGTGCCGTTCGTGAGCCTGCAGACGGCATCCGGCGCGCTCGAGGAGAGCGTCGCACCCGACCAGCTCGAGGGGGCGCGGATGGCGACGCGGCACCTCATCGAGCTGGGGCACGTCGACATCCTCCATCTGTCCGGCCCGCAGGACTGGATCGAGGCGGACTCGCGGATGCGCGGGTACCTGCAGGCTCTGCGCGACGCGGATCTGCCCACCATCCCGCCGATCCGCGGCGACTGGACGGCCGACTTCGGCCACTACGCGGGGCTCGAGCTCGCGCGGCGGCAGGACTTCTCCGCCGTCTTCGCGGCCAACGACCTCATGGCGATCGGGCTCATGCATGGCTTCCGCGATGCGGGCCTCGATGTGCCGCGCGATGTGAGCATCGTGGGCTTCGATGACATTCCCGTCGCGGCACATGTCTGGCCGCCCCTCACCACGGTCCACATCGACTTCGCGGATCTCGGCCGTCGTGCGATCGCGCGACTCCTCGCATCCCTCCGCGGCGAGGCCCCCTCGGCGGAGGAGCCGCCGGCTCCCGCCCTCGTCGTGCGCGACTCGGCCGCACCGCGTCGTTAGCGAGATGTGACACGGCGTCGGCTTGACAGCCCGGCGCGGCGGGTGCACGATAAGACGCGATGTGAACGGTCACACGGAGACGTGCGACCCCGACGAGGACGTCCCGCGACTCCTCGACGGCGCATCCCCCCGCTGTGACGCGGAGGCACACGTCCTGGATTCAGAGGAGAACACCCGTGAAGAAGCACCTTCTGCTCGTCGGCATCGTGGCCGTCGGCGGACTGGCCCTCGCCGGCTGCAGCGGCGACCGCACCGGAGGCGGAGCCGCTGAGGAGGGCGGCGAGGTCGACACGAGCTCGCTGACCATCGGCGTCGCGATGCCGACCCAGCAGTCCGAGCGATGGATCGCGGACGGCGACAACGTCAAGGCGACCCTGGAGGAGATGGGCTACCAGGTCGACCTCCAGTTCGCGAACGACGACATCCCCACCCAGGTGTCGCAGATCGAGAACATGATCTCGAGCGGCGCCGACGCCCTCATCGTCGCGTCGATCGACGGCACGACCCTCACCGACGTCCTGCAGACGGCCGCCGATCAGGACATCCCCGTGATCGCATACGACCGCCTCATCAACGGCACGGAGAACGTCGACTACTACACGACGTTCGACAACTACCAGGTCGGCGTGCAGCAGGCGACGAGCCTGCTCACGGGCCTCGGCGTGCTCGACGAGAACGGCGAGGAGACCGGCGAGAAGGGCCCGTTCAACATCGAGCTCTTCGCGGGCAGCCCCGACGACAACAACGCGAAGTTCTTCTGGAACGGCGCGATGGACACCCTCCAGCCCTACCTCGACTCGGGCGTTCTCGCGGTTCCGTCCGGCCAGACCGACTTCGACCAGGCCGCGATCCTGCGCTGGCTGCCGGAGACGGCCCAGGAGCGCATGGAGAACATCCTCACGATCATCGGCGACACCAAGCTCGACGGCGTGCTCTCGCCGTACGACGGCCTCTCGATCGGCATCATCTCGGCGCTCACGAGCGGCGGCTACTCGGCCGACGCGCTGCCCGTCATCACCGGCCAGGACGCCGAGGTCGGCAGCGTGAAGTCGATCCTCGCGGGCGAGCAGTACTCGACGATCTTCAAGGACACGCGCCTGCTCGGCGAGACCGCGGCCGACATGGTCGACGCGCTCATGCACGGCGAGGAGCCCGAGGTCAACGACACCGAGACGTACGACAACGGCGTCAAGGTCGTGCCCTCGTACCTCCACGAGTCGGTCATCGTCACGGCCGACAACTACGAGGAGGTCCTCATCGACAGCGGATACTACGAGGCCGGCGAGCTCGAGTAGCACGGAGCGCGGGTCCGCCTCGACGGCGGGGCGGACCCGCGCGCCCGTCACCCCTCATCCTCACGGCGAGAAAGCGAACCTGTGAACACCATCCTCGAGATGCGCGGCATCACCAAGGAGTTCCCGGGCGTCAAGGCACTGCAGAACGTGACGCTCGAGGTCGAGCGCGGCACCGTCCACGCCATCTGCGGCGAGAACGGCGCCGGCAAGTCGACCCTCATGAAGGTGCTGTCGGGCGTCTACCCGCACGGCACCTACGACGGCGAGATCGTCCTGGAGAACGAGACCGCCCAGTTCCGCGACATCCGCGACTCCGAGCGCGCAGGCGTCGTCATCATCCACCAGGAGCTCGCGCTCAGCCCGCACCTGTCGATCGCCGAGAACATCTTCCTGGGCAACGAGCGCCAGAAGAACGGCTTCATCGACTGGCACGACACGAACGTCGAGGCGCAGAAGCTCCTCGCACGCGTCGGGCTCGGCGACAACCCCGCGACCCCGGTCAAGGAGATCGGCGTCGGCAAGCAGCAGCTCGTCGAGATCGCGAAGGCCCTGTCGAAGAGCGTGAAGCTGCTCATCCTCGACGAGCCCACCGCGGCCCTCAACGACGAGGACTCCGCTCACCTGCTCGACCTGATCCGCCACCTCAAGGGCCAGGGGATCACGTCGATCATCATCAGCCACAAGCTCAACGAGATCAAGGCGATCGCCGACCGGGTGACGATCATCCGCGACGGCCGCACGATCGAGACGCTCGAGCTCAAGACCGACGACGTCTCCGAGAACCGCATCATCAAGGGGATGGTCGGACGCGACCTCGAGCACCGGTACCCCGACCGCACGGTCGATGTCGGCGAGGAGGTCTTCCGCGTCGAGGACTGGTGGGTCGACCACCCCACCGAGTCCGGTCGCACGATCATCCACGGCGCGAACCTCTCGGTCCGCGCGGGAGAGGTCGTCGGCATCGCGGGGCTCATGGGCGCGGGGCGCACGGAGCTCGGCATGAGCATCTTCGGCCGCTCCTACGGATCGAACATCCGCGGCCGCGTGTACGTGCGCGGCAAGGAGGTCAACACGAAGACCGTCGCCGACGCGATCGACGCGGGGATCGCCTATGCGACCGAGGACCGCAAGGTCTTCGGGCTCAACCTCATCGACGACATCAAGCGGAACATCTCCCTCGCGTCGCTCGGCAAGCTCGCCCGACGCGGGTGGGTCGACGCGCACGAGGAGTTCGCCGTCGCCGAGCGGTACCGCAAGAGCATGAACATCAAGGCGCCGTCGGTCGCCTCGGTCGTCGGCAAGCTCTCGGGAGGCAACCAGCAGAAGGTCGTGCTCTCGAAGTGGCTGTTCTCCGACCCCGAGGTGCTCATCCTCGACGAGCCCACGCGCGGCATCGACGTCGGCGCGAAGTACGAGATCTACACCCTCATCAACGAGCTGGCGGCGCAGGGCAAGGCCATCATCGTCATCTCGTCCGAGCTGCCCGAGCTGCTCGGCATCAGCGATCGCGTCTACGCGATCTCGGAGGGGCACATCACCGGCGAGCTGCCGATCGAGCAGGCGACGCCCGAGTCGCTCATGCAGCTCATGACCAAGGAGAAGGAAGCCGACCATGTCCTCAGCTAGCGCCACCGAATCGCCCGTGCGCGGTGCGATCGCGTTCCTGACCTCACGGCTCCGGCAGATCGGCATCTTCATCGCGCTGATCGCGATCGTGCTGTTCTTCCAGATCGTCACGAGCGGTCGCCTCCTGACGGCCGGCAACGTCTCGAACATCGTCGTCCAGAACAGCTACATCCTCATCCTCGCGATCGGCATGGTGATGATCATCATCGCCGGCCACATCGACCTGTCGGTCGGATCGGTCGCGGCCTTCGTCGGAGCCGTCTCGGGTGTGCTCATCGTGCACTGGGGATGGCCGTGGTGGGCGGGCATCCTCGTCTCGCTCCTCATCGGAGCGCTCGTGGGAGCCTGGCAGGGCTTCTGGGTCGCGTACGTGGGGATCCCGGCGTTCATCGTGACGCTCGCCGGCATGCTGCTCTTCCGCGGTCTCACCCAGATCGTGCTCGGCAACACGCAGATCACCCCGTTCCCGACGGAGTACCGCCAGCTGGGCGGCGGCTACCTCTTCCCCGAGCTCTTCCCGGCGTCGAGCTCGCCCGCCGAGTGGATCACGGTGGGCCTGGGCATCCTCGCCCTCGTGCTCTACATCGGCAACTCGCTGCGCGAGCGCGGCAAGCGCGTGAAGCTCGGCCTCGAGAGCGAGCCCGCGTCGTGGTTCTACACGAAGCTCGTCTTCATCTCGGCGCTCATCGCCTACATGACGTACCTGCTCGGCGTGGCCCCCGGATCGCGCGGCACCCCGATCGTCCTGATCGTGCTCGCGGTGCTCATCCTCGCGTACTCGCTCGTGATGAACCGGTCGGTCTTCGGCCGCCACATCTACGCGATCGGCGGCAACCGCCACGCGGCCGACCTGTCGGGCATCAAGTCGAAGAAGGTGGACTTCTACCTCTTCGTCAACATGGGCGTGCTCGCCGCGCTCGCCGGCCTCGTCTTCACGGGCCGCCTCAACTCGGCGGGCCCCGGCGCGGGCAACCTGTTCGAGCTCGACGCGATCGCGGCGGCGTTCATCGGCGGTGCGGCCGTCCAGGGCGGCGTCGGCACCGTGATCGGCGCGATCACGGGCGGTCTCATCATGGGTGTCCTGAACAACGGCATGTCGCTGCTCGGCATCGGCACCGACTACCAGCAGTTCATCAAGGGCCTCGTGCTCCTGCTGGCCGTCGCGTTCGACGTCTGGAACAAGCGCCGCACGCGCGCGAGCTGACCGGCCATCCGACCGCGAAGGGCCGGGGCGTCTTCGGACGCCCCGGCCCTTCGGCGTCCGTCAGACCGGAAGGCCGAGGGGGAGCACGTGCGGCGCGCCGCCGTCGGGATCCGCGACGAGCGCGGAGCGGATGCCGAACACGCGCTGCAGGGTCTCGGGCGTCGCGATCTCCGAGGGCTCGCCCGCGGCGACGACGGCGCCGTCGCGCATCGCGATGAGCCAGTCCGCGTAGCGGGCGGCGAGCGACAGATCGTGGAGCACCATGACGATCGTGCGCCCCGACGTGCGGTTGAGCGACCTCACGAGCTCGAGCACCTCGAGCTGGTGCGCGACGTCGAGGTAGGTCGTGGGCTCGTCGAGCAGGATGGTCTCGGTCTGCTGCGCGAGCGTGAGCGAGATCCACGCGCGCTGACGCTGCCCGCCCGACAGCTCGTCGAGCGGAGCGTCCGCGAGGTCGTCGAGCCGGGTCGCGGCGAGGGCCTCGCGCACGATGCGCTCGTCCTCCCGAGAGAACCGGTCGTACCAGCGCTGATGGGGCGTCCGTCCGCGCGCGACGAGCTCGAGCACGGTCAGCCCCGATGGCGCGGACGGCGCCTGCGGGAGAAGCGCGATGCGACGCGCGATCTCGCGGTGTCCGAGCCGTGCGAGCGGAACGCCGTCGAGCAGCACTTCGCCCGCGGCCGGCGGCAGCAGCCGTCCGAACCCGCGCAGGAGCGTGGACTTGCCGCATCCGTTGGGCCCGATGATCGCCGTGACGCGACCGGCGGGGATAGCCAGCGACAGGTCGCCGACGATGACGCGGCCGTCGTAGGCGAGCGAGAGCGCCGAGGCTTCGAGGCGAGCGGACGTCATGCGATCCTCCTCCGGTTCAGGACGATGAGCCACAGCAGGTACGGGACGCCGACGAGCGCCGTGCCGATGCCCGCGGGAAGCGGGATGGGGAAGAGATGAGCGGTCACGACGTCGGCTGCGAGGAGCAGGACGGCGCCCACGAGCGCGCTCGCCCAGAGGGGAGGCGTGGGCGTGTGCGTCGCGAGGCGCGCGATCTGCGGCGCCGCGAGCGCGACGAACGAGATCGGGCCCGCGACGAGGGCCGCGAACGAGGCGAGCAGCACGGCCGTCGCGAGCACGGCGAGACGCACGGGGCCCAGGCGCACGCCGATGCCGGCTGCCGTCTGGTCGTCGAATGCGGTGAGCGCGAGCTGGTGCGCGAGCGCCGATCCGATGACGAGCAGGACGGCGATCGCGGCGACGCTCGGCGCGATCGCGCTCCACTCGCGCCCGTTGAGGGAGCCGCTCATCCAGGTCACGGCGATCGCGGCGTTCGTGACATCGCCGAGCGTGAGCAGCCAGGTCGTGAGGCTCGTGGCGAGCCACGACACCCCGATGCCCGCGAGCACCGTGCGGTGCAGGTCGATTCCGCCGCGCCATCCGAGCACGGCGGTCGCGATTCCCGCGAGGATGCCGCCGCCGAGGGCGGCGGCGGGCATGAGCACGGACGCCGCGATGCCGCTCGCGCCCGCGCTCGCGCCGCCCGCGAGCACGAGGACGGCGACCGCGCCGAGCGCGGCGGCGGAGGTCACGCCGAGGATGTCGGGGCTCGCGAGTGGGTTCCGGGCGATGGTCTGCGTGAGGGCGCCCGACATGCCGAGCGCGAGGCCCGCGGTGAGCGCGGCCGTCGCGCGCGGGAGCCGGAAGCCGTGGACGACGAGGGCCGTCGCATCGTCGGGCGGATTCCCGAGCAGTGTCGCGATGAGCTCGGAAGGCGGGATCACGGTTGTGCCGATCGAGAGATGCAGCGCGAACGCGGCGCCCGCGAGCAGCGCGAGGGCGACCGTCGCGACCACGGCCCGCATCCGCACGAGCGCCGAGAGGCGCCCGATCCTGACCGGCGCGGGCACGGCCATCCGCGCGCTCACAGCGCGATCTTCCTGCGCGAGCGGGCGATCGCGACGAACAGCGGCGCGCCCACGACCGCGAGGACGACGGTGACCGAGATCTCGCCCGGCCGTGCGACGACGCGGCCGACCGTATCGGCGATGAGGACGATCGCGGGCCCGAGCAGCGCCGACACCGTCAGCTGCCACCGGTAGTCGGGCCCCACGAGCGAGCGCGCGAGATGCGGGACGATGAGGCCCGCAAATGCGATCGGCCCGGCGAGGGTCACGGCGGATGCTCCGAGCAGGGCGATCGCGGCGATGCCGACGGCGCGGGCGCGCCAGGGCGCCTGGCCGAGAGCGGATGCGGCGTCGTCGCCCAGCGCGAGCACGTTGAGGGCGCGCGTGTTGGCGATGGCCAGCACGAGGCCGATGACGATGAGCGGCCAGACGGCGCCGATCGCGCCGCTGCGCGAGGCGAGGGAGCCGACCTGCCAGAACCGGAGCTGGTCGAGCGCCTGCAGATCGAGCAGCGAGATCGCCGTCACGAGCGACGACGCCAGCGCGGAGATCGCGACGCCCGCGAGCACGAACGACAGAGTGCCCTCGCGCCCGGGGGCGACGCGCGCGATCGCGAAGACGAGCACGGCCACCGTGAGGGCGCCCGCGAAGGCGCAGAGAGCGAGGGCGAGGGCCGGCGGGTTCGCTCCGGACGCCGTGACGACGACGATCGCGAGCGCCGCCCCCTGGTAGATGCCGAGGAGCCCCGGGTCGGCGACCGGATTCCTCGTGTGCCCCTGCGTCAGCGTGCCGGCGATGCCGAGGCACGCACCCACGACGAGCCCGAGCACGGTGCGGGGGAGGCGCAGGCCGAGGATCGTCACGTCGGCGTCCGTTCCGGTCGGCGCGAACAGGGCGCCGAGGAGCTCGCCGACGGACGTCCCCCGGCCGCCGACGGCGAGACTCAGGACGACCGCGACGAGGAGGAGCAGTGCGCACAGGAGCGCGGCCGCCGGTCGGGAGCGGGGTCGGGCACGGCGCTCGCTCGGGCGCGCGATCGCGGAGACGGATGTCAGGGGAGCCTCCGGCGGTCGGGACATCGGGAGTTCTTAGGTTAGTCTACCCTTCGCGCTGACCCAATCCGCGCGCCGTCCCCGCGACGGCCTCCTGACACCCGATAGAGGAAGACCGCATGAACACCCTGCGCACCTCGGCGTCCGCCCTCGGCATCGCCGGCCTCGCGCTCGGCCTTCTCGCCTGCGCCCCCGCGACCGCCGAGAGCGGATCCGCCCCCGAGGAGACCCCGGCGGCCAGCGCCGAGGCGTCCGAGTTCCCGATCACGATCGAGCACGCCATGGGCGAGACGACCATCCCCGAGGAGCCCCTCCGGATCGTCGCGCTCGACCCGAGCTACGTCGACGCGACCCTGCTGCTCGGCTCGCAGCTCGTCGGCTACGCCCAGTACCGCCAGGACCCGGACGACCCGTTCGCCCCCTACCTCGGCGACGTCAGCGAGTTCGCGGGCGACGCCGTGAGCGTCGGCACGATGGCCGAGCCCGACCTGGAGGCGATCCTCGCACTCGAGCCCGACCTCATCATCTCCGCGAAGGTGCGCCAGGAGGCGCTCTACCCGCAGCTGTCGCAGATCGCGCCGACCGTGTTCTCGGAGAGCACGGGCCCGACCTGGCGCGAGAACGTCGTGCTCCTCGGCGAGGCGCTCGGCAAGAAGGACGAGGCCGAGGCCGCCGTCGCCGCCTACGAGGAGCGCGCCGCAGCGGTCGGCGCCGAGATCCTCGAGGCGCAGCCCGACCTCACGGTCGACCTGGTCCGCTTCGCCGGCGAGGACACCGCGCGGCTCTACTCGAGCGACTCCTTCATCGGCGAGATCCTCACCGACATGGGCCTCCCGCGCCCCGAGACGGCGCCCGACACGACGGAGGAGATCTTCGTCCCCATGTCGCAGGAGCAGATCCTCGACGTCGACGCCGGGCTCATCCTCGTGAGCTCGTGGGAGCCCGAGGGAGCAGAGGGTGACGCGTCGCGCGCGCAGCGCGAGCAGTTCGAGTCGAACCCCCTGTGGGACCGCCTCGAGGGCGAGAAGCTCTACGTCGACGACGCGGTCTTCCTCGCGTCGGTGTCGATCCAGGGCGCGCACGAGGTCATCACCACGCTCGCCGAGCACTTCGGGGTCGACCCGCAGCTCGAGGACTGACGCCGGATCCCGGCACCATTGTCAGCATCTCGGACGGTGCGGTGAAGGTGATCGGACACGTGAACCGCTGACGCGCGAGGGGATGGCCGGCCCCGGCCATCCCCTCCGCCCAGGCCGGTCGCCTACCCTGGAAGGGACATGGCGCATCTTCTCGGGGCCGAGGCCCTGCATCTCGAGTTCCCCACCCGCATCGTCTTCGACTCCGTCACGCTCGGCGTGAACGAGGGCGACCGCATCGGCATCGTCGGCCGCAACGGCGACGGAAAGTCGAGTCTGCTCGCGATGCTCGCGGGTCGTCTCGAACCCGACAGCGGCCGCGTGACGGTGCGCGGGGGCGTGCGGATCGGCGTGCTCGACCAGGCGGACACGCTCGACGACGACGACACGATCGGGAGCGCCGTCGTCGGCGACGCCGCGGAGCACGAGTGGGCGGGCGACGCCCGCGTGCGCGATGTCATCGCGGGTCTGCTGCGCGACCTTCCGTGGGATGCCCGGCTCGCGGAGCTCTCGGGCGGTCAGCGCCGACGGGTGGCGCTCGCGCGGCTTCTCGCCGGCGACTGGGACGTCATCGCGCTCGACGAGCCCACGAACCACCTCGACGTCGAGGCCATCGCGTGGCTCGCCGCGCACCTCAAGCGCCGGTGGTCCGCGAACGCGGGCGGGCTGCTCGTCGTGACGCACGACCGGTGGTTCCTCGACGAGGTGTGCACCACGACGTGGGAGGTTCACGACCGGATCGTCGAGCCCTTCGAGGGCGGCTATGCGGCGTACATCCTCCAGCGCGTCGAGCGCGACCGGCAGGCCGCGGCGATCGAGCAGCGGCGTCAGAACCTGGCCCGCAAGGAGCTCGCGTGGCTGCGCCGGGGAGCGCCCGCGCGCACGTCGAAGCCGAAGTTCCGCATCGACGCGGCCAACGAGCTCATCGCCGACGTCCCCGACGTGCGCGACAAGGTCGCGCTCCAGTCGCTCGCCGTCTCGCGCCTCGGCAAGGACGTCGTCGACCTGCTCGACGCCTCGGTCTCGTACGGCGACCGGGAGGTGCTCCGGCGGATCGAGTGGCGCATCGCACCGGGCGAGCGCACGGGCATCCTGGGCGTGAACGGCGCCGGAAAGTCGACGCTGCTCGGTCTGATCGCGGGCACCGTCGAGCCGACGGCAGGCCGGGTCAAGCGCGGGAAGACCGTGAAGGTCGCGACGCTGACGCAGCGGATGGACGAGCTCGAGCCGCACATGCAGGACCCGGTGCGCGTGGTCATCTCGAACCTGCGCACGAGCTACACGATCGGGTCGGGCTCGAAGGCGCAGGAGCTCACCCCGGGCCAGCTGCTCGAGCGCATGGGCTTCTCGTCGGTGCAGCTGTCGACGCCCGTAAAGGACCTCTCGGGCGGGCAGAAGCGGCGCCTGCAGCTCCTGCTCATCCTCCTCGATCAGCCCAACGTGCTCATCCTCGACGAGCCCACGAACGACCTCGACACCGATATGCTCGCGGCGATGGAGGATCTCCTCGACTCCTGGGCGGGCACGCTCCTCGTCGTCTCGCACGACCGGTACTTCCTCGAGCGCGTCACCGATCAGCAGTACGCCGTGCTCGACGGACGACTGCGGCATCTTCCCGGCGGCGTCGACGAGTACCTCCGACTGCGTGATGCGCAGGAGGCCGCGCGTGACCGTGCCCCGGCTGCCGCGGCGGGGGCCGCCGCGGCGACGCCTGCCGCCGGGCTGTCAGGCGCCGAGCTGCGGGCCGCGCAGAAGGAGCTCGCCGCCGCGGAGCGCAAGCTCGAGAAGCTCCAGGCCGATATCGCGAAGGTGCACGACCGGATGGCCGCGCACGACCAGAGCGACTACGAGGGCCTGGGCGCGCTGTCGGCCGAGATCCGGGCGCTCGAAGAGCAGACGGCGCAGATCGAGGAGCGCTGGCTCGAGCTCAGCGAGCTCGTCGAGTAGCGCGCCCGCGGTCAGCGTCGGCCGGAGGCGATCCGCGACCAGATCCCGAGGTCGACGCGGCCGCCATCCGTGAACCCCGCATTGCGCGCCGTGCCCTCGTAGACGAACCCGGCGCGCTCGGCGACCCGCGTGGACGCCGCGTTGCCGGTCGCGATGCGGAGCTCGACGCGCTCGAACGCCTGCGCGTCGATCAGCCAGGAGGCGAGGGCATCGACGGCGCCTGCGGCGAGCCCGCGGCCCCGGTGCGCAGGTGAGAGCCAGTAGCCGAGCTCGGCGGTGCGCGCCCGCCAGTCGACGCGCTTGACGTCGATGCAGCCGGCCATCCGCTCGCCTTCCCTGATGCAGCGGACGAGCCCGGATCCCGACGCGCGGATGGTCTCGGCGACGCGGGTGCTCCAGTCGGCTGCGAGCTCGAGCGGGTACGGACGGGGGAGCGGGAGCCAGCGGCGGATGTCGACGTCGTCCACCGCGGCGTGGATGGCGGCCGCGTCGTCGGACGCGAAGGCCGTCAGGGCGACCCCCTCCCGCACAGGGATCACCTCATCGGGCAGCGCGTTCATGCCTGGGCCGGCATGAGCGCGCCGATCGCCGCCTCTGCGCCGCTCACGCGGAGGTCCCAGTCGGGGCGCGCGAACTCCGCGGCCGAGACGCGCAGGCGCACGAGATCGTCGACCTGGTCGGGACGCGCCCGGACGCGCTCGATGCCGTTCTCGCGGTAGCCCAGTGCGCGCGAGACCCCGAGCGACGCCCCATTCCAGCTGGCGGCTCCGGACTCCGCCCACTCTGCGCCGAGCACGTCGAAGGCGAAGAGGAGGACCGCGGCCCGCATCTCGCGCCCGAGCCCGCGCCCCTGCGCGGAGCGGGTCAGCCACGAGCCGGTGTGCACCGTGCGCAGGGCGGGGAAGTCGCGTCCGTCGAGATCCTGGATCCCGATGGGCCTGCCGTCCTCGAGGACGGCGAAGCTGATGCCCCATGCCTCCGGCCGGAGCTGCGCGCGCCGGCTCCAGTGGAACCGCGCGAACTCGCGCCGCAGGATCTCGGGCTCGGCGTCGGTCCATGGCGCGCTGAACGGCATGCGGTCCGGATCGTGGATCCCCTCGATCGCCGCATCCGTGAGCGGTGCGAGATCCTCGTCGCGCAGCGGCCTCAGGGTGAGGCGCGGCGTGGCGAGCTCGAGCGCGAACAGCGGCCAGACGGTCTCGATCCCCATCCGGTCAGGCTATGCGACGCGGCGGCGTGCGTGCGATCAGGACGCGCGTCGCGCTCACCCCGACGGCGTCATGTCGTAGGTCACCCAGGGCGTCGCGACAGCATGGGCGTCGTACACGGACCGGGCGACCTCGTTGTCCGCCGCCGTGATCCAGCGGACGACGCTCGCCCCTCCCGCAGCGGCGAGCTGGGCAGCGTGCTTCAGCAGCATGCCTGCCGCGCCGGCTCCGCGGGCATCCGGAGAGGTGAAGAGATCGTCGAGGTAGAGGCCCGTCGTCGCGGTGGATGGCCGAGCGAACCATCGCAGGTTCGCGAGCGCGACGGGGCGATCGCGCTCGTCCACGGCGACGAGCCCGACGAGGCCATGCGCTCCTTCGCGGACCCAGGTCCACGTCGTGGCGACGGCAGCGGGATCATCGGGGAGCCGGTAGAAGGCGCGATATCCGCGGTAGAGGGCGGCCCACTCGTCGGAGTCACGCGCATCGACAGGGCGAACGCTCAGTGTCATCCTCAGATCGTCCCCTCCACGGGAGGCTGACCCCGACGGCAGTGCCCTCGCCGCACGATCCGTTGCCGTTTCGTGATCGATCTCCACCGAGCCTGCGTCGTCTGGATCTGCGAATGTCGGTGGTCCTTGTGATGATGGATGTATGGAGATCAGTTCGAGTGCGCGGGCGTCGACGGGGTGGCTGCCGACGCCGGATGAGCGCGCTCGGCTGGGGGCGCTCGCGGATGCACTGGAGGTGAACGGGCGGTCCCTGGCGTCGCTCGAGGCGATGCAGGCGCTCCTGATCGCGCACATGGTGGAGGTCGCGCAGGAGCAGTACGCGCGGGAGGCGCGAGCGCTGGCCGACGGCGAGGAGGGCCGAGGGTGGTCCTTCCGGGCGCTGGCAGAGGAGATCGCGGGCGTGCTGGGATGCGCGCGGGCGACGGCCGAGGCGCGGATGGCCGACGCGGTCGCGCTGGTGAATCGGTATCCGCGGGTCCTCGCGTCGATGCAGGCGGGGCGCGTCTCGGCAGGGCAGGCGCGCGTGATCGTGGAGCTCGGGGATGAGCTGGAGTCCGCGACGGCGCGGGCGCGGTTCGAGGAGCTGGTGCTGGGCGTGCTGGCCGAGCACGCGCTGACACCCGGCCGGCTGCGTCCCGTGGCGGAGGCCGTGGCGGAGCGGCTGCAGCCGCGGTCGCTGCGGGAGCGGCACGAGGAGGAGGCTCGGCGGCGTCGAGTGGTGTTCCAGCGGGGCCGGCACGGGATGGGCTGGGTGCGGATGTACGTGTCCGCGCTGGTCGGCGAGGGGATCGTGGATCGTTCCCGGCAGCTGGCTGAGGAGCTCGCGGCGGCGGATGTCGACGGCTCTGACGAGCGCACCGCCGAGCAGCGGCAGGTGGATGTGCTGTGCGATCTCGCTCTCGCGGGGGCGCCCACAGCCGGCCCGCAGGGAGTGCCGACGGGACTCGCGGGAATCCGCGCGAGCGTGCAGATCACGATCCCCGCCCGCGCGTTCATCGCCGCTGCGGAGCACCGCGCCGCCGGCGCCGCGGAGATCGGCGGAGGGGGCGACGACGAGCTCGCCGACCCGTGTCCCGACGATGACACCGCGGACGCGACCGCTCAGGGGTCTGGGCGTGACGCGTTCGGACGCCCGACGGAGCGCCTCGTGGGCGGGGCGGCCGTGCTGTGCGGGCACGGGGTGATCCCCATCGTGCAGGCGGTTGAGCTCGCTGCGACCGCCCCTGTGTGGGAGCGGCTGTTCGTCGACGCCGACACCGGAGCGCTGCTCACGGTGGATCTGCGCTTCCCGAATGCCGCGCAGCGCCGATACCTGAGAGCGCGCGACGAGCACTGCCGGTTCCCCGGATGCCGTCGCCCCATCCGCAAGCGCCTCTCCGACGCCGATCACACGATCGATCACTGCCTCGGCGGGCCCACCTGCGTGTGCAACCTCGCCTACCTCTGCGAGTACCATCACACCCTCAAGCACCATTCCGCATGGACGGTCGTGCAGAGACCCGGCGGCGTCCTCGAATGGACGTCGCCGACGGGACGCACCTGCACCGACGTGCCGCCGCCCGTCGTCCGCTTCATCCACGACGGCGACCCACCACCCTTCTGAACGGTGGAGGAGGGGCTGCCCGGTGAGCCTGCGCGGTGTACGAGCGGGCAGCTGCCTGAAGGTTCGGGGAACAGTGCGCGGGAGGGGTTGACGCTCCCGTGCGCCCTGAGTAGGCCTGGGGGAGCCGGGGTCTTCCTGACCCAGGGGATGGGGAATCGCTCGGATCGGCGTGCTCGCGTCGGTCGACGACGACCGCTCGTCGTCGGCGCCGTTCACATCCAGATCAGTTGGGGGAACAACATGAGCAATTCGGATCAGTTCGGGCAGAACGACCAGTCCGAGGAGCCGGGGGCTGAGGAGTTCGGGTCGGGCGACCAGTACTCCGGAGAGGCTTCGGAGTCGTACGGCGAGTCGTCGGAGCAGGGCGGCTCCTACGACGGGGGCTCGTCGGATTCGTCATACGGCGGCGCGTCGTCGGAGTCGTCGTACGGCGGCGAGTCGGGCGAGTCGACCGGAAGCGAGTCGTCCGGCGAGTCGTATGGAAGCGAGTCCTCGTACGGCGGGGAGTCGTCGTCGGAGTCGTCGTACGGCGGTGAGTCGGGCGAGTCCTACGGCAGCGAGTCGACGGGCGACTCCTCTTATGGCGGGGAGTCGTCCGAGTCGTCGGAGTCCTCCTACGGCAGCGAGCCGACCTCGTTCGGCGATGAGTCGTCCGAGTCCTCCTACGGCGACGAGTCGTCGAGCGAGGAGAGCGGATCGCCCTACGGCGACGACTCGTCATCGGAGTCGTCCTTCGGCGGATCCTCGGAGCAGAGCGGCTCCTACGAGGAGGAGTGAGCTCGCGGCCGTGAGGCCGATCGCGCACGGGAGCCTCGTCGGATCGGATCCGGCGAGGCTCCCGCACGTCCGTCTGCCAGCGCGTCGGCCGTCGCGGCGTTCCGGGCGTCGTCGATCACGCGCCGATCTGCTCCTCGTACCACGTGATCTTCTCGTCGAGTCTCGCGCGGCGCTGCCGCAGGAGCTCCAGCTGCGCATCGACGTCGTCCGCGTGCTCGCGCAGCAGGTCGACGCGGGCGCGCAGGGTGGACGGGTCGCGGCAGAGCTCTCCGTATCGGCGCAGCCGTTCGATCGGCATCCCCGTGTCGCGCAGGCACTTGAGGAAGTCGAGCGTCGACAGGTCGCCGTCGGTGTACACGCGCCTCCCGCCGCCGTCGCGTGCGACCGGCGGCAGGATCCCCTCGCGCTCGTAGTAGCGGAGCGTGTCGATGGAGAGGCCGGAGCGCGTGGAGGCCTCTGCAGGGGAGTAGGTCGTCATGCTCGCACGATAGCGCTTGACCTGGAGCGCGCTCCAGGTCGCATCGTGTCCTCATGACCGTCACCACCACACCCCTCGTCCTCGGCGCCATGACCTTCGGAACCCGTCTCGACGACGAGGCGTCCTTCGCGCTTCTCGACCGCTTCGTGGAACGCGGCGGCGAGTGGATCGACACCGCCGACTGCTATGCGTTCTGGGAGAGCGCGGATGGCCGCGGCGGCGCGAGCGAGACCGTCCTCGGCCGGTGGCTCGCGGCACGGCCGGGGATGCGCGAGCGCGTCCGCCTCTCGACGAAGGTCGGCGCCGAGCCGCTCTGGGCCGGGTCCTGGCCTGAGCATCGCGCGGGCCTGAGCCGTCGCGCGATCCACGACGCGTTCCGGGGAAGCCTCTCGCGCCTCGGCGTCGACTCCGTCGATCTGCTCTGGCTGCATCAGGAGGACCGGCAGACGCCGATCGAGGAGACCGTCGACGCCCTCCAGGAGCTCGTCGCGCGCGGCGAGGTGCGCAGGGTCGGGGCGTCGAACCATCCGGCCTGGCGCATCGAGCGCGCGAGGCGGCACGCATCGGCGTCGGGTGCCCTCCCGATCGACGCGCTCCAGCTCAACGCGACCTACCTGCGGGCGCGCCCCGGCGCGCGGCCTGCGGGAGTCGTGCACCCCTTCGGCCTCCTCAGCGACGAGCAGCGCGACATCGCGCGCGAGCACCGCATGGAGATCTGGGCCTACACACCCCTCCTCGGAGGCGCCTACGACAACCCGGAGAAGGAAATCGACCCGGTCTACGACCACCCGGGCAACGCGCGCCGACTCGAGGCCCTCGACGAGGTCGCCCGCGACGCGGGCGCAACCCGCGGGCAGGTCGTCCTCGCGTGGCTCGTGTCGCAGGGCATCCGCCCGATCCTCGGCGGCAGCCGGCTGCACCAGCTCGACGCCGCTCTCGACGCCGTCGCGCTCGAGCTCACGGCCGGGCAGCTCGAGCGGCTCGACGTCGAGGGCTGACCCCGGTCAGACGCCGCCGTCGAAGCTGAGGCTGAGGCGGCGCAGCAGCGCGGCCAGCCGCGTCCGCTCGGCCGCCGACAGGCGGCCGAGCAGCTCGGCCTCGGCATCCATGAGTCGTGTGATGGCGGCGTCGACGCGCGTGCGGCCGTCGTCCGTGAGCGTGACGAGCACGCTGCGGCCGTCGCCGGGGTCGGACTCCCGGCGGACGAACCCGCGCGTCACGAGGCGGTCGATCCGGTTCGTCATGGTGCCGCTCGACACGAGCGTCTGCTGCAGCAGCTGCTTGGGGCTCAGCTGGTACGGGGCTCCGGCCCGACGCAGGGCCGAGAGGACGTCCCACTCCCACGGCTCGATCTCCGTGCGGCTGAACGCCTCGCGGCGCGCGCGGTCGAGATGCCGCGAGAGACGGTCGACACGCGAGAGCACCTCCATCGGCGAGAAGTCGAGATCGGGGCGCTGCGTCGCCCAGGCGCCCACGATGCGGTCGACTTCGTCGGTATCCGTGGCCATCCGTCCAGTATCACGCACGCGCGCCATCGGTCAGACGCCGGCCGACGACCCGAGCCCGACGACGCCACGTGGCAGACTTGTGGGGCGGCCAGGGGCCGTGGTCCGCCATGGTGTAACGGCAGCACGACAGCCTTTGGAGCTGTGAGGACCAGGTTCGAATCCTGGTGGCGGAGCGTGACGGAGAGCGACGTGACGGAGAACCACGTGACACAGAGCGAACTGGCGATCGTCATCCTGGCCGCGGGGCAGGGGACGCGCATGAGATCGAAGCTCCCGAAGGTGCTGCACCGGATCGGCGGTCGTCCCCTCGTCGGGCACGTCCTGCACACGGCGCAGCAGCTCGACGCGGTCGTGACGCGCGTCGTCGTGCGCCACGAGCGCGACCGGGTGGTCGAGGCGATCGCCGACTTCCCCGGCGTGGAGCCAGTCGACCAGGACGACATCCCGGGAACGGGGCGCGCGGTCCAGGTCGCGGTCGAGAACCTCCCGGACTCGTTCGGCGGCGATGTCCTCGTGCTGAGCGGCGACGTGCCGCTGCTCGATGCGGAGACCCTCGCGTCGCTCATCGAGACGCACCGCGCCTCGGGCGCCGAGGCGACCCTCCTGACCGCGTCGCTCGACGATCCGTCGGGCTATGGGCGCGTCGTCCGCGACGCCGACGGCGCGGTCGCCCGCATCGTCGAGCAGAAGGACGCGAGCGACGACGAGCTCGCCATCGCCGAGATCAACGCGGGCGTCTACGTCTTCCGCGCGCCGGCGCTGCGCGCGCAGCTCGCGCGGATCGGCACGGCGAACGCGCAGGGGGAGATGTACCTCACCGACGTCGTCCGCCTGCTCCGCGAGGAGGGCGCACGCGTCGCCGCCCAGACGGCACCCGACGCGCGCATCGCGCTCGGCGTGAACGACCGCGTGCAGCTCGCGGAGGCCGCGGCCATCCTCAATGCGCGCATCGTGCGCCGCTGGCAGGTCGAGGGCGCGACCATCCTCGACCCCGCATCCACGTGGATCGACGACACCGCATCGCTCGCCCCTGACGTGACCGTGCTGCCCGGCACCTTCATCCTGGGCGCGACGAGCGTGGGCGAGGGGGCGACGATCGGGCCCGACACCTCTCTCCTCGACTGCGAGGTCGGCGAGGGTGCGACCGTCCGGCGCACCGACGCGACACTCGCGGTGATCGGCGCGGGCGCGACCGTCGGTCCGTTCGCGTTCCTGCGCCCCGGCGCGGAGCTCGCGGCGGACGCGAAGGTCGGCACGTTCGTCGAGGTGAAGAACTCGACGATCGGCGAGGGCAGCAAGGTGTCGCACCTCTCGTACGTCGGCGACACGACGATCGGCCGCGGCGTCAACCTCGGCGCGGGCGCGATCACCGCGAACTACGACGACATCGCCAAGCACCGCACGGTGATCGGCGACGAGGTGCACACCGGCTCGCACAACGTCTTCGTCGCCCCCGTTACACTGGGTGACGGCGCGAAGACGGGAGCGGGCGCGGTCATCCGCAAGGATGTGCCGGCGGGCGCTCTCGCTCTCAGCGTGGCACCCCAGCGGAACATCGCCGGGTGGGTCGAGACGAACAGGGCGGGCACCGCAGCGGCAGAGGCCGCGGCTCGTGCCCGAGCGGCGGAGAAAGCAGCCGATGGCGCGCACGAAGAAGACCATTGACCTCGACCTCGAACGGGGCATCGCCCCGGGAGTCGTCACCAAGACGAAGAAGCGGCTCGTGGTGGTCGCGGGGCGCTCGCATCCCGAGCTCGCCCAGGCCGTCGGCGAGCAGCTCGGCATCGGCATCGCGCCGACCGAGCACCGCACCTTCGCGTCCGGTGAGATCTACACGCGCTTCGAGGTCTCGATGCGCGGCAGCGACGTCTTCCTCATCCAGTCGTTCAGCCAGAGCGTCAATGAGGAGCTCATGGAGATGCTCATCATGCTCGACGCTCTCAAGCGCGCGTCGGCGAAGCGCGTCACCGTGGTCGTGCCGTACTACCCGTACTCGCGCCAGGACAAGAAGGGGCGCGGCCGCGAGCCGATCTCGGCGCGCCTCGTCACCGACCTGATCGCGACGGCCGGCGCCGACCGCATCATGAGCGTCGACCTGCACGCCTCCCAGATCCAGGGCTTCTTCGACGGTCCCGTCGATCACCTCTTCGCGAAGCCGGTGCTGCTGCGCCACTTCGAGGACACCCTCACGGAGGAGGAGCGCGAGACGCTCACGGTCGTCTCGCCCGACATGGGCCGCGTCCGCGTCGCCGACACGTGGTCGGACAGCCTCTCGGCGCCGCTCGCGATCATCCACAAGCGCCGTGACCCGAAGGTCGCCAACCAGGTCTCCGTGCACGAGATCGTCGGCGAGGTGTCCGGCCGCACGTGCCTCCTCGTCGACGACATGATCGACACGGCCGGAACGATCGTGAAGGCCGCCCAGGCGCTCAAGGCCAACGGCGCGAAGAAGGTCATCGTCGGCGCGACCCACGCGATCTTCAGCGACCCCGCCGTCGAGCGGCTGCAGGATGCGTCCGTCGACCGCGTCGTGGTCACCGACACCGTGCCGATCCCGCCGGAGCGCCGCTTCGAGAAGCTCACGGTGCTCTCCGCGGCGCCGCTGCTCGCGCGTGCCATCCGCGAGGTGTTCGACGACGGATCGGTCACGAGCATGTTCGACGGCGCCGCCTGAGCGACCGTCACAGCAGACTCATAAGGTCCGCGAAGCGGTTCCCGCATCGTGCCTGGTTAGGGTTGCCTCACACGGCCGCACCGCGGCACCGATGAACAGGGGACCGACATGAACCGATCCATTCGCACCGGCGCCGCACTCGCAGGAGTCGCGGGCGTCGTGGCGCTCGCGGGCTGCGGCGCCGTCACCGTGGGAGCCACCGCGGACGACGAGACCGCGACAACGGACGCGTCGAGCGGCCAGGCGACCGACTCGGGCACGGTGGCGTACGCCGACGGCACCTACACGGCCGAGGGCAGCTACCAGACTCCGGAGACGGTCGAGACGGTCAGCGTGACCGTGACGATCGAGGACGACGTGGTGACGGCGGTCGAGGTGACCGGCGACCCGCAGGCGGCCGAGAGCCGGCAGTACCAGTCCCAGTTCATCGGCGGCATCGCCGACGAGGTCGTGGGGGTCGCCCTCGATGACCTCGCCGTAGACCGCGTGGCCGGGTCGTCGCTCACGAGCGGCGGCTTCAACGCGGCGATCGAGCAGATCAAGCAGGACGCGGCGGTCTGACGTGTCCGCGTCGGCCGTGTGGCGCTTCGACGCCATCGGCACGAGCTGGGAGATCGAGTCGGCGCAGCCGCTCGACGCGCACGTGCGCGACGCGGTGACCGCGGAGGTCGAGGCGTTCGATGCGACCTGGTCGCGGTTCCGCCCCGACTCCCTCGTCTCCCGGCTCGCCCCCGCGGGCGGCGCTGCGCCGGCGCCGCCCGACGCCGGGGCGATGCTCGACGCGTGCGCGGAGCTCTCCGCGGCGACGGATGGCGCGGTGAACCCGCTCGTCGGCGGCTCGCTCGAGCAGCTGGGGTACGACGCGTCGTACAGCCTGCGTGCGGGGGAGCCCCTCCCGGCTCCGGCGGACTGGCGTGCGCGGCTGACGTGGGACGACGGCGAGCTCCGCCTGCGCGGCCCTGGCGTCGTCGACGTGGGGGCGCTCGGCAAGGGGCGCCTCGTCGATCTCGTCGCCGACCGCGTTCCGGGTGAGGGGGTCGTCGACGCGAGCGGCGACCTGCGGGTCCGCGGCCGCCGTCGCGTCGCCCTCGAGCACCCCTACGACCCGCGGCGCGCGATCGGCATCGTGACCGTCGAGGACGAGGCCCTGTGCGCGTCGGCGGCCAACCGCCGCACGTGGGGCGACGGGCTCCACCACGTCCTCGATGCGCGGACGGGTCTTCCGGTGCGCACGGTCGTCGCCACGTGGGCGATCGCCCCCACGGCGATGGTCGCCGACGCCGCCGCGACCGCGCTGTTCTTCGACGGCGGGCCCGAGTACGCGCACGCGCACGGCGTGCACTGGGTACGCGTGCTGTCGGATGGCCGCGCCGAGTGGTCCTGGGGCTCCCGCGGGGAGCGGGGAGAAGCGGAGCTGTTCACATGATCGGACGACTCACCTCGGTCTACCAGCGGGGGATGCGCGCGCTCGGGCGGTTCTCGATGTACCGGCTCGTCCTCGTCGCCCTCGCGGTGCTCGCGGCCATCGCGCTTGCCCTGTCCGTGTTCGGCCTGGTGCTGCCCTCACCGGGAGCCCTCCTGGCGACCGCCGCCGTCCTCGTCGGCGTCGGCGCCATCGTCGACGCCACCGCGCACCGCATCCTCGGGCTCGTCTGGCGGCCCGAGTCGACGCTCATCACCGCGGGCATCCTGCTCTTCGTCGTGCGCCCTGGTCTCGACGCCGCAGGCCTGGCGGGCGCGGCGATCGCCGCGGCGGCCGCGTCGCTCTCGAAGTACCTGATCGTCTGGCGCGGGCGCCACATCCTGAATCCCGCGGCGGTCGGGGCGACGGTCGCGACGCTCTCGACGCTCACGACCTCGGCGTGGTGGGTGGGCACCCCCGCGCTCTTCGCCCCGCTCCTCGTCCTCGCCGTCCTCGTGCTCTGGCGCACCGAGAAGCTCCGCGTCGTCGGCCTCTTCCTCGTCGTGGCGATGGTCGTCGGCGCCGCCCGCACGATCGTGCAGCTCCTCGCCGCCGGTCTCTCGCTTCCGCTCGAGAGCCTGCTGCAGGGCCTGGTCGTGCAGTCGCCCTTCCTCTTCCTCGGCGCGTTCATGCTGTCCGAGCCGCTCACGCTCCCGCCGCGCCGACGCCAGCAGTACCTCGTCGCGGTCGTGGTCGGCGTGCTCGCCGGCTGGCCGATTCCGCTGGGGATCATCACCCTCGGCCAGGAGCGCGCTCTCCTCATCGGCAACCTCATCGCCTTCGCCTTCGCGGCGCGCGGCGCCGTCCGTCTCACCCTCGTCCGGCGCGTCGCCCTGACGCCGACGGTCCAGGAGCTGACGCTCGCCGCCCAGCGGCGCCTGGCCTTCGTGCCGGGCCAGTACCTCGAGCTCGACGTGCCGCACCGTCGGCCCGATGCGCGCGGGACGCGCCGCGAGTTCTCGATCTCCTCTGCGCCTGAGGAGCTCCCGACCATCCGCATCGCCTTCCGCGAGAGCCGCGGGGGAGCGCTCTCCAGCTACAAGCGCGCCCTCGCGGAGGCGCGCGAGGGCGACGTGCTCGCGGTGACGGGAGTGTGGGGCGACTTCGTGCTGCCACGGTCGGCGGATGCGCCGGTGCTGATGGTCGCCGCCGGCATCGGCGTGACGCCCTTCGTGTCGCAGCTGCGGCACCTGCAGCTCTCGGGCGCGCGGCGCGATGCCGTGCTCGTGCTCGTGGCCTCCCGCGCCGACGAGCTCGCGTATCGACGCGAGCTCGAGCAGACCGGCGTCCGGACGGTCGTGTTCACCCCGGATGAGCCCGCGGGCCTGCCCGCGCACTGGGCGTGGGCAGGAGGGGAGCGGCTGACGGCGGATGGCCTGGCCGCTGCCGTCCCGGACATCGCGGCCCGTCACGCGTACGTCTCCGGCCCGCCGGCCCTGATCGCCGATCTCGCGCCCGCGCTCGGCAGGGCGCGGTCGCTCACGACCGACGCCTTCGCCGGCTACTGACGCCGAGCGGCGGCGCACCCGACGAGAGGGGCGCGCCGCCGCTCGGCCGGCTCACCGCCGGGTGATGTCGTGCACGGCGCCGTGGTCGAGGCGGAGCCGACGGCGGGCGCGGCGCGCGACGGCCGAGTCGTGCGTGACGAGGACGAGGGTCAGGCCATCGGCGTTCAGGCGCTCGAGCAGGTCCATGATCTCGTCGCGCGTGCGCTCGTCGAGGTTCCCGGTCGGCTCGTCGGCGAGCAGCACCCGGGGCCGCTTCGCGATCGCACGCGCGATCGCGACGCGCTGCTGCTGGCCGCCCGACAGCTCAGCGGGACGATGGTCGGCGCGCTCGGCCAGCCCGACCTGCGCGAGGGCCTCGGCGACGCGCGCGTCGCGCTCGTCCCTCGACAGGCGCAGCGGCTCGAGACCCATGGCGACGTTCTCCCTCGCCGTCAGGGTGGGGATGAGGTTGAACCCCTGGAAGACGAAGCCGACCTCGCCCGCGCGGAGCGCACTGAGCTCCCCGGCTGACGCCCGGCCGAGCTCGGATCCGGCGATCGAGATCGAGCCCTTCGTCGGCGTGTCGAGCGCTCCCAGCAGCTGGAGCAGCGTGGACTTGCCGCCGCCGGTCGGCCCTTGGATCGTGACGAAGTCGCCCTGCTCGATCGTGAGATCGACGTGGGCGAGCGCGCGGATCTCGCGCCCCTTCGCCCGGTAGGTCTTCTGGACGCCCTCGAGCGCATACAGCGTGGTCATGATGTTCTCCTCTGTTCCGTCCGCGCTCAGCCGACCGAGCGCAGCGCCTCGGCGGGGCTCAGGCGCGCGGCGCGCCATCCGCCGATCGCCCCGGCCACGAGGCCGCCGGCGACCGCGAGAGCCACGGCGGCGATGATGACGACGGCGTCGAGCGGCGCCGTCAGCGAGATGTCGCTCGCGGTCTCGGCCATCGCGCCGAACGGACCGCCCATGCCGCCTGCCGCACCGGGGCCAGCGGCTGCCGCAGCGGACGACGTCGAGATCGTCGGCCGCACGAGGTCGATGATCACGGCCCCGATCACGCCGAGCGCCACGCCGGCCGCGCCGCCGATGAGCCCCTGCACGACCGATTCCCCGGCGACCTGGCGCACGACGCGCGCGTTCGTCCATCCGATCGCCTTGAGCGTGCCGAACTCGCGCGTGCGGCGCGAGACGCCCGAGAGCGTGAACAGCACCGCGAGCAGCACGGCGACCGCGAGCACGATGACCGAGAGCCACGTGCCGAGGCTCGAGATGAGGCTCGAGGCGCTCGACAGCGACCCCGAGACCGTCGACGCGAGGTCGGACTGCGAGCTCACGGTCGCCTCGGGCAGCTCCTCCTCGAGGGCGGTCTGCACGGCGGCGATGTCGCCGGCCGACGCCGCCTGCACGTAGACGGTCGAGACGACGTCGCCCGCGTCCGAGAGCTCCTGCGCGATGTCGAGCGGGATGAAGACGTCGGCCGCGGTATCGGCGGAGTCGGTCGCGGACGCCGCGATCCCGACGATCTCGAAGGCCTCGCCGCCCAGCTCGACGGCGTCTCCGACCGCGAGCTCGTTGGTCGAGGCGTAGGTCGCGTCGACGACGGCGACGGCGGCACCCGCATCGGATGCCTCCAGCGCGCGCCCGTCGGACATCTCGACCGACGAGAGCGGGCCCACCGTCGACGCGGCATCGTCGACCCCCAGGACGCTGATCGAGTCGAGGTCGAAGGCGCCGCCGCCGAAGCCCCCGCCTCCGCCGCCCGGAGGCGCCTCTCCCTCCGCGGGCGCGGCCTGCGTCGCGTCCCCGGCGTCCTCCGGCGCGCTCGGCAGCTCGCCGTCGAACGTGATGTTGGTGAGCGCGAGCGCGCCCGACACGGCGGAGACGCCCTCGGTGCCGGCCGCCGTCTCGACCGCGGACGACGCGAGTGTGCTCCGGCCCATCTCGACGGCGAGGCGCGACTGGCTCACCTGCGTGGTCCCGTCCTCGGCGGTCTCGCCGTCGTCCTCGCCGAACTCGAAGCGCTGGCCGCGGCCCTCGCCGGGCTCGGCCGCCGCCCCGCTGACCGTGAGGTCGGTGCCGACGCCGTAGACCGACTCGAGGGCCGCGTTCTGGGCGTCGCGGACGCCGGCCGACAGCGCATTCACGATGATCACGAGCGCGATCGCCACCGCGAGTCCGGAGGCGACGATCATCGTCTGCCGCTTCCGGCCCGCGAGCTCTCGTCGCAGGTACGTTCCGAACATGGATCTCCCTTCGCCGCTCCCCGCGAGCGGCCAGCTGCGACCGTAGGGAGCGCGGCGATGGAGGGGGCATGAGCGGCGTATGAACGGGCTATGCGGCGCCGCGCGCACTCACAGCCCGCGCATAGCGCGTGCCATAGCAGACCCATAGGAAGCGGAGCACAATGGGTCGCATGACAACGCCCGCTCGCACTCCGTCGCCCGCCCTCACCCGTCCCGACGGCAGCCCCGTGCGCGTCCTCGTCGTCGACGACGAGCAGATGCTCACCGACCTGCTGTCGATGGCGCTGCGCATGGAGGGATGGGAGGTGCGCGCAGCGGGCAGCGGCTTCGAGGCGCTCCAGGCGGTGCGCGAGTTCGATCCCGACGCGCTCATCCTCGACGTCATGATGCCCGATCTCGACGGGATGGGCGTCCTCCAGCGGCTGCGCCAGAACGGCAACGACGTGCCCGTGCTCTTCCTCACGGCGAAGGACGCCGTGAGCGACCGGGTCGCGGGGCTGACGGCCGGCGGCGACGACTACGTGACGAAGCCGTTCAGCCTCGAGGAGGTCGTCGCGCGTCTGCGCGCCCTCATGCGCCGCTCCGGCACGGCCCTCGCGGCCGAGGTCGAGCCCATCCTGCGCGTCGCCGACCTCACGCTCAACGAGGACAGCCACGAGGTCGAGCGCGCGGGGACGCCGATCGAGCTCACGGCCACCGAGTTCGAGCTGCTGCGCTATCTCATGCGCAACCAGCGGCGCGTGCTCTCGAAGGCGCAGATCCTCGATCGGGTCTGGCACTACGACTTCGGGGGCAAGTCGAGCGTCGTCGAGCTCTACATCTCGTACCTCCGCAAGAAGATCGACGCCGGACGCGAGGCGCTCATCCACACGGTGCGCGGGGCCGGCTACATGATCAAGGCACCGCAGTGACCGATGCGCCGCGCGACGAGCTGGCCGCGCCGCCGCGCCGGCAGCTGACGTTCGAAGCGCGCCTCATGATCACGATCGTGTCGATCGTGTCGGTCATCCTCGTGATCATCACGACCCTCACGAGCGCGATCATGAGCAGCGTCCTCGACCAGCAGCTGAGCGAGCGCGTGGCCTCGGCCACGCAGGAGCTCGACCACCAGGTCGCCGAGGCGCTCGCGTCGGGGAAGACCGCCGCGGAGGCTCTCGTCGGCCCGCCGGTCGAGCGCGGACTCCTCCTCGTCGCCGAGACCGACGGCGGCATCACGGGCGCGGTCGTGGGCGAGGGGAGTGTCACGGCGCTCACCGCCGAGCAGGTGGACGACGTCGTCACGGCGATGACCGGCGAGGCGCACACGGAGACGGTCGCGGTGTCCGATCTCGGCACGTACCGCGTGCGCACGGCCGTGATCCGGCAGACCGGCCAGTCGCTCGTCATCGGCCTCCCCACCGCCGAGGTCCAGGGCACGATCGGCCGGCTCTGGACGACCATCCTCTTCGCGACGATCGGCGGGATGATCCTGCTCGGCATCGCGACGACCCTCGTCATCCGCGCGGGGCTGCGCCCCCTCCGCGCAGTCGCCGAGACCGCGACCCGCGTGGCGCAGCAGCCGCTCGACCAGGGATCCGTGTCGATCGACGAGCGCGTGCCGGCCGAGCAGGCCGACCCGCGCACGGAGATCGGGCAGGTCGGCGCCGCCCTCAACACGCTGCTCGACCATGTCGAGTCGTCGCTGCACGCACGGCAGCGGAACGAGGAGCTCATGCGCCGATTCGTCGCCGACGCGAGCCACGAGCTGCGCACGCCGCTCGCGTCGATCCGGGGCTACTCCGAGCTGTCGCTGCGCGATCCGTCGCTCAGCGAGACGTCGGAGCAGGCGCTCGAGCGCATCCAGGCGCAGTCGATCCGGATGACCTCGCTCGTCGAGGACCTGCTCCTCCTCGCGCGTCTCGACGAGGGGCACGAGATCGTGCTCGGCGCCGTCGACCTGACCCAGCTCGCGGTCGAGGCCCTCGCCGATCAGCAGGCGGCGGGGCCTGATCACGACTGGTCGGTCGAGGTGCCCGAGGAGCCCGTCGTCATCGCGGGCGACCGGGGTCGTCTCACCCAGGTCGTGGTGAACCTCCTCGCGAACGCCCGCACGCACACGCCGGAGGGGACGCACGTCGAGCTCGCGGTGCGCCTCGAGGGCGAGGGGAGCGGGACGCGCGCCGTGCTCACCGTGCACGACGACGGGCCGGGCATCGACGAGGAGCTCCAGGGCGAGCTGTTCACGCGGTTCGCGCGCGGCGATCGGTCGCGGGCGCGCAAGACCGGCGGGACCGGCCTCGGGCTCTCGATCGCCAAGGCGATCGTCGAGGCGCACCACGGCGAGATCTCCGTGCGCAGCGCGCCCGGAGACACGACGTTCGAGGTGCGCCTGCCCGCGAAGCCCGCCGAGGCCCCGCCGGCCTGACCGGCGCCGGAGACGGAGCGAGCCGACCCCCGGGCGGGGGTCGGCTCGCTGCGCCGTTTCGGCTCGCTGAGTCTTAGTGGGTGTCCTCGGCCTCGATCTCGGTGCGGTCGCCGCTCCACTGCGTGTGGAACGTGCCCTCCTTGTCGATGCGCTTGTAGGTGTGCGCGCCGAAGAAGTCGCGCTGCCCCTGCACGAGGGCGGCGGGCAGGCGCTCGGCGCGGATGCCGTCGTAGTAGGCGAGCGACGACGAGAACGCCGGCGAGGGGATGCCCGCCTGCGTCGCGGCGACGACGACCCGGCGCCACGCCGCCTGGCCGCGCGTGAGCGCCTCGGCGAAGTACGGGGCGGTCGCGAGCACCGGGAGGTCGGGCTGCTCGGCGTACGCGTCGGCGATGCGGTTGAGGAACTGGGCGCGGATGATGCAGCCGGCGCGCCAGATCTTCGACACGGCGCCGAGGTCGATCGTCCAGTTGTACTCCGCTGCGCCCGCGCGGATCTCGTCGAAGCCCTGCGAGTAGGCGATGATCTTCGACGCGAACAGGGCCTGGCGGACGTCCTCGATGAAGCCGTCGACGTCGTCGACGCGGAACTCCTCGTCGGGGCCGGGGAGCGACGCCGCCACGGCGCGCTGCTCGGGGTGCGACGACAGCGAGCGGGCGAACGTCGCCTCGGCGATGCCCGACACGGGCACGCCGAGCGCGAGAGCCGTCTGCACGGTCCAGGCGCCGGTGCCCTTCGCACCCGCCTGGTCGAGGATCACGTCGACGAGGGGCTTGCCCGTCTCGGCGTCGACCTGGCGGAGCACCTCGGCGGTGATCTCGATGAGGTACGACTCGAGCTCGCCCTTGTTCCACTCGGCGAAGACGTCGGCGATCTCGGCCGGCGTCTTGCCCGTGCCGCGGCGGATGAGGTCGTACGCCTCGGCGATGAGCTGCATGTCGGCGTACTCGATGCCGTTGTGCACCATCTTCACGAAGTGGCCGGCGCCGTCGTGTCCGACGTGCGTGACGCAGGGCTCGCCCTCGGCGACCGCCGCGATCGACTTGAGGATGGGGCCGAGCGTGACCCACGACTCGTCCGAGCCGCCGGGCATGATCGAGGGGCCCGTGAGCGCGCCCTCCTCGCCGCCCGAGATGCCCGCGCCGACGAAGTTGATGCCGGTCTCGCGGACGGCCTTCTCGCGGCGGATCGTGTCAGGGAAGTACGCGTTGCCGCCGTCGACGATGATGTCGCCCGGCTCGAACACCTCGACGAGGGAGTCGATCACGGCGTCGGTGGGACGACCGGCCTTGACCATGATGATCGCCGTGCGCGGCTTCGACAGCGAGGCCGCGAACTCCTCGTAGGAGAACGCCGGGATGAAGCCGGCCTCGGGGTGCTCGGCGACGAGCTCGTCGGTCTTCGAGCGGCTGCGGTTGTACACGGCCACCGTGTTGCCCTCGCGGCTCGCGAGGTTGCGGGCCAGGTTCGAGCCCATCACGGCGAGGCCCACGACCCCGATGTTCGCAAGGGCAGGGGTCGATGAAGCGTCAGTCACGCGCGTCTCCTTGAGGACGGGAAATGATCGTACGTAATGCAGGGTAGTGCTCCCGCGCCTCACGCGCCTCTCCGTGACGTTGTGAGTGCGCGGAGGGCGTCACTTGCGGTACGAGCTCCGGCCGAGAGCGAACATCGCGCCCGCGACGAGCACGACGAAGGTCACGGACATGCCGCCGATGACCCAGGCGATCACGTGCGAGATGGCTGCGCCGTCGATCATGGGGACTCCTTCTGCAGATGCGCGGCCCTTTCCAGGGCGCGCGCGGACGGTCGAGGACGGCGCGATGCGCCGCCCTCCATCGTAGTCGCGGGCGTCGTCGGGCCCTCCTCGATAGGCTCGGCCCATGGCGGCGCGCGCGTGGGCCCCGGACATCCTGGGGGAGGGGTTCGAGCAGCTCGAGCTGCCGCTCGCTGCCGACGGCGAAGGCGACGTCGTGGCCACCCTCGTCCGGCACCTCCCGCGGCGGCGCCGGTTCCTCGAGCGCGCGCGTCCGCTCGAGGACGTCGACGTCCTCTACGTGCACGGATGGTCGGACTACTTCTTCCAGCGCCGGCTCGCGCGCTTCTGGGCCGATCGCGGCGCGCGCTTCTTCGCGCTCGATCTCCGGAAGTACGGCAGGAGCCTCCGGCCCGGTCAGACGCCCGGGTACACGACCGACCTCGACGTCTACGACGAGGACATCGCGGCGGCGCTTGCGGCGATGCAGCCCGCGGTGGGGCGGCGCCTCGTCCTGCTCGGCCATTCCACCGGAGGCCTCACGCTCAGCCTCTGGGCCGCGCGCCATCCCGACGTCGCGAGCGCGCTCATCCTCAACAGCCCGTGGCTCGAGTTCCAGCTGAGCGGCGTGCGCACCGCGATCGCCCCCGTCGTGCAGATGCAGGCGCGCTGGCGCCCCATGGACGCGGCGCCGCAGGTCGACCTGGGCTACTACTCCCGCGCCCAGCGCGAGGCGGCCGATCCCGACGACCCGGTCGAGGTGAACCCGCTCTGGCGCCCCGAGCAGACGATGACGGTCCATGCCGGATGGCTGAGCGCTGTGCTGGCCGGGCACGCGCGGGTCGCGGCCGGCCTCGGGGTCGCCGCGCCGGTCTGCGTCCTGCTCTCCGCGCGCAGCGCTCCGCCCACGCGGTGGTCCGACGAGCTCACGCGCGTCGACTCGGTCCTCGTCGTCGACGACATCGCGCGCGCGTCGCTCCGGCTCGGCCGCAGCGTCACCGTGGAGCGCATCGAGGGGGCGCTCCATGACGTGTTCCTCTCGCGGCGCGACGCGCGCGAGGAGGCGTACGCGCGCATGGACCGCTGGGTGAGCGGGTTCGTCGCGGGCTGAGGCTGGGAATCCGCGGTTCTCCCGACCGCCGGCGTCGGGTAGCATGGACGACGACCTCGGCGAGGGGTGCCTCCGCGCG
This sequence comes from Microbacterium sp. KNMS, assembly GCF_053851835.1. Taxonomy (NCBI): domain Bacteria; kingdom Bacillati; phylum Actinomycetota; class Actinomycetes; order Micrococcales; family Microbacteriaceae; genus Microbacterium; species Microbacterium sp. KNMS. The sequence goes on from NZ_JBSQBP010000010.1 coordinate 87,264, forward strand.
TGCGCGAGACGGGCATCCGTGATCGACGCGGTGATGCGGGCCCATGCCCTCCTCACGCGCAGCGTTCGAGCCGAGGACTTCCGACAGAACTTCATGCGGCTCCGCTCGGCCGCGTGTCCCACGAGGAGCAGACACATGGCTGACCAGAACAAGCTCGCGGCAGAGGTCCGCACCGAGTTCGGCAAGGGCTTCGCCCGCCGCCTCCGCGCCGCCGGCAAGATCCCCGCCGTCATCTACGGCCACGGCACCGAGCCCGTGCACGTCGCGCTGCCCGGTCACGAGACGGCGCTCATCGTCCGTCACGCGAACGCGCTGCTCGAGCTCGACGTCGAGGGCCGCGCCGAGCTCGCGCTCGTCAAGGACGTGCAGCGCGACCCGGTGCGCCAGGTCATCGAGCACATCGACCTCCTCGTCGTGAAGAAGGGCGAGAAGGTCGCCGTCGAGGTGCCCGTCACCACCGTCGGCGAGTCGTTCTCCGGCACGATCGTGAACCTCGAGACGGCGACCCTCAAGCTCGAGGTCGAGGCGACGCACATCCCCGAGCACGTCGAGGTCTCGGTCGAGGGCCTCGAGGACGGCACGGTCATCACGGCCGGCGACATCGCGCTCCCGCAGGGCGCCGTCCTCGCGGACGAGCCGGAGCTCCAGATCCTCTCGATCCTCACGCCGCGCGCGACGGTCGAGGACGAGGCTGCCGCCGAGGGCGAAGAGGCACCCGCCGCGGAGTGACGCGGATCTTCCACGCGAGGGGGTGCGACCTGGTCGCACCCCCTCGCGTCGTCTCCAGGAGGGAATGAGGATGGCCGAGACATGGCTGGTCATCGGGCTCGGCAATCCCGGCCCGCGGTATGAGCAGACGCGGCACAACGTCGGCCAGATGGTCGTCGACGAGCTCGCCGCGCGCCGCAGCGCGACGTTCCGGCAGCACAAGGCCAACGCGCGTGTGGCCGAGACGTGGCTGCGGCCGGGCGCGGCGAAGCTCGTGCTCGCCAAGCCGAACACCTTCATGAACGTCTCGGGCGGCCCCGCGGCGGGCCTCGCCCGGTTCTACGGGCTCGCGGCCGATCGCGTCGTGGTCGTGCACGACGAGCTGGACATCCCGTTCGACACCATCAAGCTCAAGTCCGGCGGCGGGCACGGCGGGCACAACGGCGTCCGCGATGTCGCGAAGGCGCTCGGCACCCCGGACTTCGCCCGCGTGCGGGTCGGCATCGGGCGTCCACCCGGCCGTCAGGACCCTGCGGACTGGGTGCTCGACCCGTTCGGCGCGACCGAGCGCAAGACGCTCCCGATCCTCGTGTCCGACGCGGCCGACGCCGTCGAGCGGCTCGCGGAGGACGGCCTCGTGGCCGCGCAGCAGCGCTTCCACGCCCCGCGGGCCTGATCGGCGGGGCGCGAGGTCAGAATCCGGCCTGGTCCAGGCCGGCGGCCAGCCCGATCGAGAAGCCGATCGCGGCGGACGTGGCGACGATCACGGGCGCGACCGCGGCGATGACGACGGCGGCGATCCCCGCGCCCCTGCCGCGTCGTCGTGCGATCGCGACGATGCCCTGGATCAGCGCCCACACGCCGAGCGCCGTGGCGACCCACGCGGTGATCTCGCCGGTGAGGACGGCGTCGCGCACCGGCGTGAGCAGCGACCAGTCGAACTCGGTCGCCGCCGCGAAGTCCGTGCGCCCGGCCTGCACCCCGACGAGGAAGCAGCAGACGCCGATCACGAGCGTTCCGCCGACGAGGGCCACGAGCGCGAGGAGGAGCGCGACGCGGCCGAGGGCGGCGGATGGCGCGGGCGCGGGCGCCTCGACCATGGCGGCGAAGCGCGGATCCCCCGGCTGCTGGTACGGCGCGGTCGGCGGATAGAGATAGGCGCCCGAGGGCTGCTGGCCGGGCGTGACGCCGCCGGGGGAGATCGGCGAGTGGTCGCCGGGAGCGGGCGGGTACGGCGGCTGCGGGTCGGCGCTCATGCGCCCATCCTAGGAAGGCGGGGCGCGGATGTCCGTCGTGCCCGTGTCGGAGGGCGCGACTAGACTTCTGCGGTGACTGTTCAGGGAATCGTCAGTGCTCTGGAACAGGACGGGTCCTTCCGCGACGCGCTCGCCGCGTCGGCCGTCGATGCGGATCTCTCGCTCGTCGACGGACTGGACGCCCCGATGCTCGCCGGCCTCCTCGAGCGCCGCCGTGCGAGCGGGCACGCCCCCGTCCTGCTCGTCGTCGCGCCCACCGGGCGGCGGGCGGAGGCGCTCGGCGCCGCGCTGTCGTCGGTGATGCCCGAGGCCGAGGTGCTCGACTTCCCCGCCTGGGAGACGCTGCCGCACGAGCGGCTGAGCCCGAGCCCCGAGACCGTGGGCCGACGGCTCGAGACCCTCCGCCGCATCGCCGCCGCGCATGCCGGGCCGACCTCGCCGCTCATCGTGACGGCGTCGATCCGCGCCGCCATCCAGCCGATCGCGAGCGGCCTCGGCGACGTGCACCCGATCGAGCTGCGCGCGGGAGGGCGCGGCCATGAGCTCGAGACCGTCGTCGAGCGCCTCGTCGAGCTCGCGTACCACCGGGTCGACATGGTGTCGCGACGCGGCGAGTTCGCCGTCCGCGGCGGCATCCTCGACGTCTTCCCGCCGGTCGCCGATCACCCGTATCGCATCGAGTTCTTCGGCGACGAGGTCGACCAGATCCGCGCCTTCTCCGTCGCCGACCAGCGCTCGCTCCCCGGCGATGTCGAGGCCGTCTCGCTCGTGCCGAGCCGCGAGCTCCTGCTGACGCCCGACATCCGCCAGCGCGCGCGCGAGCTGCAGCACGAGTACCCCGGCATCGCCCAGATGCTCGAGCGGATGGGCGAGGGCATCCCGGTCGAGGGCATGGAGTCGCTCATGCCGGTCCTCGCGGGGCCGCTCGTGTCGCTTCCGACGTACCTTCCCCGTGGCGCGGCGGTCGCGCTCGTCGATCCCGAGCGCGCGGTGTCGCGGTCCATCACCCTCGGCGAGACGAACCGCGAGTTCCTCGAGGCGGCGTGGAGCGCCGCGACGAGCGGAGCGAGCGCGCCCATCAACCTCGACGCGGGCGACTTCCTCACCCTCGCCCAGCTGCGCGACGACGTGCGAGCGGTCGGCGGCGTGTGGTGGACCCTGAGCCCCTTCGACTCGGGAGCGGCCGAGATCGCGGCCGAGCTCGCCGAGCACGACGACCTCGACGCCGTGCCCGACGCGCGAGACGCGATCCGCGTGCGCGCCTCCGCGACGCCGACCTTCCAGGGCAACGTCGAGGGCGCCACCGCGCACATCGGGCAGCTCCTGCACGACGGCTGGTCGGTGGTCGTCGCGGCGTCGGGCATCGGCCTCGTGGAGCGGGCACGCGACGTGCTGTCGGAGCGCGGGCTCGCGGCGCGCATCGTCGACAGCCTCGTCGAGGCGCCGGAGCCGGGGGTCGCGACCCTCGTGCAGGCCGCGATCGAGCGCGGCTTCACGGTCGATGGCGTGAAGCTCGCCCTCTTCACCGAGAACGAGTTCTACGGCAGGGCGATCGGCGGCGACACGCGCGCGGTCAAGAAGCTCGCGTCGCGGCGGAAGAACGTCGTCGACCCGCTTCAGCTGAAGCCGGGCGAGATCGTCGTGCACGCGACGCACGGCATCGGCCGATTCGTCGAGATGACCCAGCGCGAGGTCTCCAGCGGCGGCCGCAACGCGACGAAGACGACGCGCGACTACCTCGTGCTCGAGTACGCGCCGTCGAAGCGCGGGTATCCGGGCGACAAGCTGTACGTGCCGACGGACCAGCTCGACCTGCTCTCGAAGTACGTCGGCGGCGAGGCCCCGACGCTGTCGAAGATGGGCGGGAGCGACTGGGCGCAGGCGAAGAGCCGCGCGCGCAAGGCGGTCCGCGACATCGCTGTCGAGCTCGTCAAGCTGTACTCGGCGCGGATGGCGGCGAAGGGCCACGCCTTCGGGCCGGACACCCCGTGGCAGCGCGAGCTCGAAGAGGCCTTCCCCTTCGCGGAGACCCCCGATCAGCTGCAGACGATCGAGGAGGTCAAGCGCGACATGGAGCGCCCGATCCCGATGGACCGCCTGCTCTCGGGCGACGTCGGGTTCGGCAAGACCGAGGTCGCCGTGCGCGCCGCGTTCAAGGCGATCCAGGACGGCAAGCAGGTCGCGATGCTCGTCCCGACCACGCTGCTCGTGAAGCAGCACCTCGAGACCTTCCAGGACCGGTTCGCGGGCTTCCCCGTGAAGGTGCGCGCGCTGTCGCGCTTCCAGACCGACAAGGAGGCGCGCGAGACCATCCAGGGCCTGTCGGACGGGTCCATCGACATGGTGATCGGCACGCACCGCATCCTCACCGAGCAGGTGCGCTTCAAGGACCTGGGTCTGCTCATCGTCGACGAGGAGCAGCGCTTCGGCGTCGAGCACAAGGACGCCCTCAAGAAGCTCAAGACGAACGTCGACATCCTCGCGATGAGCGCGACCCCGATCCCGCGCACGCTCGAGATGGCGGTCACCGGCATCCGGGAGATGTCCACGCTCGCGACGCCGCCCGAGGATCGCCACCCGATCCTGTCGTACGTCGGCCCGCACAACGACAAGCAGATCGCCGCGGCCATCCGACGCGAGCTGCTGCGCGAGGGGCAGGTGTTCTTCGTGCACAACCGGGTCACGACGATCCAGAAGGTCGCCTCGCATCTCGCCGAGCTCGTTCCCGACGCCCGCATCGCGGTCGCGCACGGCAAGATGAGCGAGAACCAGCTCGAGCAGGTCGTCGACGACTTCTGGGAGCGCAAGTTCGACGTGCTCGTCTGCACGACCATCATCGAGACCGGCATCGACATCGCGAACGCGAACACGATCATCATCGACCGCGCCGACAAGTACGGGCTCGCGCAGCTGCACCAGCTGCGGGGTCGCGTCGGCCGCGGTCGCGAGCGCGCCTACGCGTACTTCGTGTACGACGAGGGCAAGCCGCTCTCCGAGACCGCGGCCGACCGCCTCGAGACGATCGCGGTGCACAACGATCTCGGCAGCGGCATCCAGGTCGCCATGAAGGATCTCGAGCTGCGCGGCGCCGGCAACCTCCTCGGCGCCGAGCAGGCCGGCCACATCGCGGGCGTCGGCTTCGACCTCTACCTGCGCATGATCGGCGAGGCCGTCGCGACGTTCCGGGGAGAGGAGACCGAGGGGCCGACCGAGCTGCGACTCGAGCTGCCCGTCGAGGCGCGCCTGCCGGAGAGCTACATCGACAGCGAGCGGCTGCGGCTCGAGGCGTACCAGAAGCTGTCGGCGGCCGCGTCGGCGACGGCGAAGGACGACGCCATCGACCTCGTCGTGGAGGAGCTCGTCGACCGCTACGGCGCGCCGCCGCCCGAGGTCGACGGCCTCATCGCCGTCGCGCGCCTGCGCCGCCGCGCGGCTCAGGCCGGTCTCGCCGATGTCGTCGCGATGGGGCGCAATCTGCGCATCGCGCCGGCGAACCTGCCCGATTCGATGAAGGTCCGGCTGCAGCGCCTGCACCCGGGCGCGAAGATCCTGAGCGGGGGAGAGGCCATGGTCGTCCCCCTTCCGCAGGCGGGCGGCGAGCCCCTCGGCGACGCCGAGCTCATCGCCTGGGTCGGGCGGCTGCTCGACGCGCTCTTCCCTGCGCCGAAGAAGGACGCTCCGGCCGAGTGACGTAGGGTGGGAGGCGGTGTGCCGGGAAGTCTGGTCGGCGGCGGGCGCTGATCGCGCCCGGTCCCCGGTCGGTCCTGAAAGGATCCCATGCTCAAGCTCCTGCGCTCCGAGCGCTTCCCCGCCTTCCTCCTCCTCGGCGCCGCGATCGTCGGCCTCGTCGTCGCGAACAGCCCGGTCGGCCCCGCGGTGCTCGATTTCAGCCATCTCCATCTCGCGGTGCCGGGAACGCCGCTCGACCTCTCGATCTCGCACTGGGTCGCCGACCTGCTGCTCGCGGTGTTCTTCTTCGGGGTCGCGATCGAGCTGCAGTACGAGCTCACGAACGGCCAGCTGAACACCGTCGGCAAGGCGCTCAAGCCCGCCATCGCCGCGACCGGCGGTGTGATCGTGCCGATCGTCATCTATCTCGTCATCGCCTGGGATCCGGCCACGCGCGACGGATGGCCCATCCCGACCGCGACCGACATCGCGTTCGCGCTCGGCGTCCTCGCGATGTTCGGCAAGGGCCTGCCGTCGAAGGTGCGCGTGTTCCTCCTCGCGCTCGCGATCATCGACGACATCGTCGGCATCGTCTTCATCGCGGTGCTCTTCGCGACCGACATCGACTTCGGAAGCCTCGCGATCGGCGCGGTGCTCATCGTCGCCTTCGGCGCCCTGAGCCGCTTCGTGTCCGACCGCAACAAGCTCGTCGTCGTGCCGCTCATGGTGGTCATCGCGCTCGCCGCCTGGGCCTTCGTGTTCGAGGGCGGCATCCACGCGACCATCGCGGGCGTGCTGCTCGGTCTCGCCATCCGCCAGGGGGAGGGCCTGCAGGCGCGCCACGTCCTCGAGCCGTGGATCAACGGCCTCATCCTGCCGGTCTTCGCGTTCTTCTCGGCGCTCGTGGTCATCCCGCAGGTCTCCCCGAGCGAGCTCTCGCCGGCTCTGTGGGCCATCCTCATCGCGCTCCCGGTCGGCAAGATCATCGGCATCACGCTCTTCGGCGGGGTCGCCATGGCCGTCCGCCCGAAGGGGACCGAGCCCGAGATCCGCCTGCCCGATCTCATCGCGGCGGGCACCCTCGGCGGCATCGGGTTCACGGTGTCGCTGCTGCTGTCGAACCTCGCGTTCGCCGACGACGCCCTCCTCCGCGACGAGGCCATCCTCGGGGTGCTCGGCGGGTCGATGATCGCGCTCGCGCTGTCTGCCGTGCTCGTGTCGCTGCGCGCGCGGCACCATCGGCGACTCGCCGCGACGACGTCGGCGTGATGCGGCAGGATGTCCGGATGAGCGGATCGGGGAACGAGCTGGGGCGCGCCGCCGACGTCATGCGCGACGTGCACGAGCGGTGCGTGTGGACGCAGGGCATGACGCACGAGGCGCTCGTGCCCTACCTCGTCGAGGAGTCGGCGGAGGTCGTCGACGCGGTCGAGAGCGGCGACCGCGCGGCCCTGCGCGAGGAGCTCGGCGACCTGCTGTGGCAGGTGCTCTTCCACGCCGAGATCGCCTCGCACCATCCCGACGAGCCGTTCGGGATCGACGACGTCGCGCGGGGGCTCGCCGACAAGATGATCCGCCGCCATCCGCACGTGTTCGCGGGCGAGACGGCGGAGACGCCCGAGCGCGTGCTCGAGCTGTGGAACGCCGCCAAGGCCGCCGAGAAGCGCGAGCGCACCTCGGTGCTCGACGGCGTCTCGCACGCGATGCCCGCGCTCGCGCTCGCCCAGAAGGTCCTCGCGAAGGCAGAGCTGGTCGGCGTGGGGCTCGAGCTCGCCGAGGAGGTCGCCGCGGCCGAGGCCATCGCGGAGGACGACCCCGACATGCTGCCGGCGACCGAGGAGGAGCTCGGCGCCACCCTCCTCGGGGTCGTGGCGATCGCCCGCGCCCGCGGCTGGGACGCCGAGCGCGCGCTGCGCACGGCCGTCCGCGCGCTCGAGACGGAGGTCCGAGACGCCGAGAGCGGCTGACCCGTCGTGGGAGAATGGGGGCGCTATGGCTTCCGTGAACCCGCCGCGCGGCATGCGCGACTTCCTCCCCGCTGACAAGGCTCGTCGCGAGCGCGTGCTCGCCGTCATCCGCGAGCGCTACCGCGCGCACGGGTTCGACGAGATCGAGACGCCCGTCATGGAGGAGTACGACCGGCTGCACGCCGGGGTGGGCGGCGACAACGAGAAGCTCGCGTTCAACATCCTGCGCCGCGGCCTCGACGCCGACGGCGTCCGCGCGGCGGCCGACGATCCGGCCCAGCTGAGCGACCTCGGGCTGCGCTACGATCTCACGGTTCCGCTCGCGCGCTTCTACGCGTCGCACCGGGGCGAGCTGCCGTCGGTCTTCCGCTCGGTGCAGATCGCGCCGGTGTGGCGTGCCGAGCGGCCCCAGAAGGGCCGATACCGCCAGTTCATGCAGTGCGACATCGACATCATGGGCGACGCCTCGGCGCGCGCGGAGGCCGAGCTCATCACCGCGACGCTCGACACGCTCGACGCGCTCGGGCTCGAGGGCGCGAGCGTGCGCATCAACGACCGCCGGGCACTGGACGCCATGCTCGACCTCTTCGGCTTCCCCGTCGAGGAGCGCCCGGGCGTCCTCATCACGATCGACAAGCTCGACAAGATCGGTGCCGACGGCGTCGTGGCCGAGCTGCGCGAGCGCGGGGCGTCCGACGCGGCGGCCGACGCGCTCGCGTCCTTCCTCGATCAGGTCGCGCAGCGTGCGCACGAGCCCTTCGGCGAGGCCCAGATCCGCGGGGCTCTGCCCGAGGGCGTCGACGACGCGATCATCGCGCACCTCGTCGGCATCGGGGAGGCCGTGGGCGCGGCCCGCGGCGCCGACGCCGTCGGCGCCGAGCTGCCCCTCGCGTTCGATCCGTTCCTCGTCCGCGGCATGGGGTACTACACGGGGACGATCTTCGAGATCGCCCACCCGTCGGTGTCGTACTCGCTCGGCGGAGGCGGTCGCTACGACGGCATGATCGGCCGCTTCCTCGGGCAGGACGTGCCGGCGGTCGGGTTCTCGATCGGCTTCGAGCGGATCGTCGACCTCGTCTCGCTCGCCGACGCGGCCGTCGCCGAGGCGGTCGTGCTCGTGCACGATCGCGACGTCCCGGTCGCCGAGCTGCTCGCCCTCAAGGCGGCGCTCGTCGCGGAGGGCTCGCGCGTGCGCCTCGAGCAGCGGACGAAGAACCTCAAGGGTCTGCTCGAGCGCGCCTCCGCCGACGGCTACACGGCCTTCGCGACGGTGTCGGCGGGAGCCGAGCGCGACGATCTCGAGCTCAAGCCCCTCTCCTGACGTCTACTCCGCCGACGCCCGGCGCTCGGCCACGAGGCGGATGAGACGGTACGCCGCACCCGCGAGCACGACGACGACGCCCGCGACGACGCTCTGCCAGGGGAGGGTGAACGCGAGGACGACGCAGCCCGCCGCCCCCACGGCCTGCAGCCAGCGGGGATAGCGGCGCACGGCGCTGCCCTGTCGCCAGGCCGCGAGATTCGCGACGAGGTAGTAGAGGAGCACGCCGAACGACGAGAAGCCGATCGCGCCGCGGAGGTCCGCGAACGCGACGATCGCGATCACGACGAGCGCGATCACGGCCTCGGCGCGGTGCGGCACGCGCGTGCGCGGGTGGATGGCGGAGAGGAAGCGGGGGAGGTCGTCCTCGCGGGCCATCGCCAGGGTCGTGCGCCCGATCCCGGCGATGAGCGCGAGGAGGGCGCCGAGCGCGGCGGCCGCCGCGCCCACGCGCACGACCGGCTGCGCCGCGTCCCACCCCGCGGCGGCGACCACGTCGGCGAGCGGCGCGGGGGAGGCGGCGAGTGCCTCGACGCCGAGCGCGTGCAGCGAGGCGAGGGCGATGACCGCGTACACGGCGATCGCGAGGCCCAGGGCGAGCGGGATGGCCCGGGGGATCGTGCGCGCGGGGTCGCGCACCTCCTCGCCCATCGTGGCGATGCGCGCGTAGCCCGCGAAGGCGAAGAAGAGCAGGCCGGCCGCCTGAAGCACGCCGTACGCCCCGACCCCGGGCGGCGTCTGCGCGCCGCCGGGGGCCGCGGGGGCGGCCCATCCGGCCGCGACGACGACCGCGAGGCACACGAGCACGACCGCGACGATGATCTTCGTCGCGAGCGCCGTGCGGGTCACGCCGAGCAGGTTGATCCCGGCAAGAAGGGCGACGGCGAGCACGGCCACGGGCCGCTCCCAGCCGGCGGGAGCCGCGTACGCCGCGAACGTCAGCGCCATCGCCGCGCAGCTCGCGATCTTGCCGATGACGAAGCACCATCCGGCCAGGTAGCCCCACCACGCGCCGAGCTCGGCGCGGCCGTACGCGTACGTGCCTCCCGCCACGGGGTGGACGGCCGCGAGCTGCGCGGACGACGTCGCGTTGCAGAACGCCACGACCGCGGCGATCGCCAGCCCCGCGAGCAGCCACGGGCCCGCGGCGGCCGCGGCGGGGGCGAAGACCGCGAAGACCCCGGCCCCGATCATCGATCCGAGGCCGATCGCGACGGCGTCGCCGACGCCGAGTCGTCGTGCGAGCGCGGGAGGGGGCGTCATGCGCCGCAGTATATGAGGCGCGGGTGGCGGCGAGACGACGCGCACGGTGCGCGCGCCTGAAGTTATAGTCCTGCTAGAATAACTGCATGCTCATCCGCATCGACCCGACGCGCGAGGAGCCGGTCTTCACGCAGATCGCGGCGTCCATCCGCTCGGATGCCGCCGCCGGTCGCACGCGTCCCGGAGACCGGCTCCCGGCCGCGAAGGAGGTGGCGGCGTCGCTCGGGGTGAACCTGCACACCGTGCTTCACGCGTACCGCCAGCTGCGCGACGAGGGGCTCGTCTCGATGCGGCCCGGGCGCGGCGCCGTGGTGACCGAGGCGGCGGCTCCGCTCGCGGCGCTCGATGCCGACATCCGAGCGCTCGTGCGTCGGGCGACCGAGCACGGCGTATCCCGCGAGACGCTCGCGGCCGCCGTGCGCGCGGCCGAGCTCTGAACCGACCGAACCCTCGAGGAGGAGACGATGACCGCATCGCAGCACACCGGCGCGGAGGAGGCGCTCCGCCGTTTCCGCTGGGTGGGCCTCTGTGTCCCGCTCGCCGTGCACCTCGCGCTCGCTCTCGTGCAGCTCGCGCAGGTGCCCGCGCTGCCTGACCCGGCCGCGATCCACTGGGGAGCCGCTGGCGGCCCCGACGGGTTCGGGCCGGCGTGGACCCTCCCGCTGCTGACCGCGCTCGTCGGGGGAGGGACGACGCTCCTCGTCGCGGGGCTCGCGCTCGTCGGAGCGCGCGGGGGCGCGAGCGGACGCACTCGCCGACACGGGCGGCGCATGTCCCTGCGCATGCTCGCCGCCGTCATCTGGTGGGAGGTCGGACTGCTCGGCGTCGGGCTCTCCGCGAGCGTCTTCGCCCAGGTCGGTCTGGACGACGCGAGGGACGCGCCTCCGGTCGCATGGGGGATGGCCGCGGGCTTCGCGGTCGGGGTCGCGCTCGGCATCGCGGCCTGGCTCGTCACGATCGACCCTCCGCACGAGGAGGGCGAGAGGCCTCGTCCGGTCGCGCTCGCGACGCACGAGCGCGCGGTCTGGGCGCGCACCGCCTCGATGGCGCCCGCCGGCATCGCGCTCCTCGCGGTCTCCGCCGCGGCCGTCATCGCGATCGCGCTCGTGACCGCCTCCCTCGATCTCGCACAGCGCGGCGCGCTCTCGGGCGGCACCTGGATCACGATCGCCGCGGCGGCGCTCGTGACGTTCCTCGTCGGCGTCGGGTGCGTCTTCCGCGTTCGGGTCGACGAGGCCGGGCTGACGGTGCGCGCGCCGATCGGCTGGCCCCGCGTGCGCATCTCCGCGTCCGACATCCGCGCGGTCGAGGTCGTCCTGGTGAACCCGATGGCCGAGTACGGCGGGTGGGGCTGGCGCTATGCGGTCGGCAGCGGCTGGGGCGTCGTGCTGCGCGCCGGCGAGGCGCTGCGGGTCACCCGAGCGAACGGCAAGGCGTTCACCGTCACCGTCGACGACGCCGACACGGCCGCGGCGCTGCTCGCCGGCTTCGCCGAGCGCGCGAGGGCGTGACGTCGCGCCCGCGCGGGCCCGTTACGATTCTGTGGACGGCGCGACGCCGCACCCGACCTCCGGCACGGCGCCGGACCCCTCACCCGAAGGACCCGATCCATGCGACTCTCCTCGTTCTCCCGCCGTGGCCTCGGCGCCGCAGGTCTCGCCGCAGGCGCGGCGCTCGTCCTCGCCGGCTGCTCGTCGGACGGCGGCGGATCGGAAGGCGGCGGGGAGGAATCGCTGTCGATCGGCATCAGCCAGCTCGTGCAGCACCCCGCGCTCGACGCGGCGACCGAGGGCTTCAAGCAGGCCTTCGCCGACGCCGGATACGTCGAGGGCGAGACGGTCGAGTTCGACGAGCAGAACGCGCAGGGCGAGCAGGCGAACGCCGTCACCATCGCGCAGAACTTCGCCTCGAGCGACCTCGACCTCGTCCTCGCGGTCGCGACCCCCGCTGCGCAGGCCGCCGCTCAGGCCATCCTCGACACCCCGGTGCTCTTCACGGCGGTCACGGACGCCGTCTCGGCCGAGCTCGTCGACTCGAACGACGAGCCGGGAGCCAACATCACCGGCACGAGCGACGCCGCGCCCATGGCCGAGCAGTTCGAGCTGCTCCGGCAGCTCGTGCCCGACGCCGCCACCGTCGGCATCGTCTACAGCTCGGGCGAGGTGAACTCGGAGGTCCAGGTCGCCGCGGCCGAGGAGGTCGCCGACGAGCTCGGCATCGAGATCGTCACGCAGACGGTGACCACCGCGAACGACATCGCGCAGGCCACGGAGGCGCTCGGCGACGTCGACGCGATCTACGTGCCCACCGACAACATGGTCGTCGCAGGACTCGCCTCGCTCGTCCAGGTCGCCGAGACCCAGAAGACGCCGGTCGTCGCCGCCGAGGCGGGCACGGTCGAGAGCGGCGCGATCGCGACGATCGGCATCGACTACACCGAGCTCGGCCGCCAGACCGGCGAGATGGCGCTGCGCATCCTCGAGGAGGACGCCGACCCCGCGACCATGCCCGTGGAGACGGCCAGCGAGTTCACCTACGTCGTCAACCCGGGTGCGGCCGAGCGCATGGGCGTGGAGATCCCCGCGGAGATCCTCGACCAGGCCGAGACCGTCGAGTAGAAGCCGGCAGGGAGGACGCGCATGATCGGCGCGATCGAGCTCGGCCTCGTCTACGGGGTCATGGCGCTGGGCGTGTACCTCACGTTCCGCGTCCTGAACTTCCCCGACCTGACGGTCGACGGCAGCTTCACGACGGGCGCGGCGGTCGCCGCGGCGATGATCACGACGGGGCAGAACCCCGTCGTCGCGACCCTCACCGGCGCCGCGGCGGGCGTCGTCGCGGGAGCCGTGACCGGCGTCCTGCACACGAAGGGCCGCATCGACGGCCTGCTCGCCGGCATCCTCACCATGATCGCGCTGTGGTCGATCAACCTGCGGATCATGGGCACGGCCAAGGAGGACGCCACGGTCGCGGCCAACCTGCCGCTCCTGCGCGCCGACACGCTGTTCACCCCGCTGCGCGACGCCGACCTGCTCGGCACGTGGGGCGGCGTCGCGATCATCCTCGTCGGCGTCGTCGTGCTGAAGCTCGCGGTCGACTGGTTCCTCTCGACCAACCTCGGGCTGGCGATCCAGGCCACCGGCGACAACGGGCCGATGATCCGCAGCTTCGGCGTCTCGACCGATCGCACGACCATCCTCACGCTCGCGATCTCGAACGGCTTCGTCGCGCTCTGCGGCGCGCTCGTCGCGCAGTACCAGGGCTTCTCCGACATCAGCATGGGCATCGGCCTGATCCTCGTGGGGCTCGCGTCGGTCATCCTCGGTCAGGCCGTGTTCGGCCAGCGCTTCATCTGGCTCGCGAGCCTCGCCGTCGTGCTGGGCGCGGTGCTCTACCGGCTCATCATCTTCTTCGCGATGCGGGCGGGCCTCGACCCCAACGACATGAAGCTCGTCACCGCCGTGCTCGTCGTGCTCGCGCTGCTGCTGCCGCGCTGGGGCTTCCTCAAGCGCATCCCCTCGCTCCGCGGCCGCGGCGGACGCGTCGCGCCGCGCGAGCCCGAGCCCGCCGTCGCGGCGCCCGCGGGCGCCGAGAGAGGGAGGTGACCGCCATGCTCGTCATGGACGGCATCGTCAAGACGTTCTTCCCCGGCACGGTCAACGAGCGCCGCGCGCTCGCCGGGCTCAGCCTCACGCTCGACGAGGGCGACTTCGTCACGGTCATCGGGTCGAACGGCGCGGGCAAGTCCACGCTGCTCAACTCGATCTCGGGGCGGATCGCCGTCGACGGTGGAACGATCTCGATCGACGGACGCCGCGTCAACCGGCTCCGCGAGTTCCAGCGAGCGCGGTACGTCGGCCGGGTCTTCCAGGACCCGATGGCGGGCACGGCGCCGAACCTCACGATCGAGCAGAACCTCGCCCTCGCCGCGCGCCGCGGCAGGCCGCGCGGCCTCGGCCGCGGGCTCACCCGGAAGCAGCGCGAGCGCTTCCGCGAGGAGCTGCGCGTGCTGGAGCTCGGCCTCGAGGACCGACTCCACGCGAAGGTCGGGCTCCTCTCGGGCGGCCAGCGCCAGGCGCTCTCGCTGCTCATGGCCGGCTTCACCCAGCCGCGCATCCTGCTCCTCGACGAGCACACGGCGGCGCTCGACCCGCAGCGCGCGGACCTCGTGACGCGGCTCACGCAGCGGATCGTCGAGCAGGGCGGCCTCACGACGCTCATGGTCACGCACAACATGGAGCAGGCGCTCGCCCTCGGCAACCGGCTCATCATGATGCACGAGGGGCGCATCGTCTTCGAGGCGACCGAGGAGCGCAAGCGCAGGCTGACGGTTCCCGATCTCCTGGCCGAGTTCCAGAAGATCAAGGGCGCGACCCTCGACGACCGGGCCCTCCTGGGCTGAGAATCGGGGCATGACCGCTTCGCATCCCGACACCTGGGCCGCCGTCGACCGCTACCTCGCCGAGACCCTCGTCGGGAGCGACCCCGCGCTCGACGCCACGCTCGCGTCGCAGGATCGCGCGCATCTTCGGCCCATCGAGGTCGCGCCCGTCGCGGGCAAGCTGCTCCATCTGCTCGTGCGGATCTCGCGTGCGCGGCGGGTGCTCGAGATCGGCACGCTCGCCGGCTACTCGGCGATCTGGATGGCCAGGGCGCTGCCCGCGGACGGGCGGCTGATCTCGATCGAGGCCGAGCCGGCGAACGCCGCGCTCGCGCGGGAGAACGTCGACGCCGCCGGGGTGGGGGAGCGCGTGGACATCCGCATCGGCCGCGCCGCCGACGTGCTGCCCGCTCTCGCAGACGAGGCGCCGTTCGACCTCGTCTTCATCGACGCCGACAAGGAGTCGAACACCGTCTACCTCGACTGGGCGGCGCGGCTCTCGCAGCCCGGCGCGGTCATCGTCGTCGACAACATCGGGCGCAGCGGCGAGGTGGCGAACGCCGAGACGGACGATCCTCAGATCCAGGGCGTGCGCGCCGGCCTGGCCATGCTGGGCGAGGACCCCCGCTTCGATGCGACCGGCCTGCAGACGGTCGGCGTGAAGGGCTGGGACGGCCTCGCGATCGCCGTCCGCGTCTGACCGGTCAGGACCGACCGCGCGTCGGCAATAGACTGGCCAGCGGATCGACGTCGCTCCCCGCATCACCCACCGACAAGGAGTACTTCCGTGGCACTGATTGAGGCTGTAGGCGCTCGCGAGATTCTCGACTCGCGAGGCAACCCGACCGTCGAGGTGGAGGTGCTGCTGGACGATGGCATCGTGCAGCGCGCGGCTGTCCCCTCCGGCGCGTCGACCGGCGCCTTCGAGGCATACGAGCTGCGTGACGGCGACAAGGGCCGCTACGCCGGAAAGGGCGTCCAGAAGGCCGTCGACGCCGTCATCGACGAGCTCGGCCCGGCCATCGAGGGCCTCGACGCCAGCGAGCAGCGCGTCATCGACCAGGCGCTCATCGAGGTCGACGGCACCGAGAACAAGAAGCGCGTGGGCGCGAACGCCATCCTCGGCGTGAGCCTCGCGGTCGCCAAGGCCGCCGCCGACAGCGCCGACCTGCCGCTGTTCCGCTACGTGGGCGGCCCCAACGCCCACGTGCTGCCCGTCCCCGCGCTCAACGTGATCAACGGCGGCGCGCACGCCGACACGGGCGTCGACATGCAGGAGTTCTTCCTCGTGCCGCTCGGCGCGGAGACCTTCAGCGAGTCGCTGCGCTGGGGCACGGAGACCTACCACGTGCTCAAGAGCGAGCTCAAGGCCGGCGGCTACGCCACGGGCCTCGGCGACGAGGGCGGCTTCGCCCCCGACCTCCCGAGCAACCGCGGTGCGCTCGACTTCCTCATGGCCGCGATCGAGAAGGCCGGCTTCACGCCGGGCAAGGACATCGCCGTCGGCCTCGACGTCGCGTCGACCGAGTTCTTCAAGGACGGCGTCTACCACTTCGAGGGCAAGCAGCTCACGGCCGAGGAGCTCACGTCGTACTACGAGGACCTCCTCGCGAACTTCCCGCTCGTCACGATCGAGGACGCCCTCGCCGAGGACGACTGGGAGGGCTGGAAGGCCCTCACCGACCGCATCGGCGGCAAGGTCCAGCTCGTCGGCGACGACCTCTTCGTGACCAACCCGCAGCGTCTCTCGGACGGCATCGCGAAGGGCGTCGCGAACTCGCTGCTCGTCAAGGTCAACCAGATCGGCACGCTCACCGAGACGCTCGACGCGGTCGCGCTCGCGCAGAGCAACGGCTACACCGCGATGATGTCGCACCGCTCGGGCGAGACCGAGGACACGACGATCGCCGACCTCGCGGTCGCCGTCAACTGCGGTCAGATCAAGTCCGGCGCGCCCGCTCGCAGCGACCGTGTCGCGAAGTATAATCAGCTTCTGCGCATCGAGGAGGAGCTGGGTGCCGGAGCGAAGTTCGCCGGCCGCAGCGCCTTCCCGCGCTTCACGGCGTAAGCAGGGCGAGAGCCCCGCTCGGAAGGGGGAGTCATGGCGAGAAGACCATCGGCTCCCCCTTCCGCCGTTCGCGGACGGGGCCGTGCGGACGGCCGTCCTGTCGACGTGCGCGGCTGGCTCGGCGGCATCCGCCTCTCCGGGTTCACGGTCATCATGCTCGGCCTCGTCGTGCTCGCGGCGTTCGTGCTCGTGCCGACCGCGAGCACGTACCTCGAGCAGCGCCAGCGGATCGCGTTCCTGCAGGAGGCCGTCCAGGTCAGCCAGGACGAGGTCGACGCGCTCGAGCGCGAGCGCTCCCGCTGGCAGGACCCGGCCTACATCACGACCCAGGCGCGGGAGCGCCTGTTCTACGGCTTCCCGGGGGAGGTCGTGTACATCGTGGAGAACGACCTCGAGGAGGCCGATCAGCCGCGCGAGCCCGACCCCGTGAGCGCCGAGGTCGAGGAGGCCGAGCACGACTGGATGGGCCAGATGCTCCGGTCGGTCGTGGCCGCGGGGCTCACCGAGAACGCCGTCTCCGAAGAGGACGCCGCGCTCGACGGCGGGGGCGTCTTCCAGCCCGACTCCAGCACCGACCAGTAGCCTGACGGGGTGACGACTCCTCCCTTCGAGCCCGTGCGCCCCGTCGATCTCGAGGTGGTCTCGGCGCAGCTGCAGCGCGAGGCCCGCGGCGTCGTCGGCATCGCCGCGCGCTGCGTGTGCGGCAACCCCACCGTCGTCGCGACGGCGCCGCGCCTTCCCGACGGCAGCCCGTTCCCGACGTTCTACTACCTCACGCACCCCGCGGCGACCGCCGAGATGTCGCGCCTCGAGGCCAACCAGCTGATGCCCGAGCTCGCCGCGCTGCTCGAGGCGGACGAGGACGTGCGCGCTGGCTACCTCCGCGCGCACGAGGCGTACCTCGCCGACCGCGCGCAGTTCGGCGACGTGCCCGAGATCGCCGGCATCTCCGCGGGCGGCATGCCGACCCGGGTGAAGTGCCTGCACGCGCTCGCCGGGCACGCCCTGGCTGCCGGTCCGGGAGCGAACCCGATCGGCGATCTCGCCCTCGAGCGATCGGCGTGGTCGCCCGAGCGGTGCGCCTGCGAGGATCCCGGCGCGGCTGCATGACCCGACGCGTCGCCTCCCTCGTCATCGCCCTCCTGGCGCTCGCGGGCGCGGCCGCTCCCGCGTCGGCGTCGGCGCTCGCGCAGACGGCGCCCGCGGCGCCGGTCGCCGCGCCCGCGACGGCGGATGACGAGGACGAGGGCGACGACGAGACCCCGTCTCCGACCCCGACGCCCACCGAGACCCCCGAGCCCGACGATCCGATCCGGTCGGCCGAGTACTGGCTCGAGGAGTACGGCATCGACGAGGCGTGGGAGACGACGCGCGGGGCCGGCGCGACGATCGCGGTGATCGACACGGGCATCGCGAAGGGTCCGGCCGAGTTCGAGGGCGCCGTCGCCGACGGCACGGATGTGTCGGGCGTCGGGTCCGAGGACGGCCGGACGCCCGTCGGCGTGCAGGACCAGAACCACGGCTCGTACGTCGCCTCCCTCGCCGCCGGGCGCGGCACAGGGGAGGACACCGGGATGATCGGCGTCGCGCCGGAGGCGGACCTGCTGTCGATCTCGATCGGCTTCGGCTCCTCGGCGGCGGTCCCGTTCGACGAGCAGGTCGCGAAGGCGATGGTGTGGGCCGTCGACCACGGTGCCGATGTCATCAACCTCTCGTTCACGACGAACACGCTCGACTGGGACGAGAGCTGGGACGACGCGTTCCTGTACGCCTTCGAGCACGACGTCGTCGTCGTCGTGGCAGCGGGGAACCGGGCGAGCGGCACGACCGTGGTGGGCGCGCCCGCGACCATCCCGGGTGTGCTCGCGGTCGCCGGTGTCGACACCCGCGGCGTGGCCTCGGTGGGCGCGTCGACGCAGGGCATCACGATCGGCGTCGCGGCGCCCAGCGAGCAGCTCCTCGGCGTCTCGTCGACGGGCGACGTCGTGACGTGGAACGGCACGAGCGGCGCGGCGCCCATCGTCGCCGGGATCGCCGCGCTCGTGCGGTCGGCGCACCCGGATCTCGACGCGGCGAACGTCATCAACCGGATCATCTCGACCGCGAACCGCCCTCCTCAGGTCGAGGACGTGCCCGACCCGCAGTACGGATACGGTCTCGTGGACGCCGAGGCGGCCGTGAGCGCTCCCGTCTCGCGGGTGGCCGAGAACCCCCTGGGGAGCCTCGCGGACTGGATCGCGCTCCATCGTCGCGCGGACTCGGGCCCCGAGCCCACGCCGACAGCGGGAGCGGTCGAGATCCCGCCCATCCCACCCGCCGATGCACCGGGTGAGGCGAGCTCTCCTTTCGCCCCGTCGGCCGACAGCATGCGCGAGGTGACGCTGCCGCTCTTCGCGCTGAGCGCCGCTGGTATTCTTGTCGTGCTCGGCGTCGTGTCTGCAGTCAGGCGCGTTCGTTCGACGCGCGCGCAGCGATAGCCAGCCGAACATCAACTCAAGGAGTGACGTTTCACGTGCCCAAGATTCTCATCGTCGGTGGTGGATACGCGGGGTTCTACACCGCGTGGAAGCTCGAGAAGCACCTGCGACGCGGAGAGGCCGAGGTCGTCCTCGTCGACCCGCTTCCGTACATGACGTACCTGCCCTTCCTGCCCGAGGTCGCGGCCGGGTCGATCGAGCCGCGCCACGCGGTGGTCTCGCACCGCCGTCACCTCAAGCGCACGAAGCTCATCACGGCGAAGGTCACGAAGATCGACCACGCCCGCAAGACGGCGACGATCACGCCCGAGGGCGGCGAGCCGTGGGAGTACACCTACGACCAGATCGTCGTGACCGCAGGGTCGGTCTCGCGCACGTTCCCGATCCCGGGCATCGCCGACAACGCGATCGGCATGAAGTCGATCGAGGAGGCCGTCGCGGTGCGCGACACCCTCATCGGCAACTTCGAAAAGGCCGCCGCCCTCCCGAAGGACAACCCCCTCCGCCAGCGCCTCCTCACGACCGTCGTCGTGGGCGGCGGCTTCGCGGGCATCGAGACGTTCGCCGAGCTCCGCTCGCTCGCGAACGCGCTGCTCGAGAAGTTCCCGGAGATCTCGTTCGACGAGACGCAGTTCCACCTCATCGAGGCGATGGGCCGCATCATGCCCGAGGTCTCGCTCGAGACGAGCGAGTGGGTCCTCAAGGACCTCGCCAAGCGCGGCGCGCACGTGCACCTCGACACGCAGGTCACCTCGGCCGTGGACGGCGTCGTCGAGACGTCGACGGGTGAGAAGTACCCGACCGACCTCATCATCTGGACCGCGGGCGTCATGGCGAACCCCATCGTCGTGAACGGCGGCGACCTGCCCAAGGAGGCCCGCGGCCGCATCAGCGCCCAGGCCGACCTGCGCGTCGTCGACGCCGACGGCAACGTCGTCGAGGGCGCGTGGACCGCGGGCGACGTCGCGGCCGTGCCCGACCTCACGGGCGGCGGCGTGGGCGGCATGTGCGTCCCGAACGCCCAGCACGCCGTGCGTCAGGCGAAGCGCCTCGCGAAGAACCTCGTGGCGGTCATCCGCGGCGAGCAGCCGGTCGACTACGTGCACAAGAACCTCGGCGCGGTCGCGGGCCTCGGGCTCTACAACGGCGCCTTCCAGTCGGGCAAGATCGCCCTCAAGGGCTTCGTCGCCTGGGTCGCGCACCGCGGCTACCACGGCCTCGCGATGCCGTCGTGGGAGCGCAAGTGGCGCGTCATCTGGGGCTGGGTGCACAACTTCTTCCTCGGTCGCGACACCGTCCAGCTCGGCACGACGCAGGCGCCCCGGGTCTTCTTCGAGACCTACGCCTCGCGGCCGAAGCCGAAGGTCGAGGAGCAGCCGGCTCCCGCCGAGCAGCCCAAGGTCGAGGAGCCTGCGGCCGCTCGTTGAGCAGCGTCGCGCGAAGGCCGTCACCGCTGGTCGGTGACGGCCTTCGCCATGCCGTAGCGTCGTTTCCACCCCCCCCCCGTAGCCCAACGGCAGAGGCAGGCGACTTAAACTCGCTTCAGTCTGGGTTCGAATCCCAGCGGGGGGACCGAGCGGGCCGTGCGCGCCCGATCAGCCCTCGCGGCGGCGCACGATCTCGGCGATCCAGATCGGGGCGTACGGCGACGTGCAGTTCGGCGGCGTCGGGTAGTCCTTGAGCACCTCGAGTCGCTCGCCGATCGCGATCGCCCGCTCACGCAGGTGCGGGTGGTGGATGCCGATGGTCGCGAGCGTCTGGTTCATCGCCCACTGCAGGCGGTCCGGGGCATCCTTCATGTCGGCTTCGATCCGGTCGAGGAGATCCTCGAGGTCGAGGCCCTCGGGCTTCTTCGCGACGCGGTCGGTCGTGAGGTCCCAGCCCGCGGCCGCGACCGTCGGATCCGCGTCATCGAACCAGCGCGTGCGAAGCGCCTCGGCGTGCGGCCCCTTCTTCACGACGTAGTTCACGAGCCAGTCCTGCACCTTCGGCGCGCGGGCCTCGCGCAGCATGGCGTCGAGCTCCTCCGCGGAGAGCTCGCGGGGCCGCGCGACGAGCACGGCGACGAGGCGCGCCGCCGTGTCGTCCGTGCGCCACAGCGCGCGGCAGAGCCCGGTGTCGGCGCCGAGGCGCTTCGCGACCGCCCGCAGCTTCGTGAGGTTGACGCCGTGGTCGTCGCCGTGCCGCTCGTTGACCGCGCGCATCCGCGGATCCTCCAGTGCGGCGAGCTCGGCGAGCACATCGGACACGGTCGAGTCGGCGATCCCCTGGGCCATGAGCTCAGCGTACGCGCCTGCGGCTCATGCGAGCAGCGCGCGCAGGCGCGCGAGCCCCTCGCGGAGTCCCTCGCGCGATGCCGTGTACGACAGTCGCACGTGCGTCTGCGCGGTCGCTGCGCCGAAGTCGCGGCCCGGCGTGAGGGAGACGTGCGCCTCCTCGAGGGCGCGGCGGCAGAACTCCCAGGCGTCCATGCCCGTCGACGACACGTCGGCGTAGACGTAGAACGCGCCGTCTGGGGGCACGGGCACCGAGAGGCCCAGCTCCGCGAGCCCGGCGAGCGCGATCTCCCGCCGCGCGCGCAGCTCGGCCCTGCGGTCCTCGCAGACGGCGAGCGTCTCCGGCGTGAAGCACGCGAGCGCCGCGACCTGGGCGGGCGTGGACGCGCACAGGAAGTAGTTCATCGCGAGTCGCTCGACGGGCGCGACGAGCTCCTCGGGGAGCACGCACCATCCGAGACGCCATCCGGTCATCCCGAAGTACTTCGAGAAGCTCGACACGACGATCGCGTGCGGATCATGAGCCAGCACCGTCCGCGGCCGGAGCCCGTCCTCGCCCTCATCGGCGAGGTCGAGGTAGATCTCGTCGACGAGACGCCAGGCCCCGTGGTCCCGCGCGAAGGCGCAGATCGCCGCGAGCTCGTCGGGGCGGATGGTCGTGCCGGTCGGATTCGCGGGCGTCGCGATCATGACGGCGCGCGTGCGCGGGGTCCAGGCGTCCGCGACCGCGGCCGCATCGAGCTGATAGCGCGCGGCCGCGGGAGCGGGGAGGGTCACCGCACGGGCGCCGAACGTCTCGATGAGCTGCCGGTTGCACGGGTACGAGGGGTCCGCGAGGAGCACCTCGTCGCCCTCGTCTGCGATCGCGGCCAGCGTGACAAGGAGCGCCGCAGACGCGCCCGACGTGACCGCGATGCGGCGCGGGTCGACGTCGACGCCGTGCCGGTCGCGGTAGAAGCCCGCGATCGCCGCGCGCAGCGCCGGCAGCCCGAGCGCCGGCGTGTAGGGGAGCGGGCGGCCGTCCATCGCCGCCCGCATCGCCTCGCGCACGGTCGGCGGTGCGCCGAAGTCGGGCTCGCCGAGCCCGAGGCGGATGACACGGTGGCCCTCCGCCTCGAGCTCGGCGGCGCGCGCGCCGAACGCCATCGCGTGGAAGGGCTCCACGCGCTCGGCGCGGCGGGACATCCTCATGCGACGACGGCCGTCAGTTGAGGGCGGGCGTGTCCTGCGGGATCACGCCGTCGCCGTAGAGGTCGGTGGCGAGATCGCGGAGCGCGCGGAGGGCGACCCGCTGCGTCAGAGGACCGTAGGAGATGCGTGCGACGCCGAGCGCCTCGTACTCGGCGGCCGTCAGCGCGCCGGGCAGCCCGATCACGCTGACCTTGCGCTCCCCGATGCCCTCGACGAGTCGGGCGACCGTGTCGCGGTCGAGCGCGCCGGGAACGAACACGAGGCTCGCTCCGGCGTCGAGGAACGCGCGTCCGCGTGCGATCGCGTCCTCGATGCTCTCGTCGCGGGGCCGGTCGCCCGCGCGCACGAACGCGTCGGTGCGCGCATTGAGCTGGAAGGCCACGCCCTCGGCCTCCGCCGCGCGGGTGATCGCGGCGACCTTCGCGACGGAATCGTCGAACGGAGCCAGGCGGTCCTCGACGTTGGCGCCCACGACGCCCACGCCGATGGCACGGCGCACCGTGTCGGCCGCGTCGTCGTATCCCGCATCGAGATCGGCCGTGACCGGCAGATCCACCGCCTCGACGATGCGCGCGATCGCCGCGAGGTTGACCTCGAGCGGCATCTCGCCGTCCTTGAACCCGTGCGATGCCGCGATCGAGTGGCCGGCCGTGGCAATCGCCCGCGTGCCCGGCAGGTCGGCGACCGTGCGGGCACTGATCGCGTCCCACACGTTCACGACGCGGAGGATCTCGGGGGCTTCGTGCAGCGACTTGAGGGAGAGGGCCCTGTCCTGAATGCTCATGCCTCGACGCTATCGACCCGCGGCGCCCGCCAGGGTCGTCCGCGCATGTGTGTCTCCCGTGACCTCACACGAGCGGCTTCTCGAGCTCGTCGAAGCGCAGGCCGGCCACGCGCGGCTCCCCGAAGCGCGCGTCGCCGTAGGGGAAGGGGGAGGTGCCGCCGGTGGGGCGGTAGCCGCGGCGCGCGTACCACGCGATGAGGTCCGTCCGCGCCGAGATCACGGTCATCCGCATCCGCGGGGATCCCCACTCCTCGCGTGCGACGCGCTCCGCCTCCGCGAGGAGAGCCGCGCCGAACCCGCGGGCCTGGCGGGCGGGGTCGACGGCGAACATCCCGAAGTAGGCGTGATCCGCACGCCGATCGAGGTGGCACGTCGCGACGATGTCGCCTTGATCCGAGAGCGTCAGGAGCCCGCCGGTGGCCGAGCCGACGAGCTGCTCGACCTCGTCGGCGCCGGTGCGGCGCCCGCCGATGAGGTGAGCCTCGGTCGTCCAGCCGGCGTCGTCAGCACGGTATGCCCGCTCGACGACGGAGACGATCGCCGTGACGTCGTCGACGGTCGCGAAGCGGAAGCGAAGGGAGGCGTCGGGTCGCGCGATCACGGACGCCATCGTATGCGGATGCGCAGGCGGCGCACGGTGGCCGCGGAGGGCGCGGTGTCTAGGATGGACGCAGAAACCAAGGGGGTTCCGTCGTGGAGTGGTTGATTCCCGTTCTCGTCGTGGTGGCGATCGTCGTCATCGCGGCGATCTACCTGTGGGCGACGTACAACTCGCTCGTCCAGCTCAACGTGCGCGTCGACGAGGCGTGGAGCGGGATCACGGTCCAGCTCAAGCGAAGAGCGGATCTGATCCCGAACCTCATCGAGACGGTGAAGGGCTACGCGGCGCACGAGAAGGCGGTGTTCGAGAACGTCACGCGGGCGCGCGCCGAGACGCTCGCGGCATCGGGCCCCGCGGAGGCGGGAGTCGCCGAGAACCACATCCAGCAGGCCCTCAAGAGCCTGTTCGCGGTGGCGGAGTCCTACCCCCAGCTGCAGGCGAGCCAGAACTATCTGCAGCTGCAGCACAGCCTCGTCGACACCGAGGACAAGATCCAGGCCTCGCGCCGCTTCTACAACGGCGGCGTCCGCGAGCTGAACACGAAGATCTCGGTGTTCCCGAACAACCTCTTCGCGCGCAACCTCGGATTCGCCCAGCGCGAGTTCTTCGAGGTCGACGGCGGGGCCGCGATCTCCGAGCCGCCGCGCGTCCAGTTCTGACCGCTCGGGCCGAAGGGCTCCTGCTCAGTTCACGCTGAGCAGGAGCCCTTCGTCATCGAGCGAGATCGTTCCGTAGAGGCTCCAGGCATCGGTGCGGTAGGTGAAGACGCCCTCCGTGCCGTCGGGGCGCGTGCCCGTGACGGTTGCGACGACGGCGCCGCCGGTGGCCTGGAAGGTGCCCGTCTCGAGGTCGATCGCGGTCTCGGGCATCCGGTCCGCACGGAAGGAGACCTCGGCCGCCTCCGCGAGGTCGGCCGGCCAGGGGACGATCATCCCGCAGCCCTGCGGCACCTCGGAGGCAGTCGCGAGGCAGCCCTCCAGATGGGCGGTCAGCTCGGCTTCGGCATCGGCGAGCGCCTGGTCGGTGAACGTCGGCGCGAGATCGACCGCGACCGGCTCGGCGGACGTGCCGACCTCGGCCGTGGCTGCTCCGTCGAGGTACTCGGCGGGCCGCGCCGACACCTCGTAGGAGCCCGGAAGGAGTGCGACCTGCGCGGCGCCGGCCTCGAGCGCGACCGGCTCGCCGGCCACATCCACCCAGGCGCCGCGCGTCGCCGTCACCGTCACGGGCGAGAGCGGGACCTCGGCGACGTGCCATCCCGATGGGGAGGAGGTCAGCGTGAACGCGAGCTCCTGCGGCTCCCCGTCGAGGGTCGCCTCCGCCCGCACCTGGGCGCTGTCCTCCGACTCGTCGACCTCGACGATCTCGGCGGAGGAGAGATGCGCGGACGCCGTGGAGAACGCGCTCCACGCGGTGTCCGGCACGGCGTCGGCGTCTGCGAGCAGGGCGCGGACCGCGTCGGCGTCGCCCGACGAGAGCGCGTCGAGATACCGCGCGGCGGTCTCCTCCGCGCTCGCCGGTCGGCTGGTCGACGAGAAGCCGATCGCGAGCATGCCGACGACGATCACGCCGACGACGGCGAGGATCGGGACCAGGGGTCGTTTCATGCGGGCTGCCTCCACCCGCAACACTAATCAGCCGTTGCTCGGAGAGCGCCGGGATGGGCGTGGCGCGGCGCGTCGAGCACGTGTGCGACATCGTCCGCGGCATCGCCCCAGTGCGAGACGGAGATCGCGTCGAGCCCCTGCCAGGCGGCTGCCTCGCGCAGGGCCTCCGCCGCCCTCTCGGTGACGGCGGCCGGATCGACGTGCGCCTCCCACCAGGCGGACTGCACGCGCAGCGCGCCCGCCGCGCGGTCGGCCTTGAGGTCGAACCGACCCGCGATGCGGTCTCCGACGAGCAGCGGGAGCGAGTAGTAGCCGAACCGGCGCCGCTCGGCCGGCGTGTAGATCTCGATGCGGTAGTCGAATCCGAACATCCGCTCCGCGCGCTCGCGGAACCACACGACGGGGTCGAAGGGGGTGAGCAGGGTCGCGCCGTCGATACGCCGGGGGAGCACGGCGTCCCGATGACGCCAGGCCGGCAGCGCACGGCCCGCGCGCTCCCACCCGCGCACGGCGACGGGGACGAGCTCTCCCGCGTCCTCGAGGTCGGACACGGCGGCGAGGACGCCGCGGCGGTCGCGCAGCCGGTGGTAGTCGGCGATGTCGGATGCCGTGGCCACGCCGTATGCGAGCGCCGCCCGGCGCACCAGCTCGCGGACCGCGTCGTCGGGGGCGACGACGCGATCGAGGTGCTCGTGCGGGATGACGTGCTCGGCGAGGCCGTAGCGGCGCTCGAAGCCGTTGCGGCCGGCGATCGCGACCTCGCCGAAGCGCCACAGCATCTCGAGGGCGCGCTTGACGTCGTCCCAGCCCCACCATGGGCCGCGGCTCGCCTCGACATCGCGCTCGATCTCCGCGGGCCGCAGCGGACCGCGCTCCGCGAGCTCGGCGCGCACCCAGTTCACGGTGTCGGCGTTCGCGGCGAACCAGCTTCCCGGCCCCGCGTACCGGCTCCGCATGGCGTCCATGCGGAACCGCCAGAGCGGCCAGTCCGCGACCGGGACGAAGGTCGCCTCGTGGGCGAGGTACTCGACGTGCTCGGGCGCCCGCCCCCGACGCGCGGGGGTCAGGACGAGGCGATCCAGCAGATCCCGGTCGTAGGGCCCCAGCCGCGAGAAGAGCGGCATGTAGTGCGACCGGGAGAACACGTTCACGGAGTCGATCTGCAGGACGTGCATGCGCGCGAGCTCGCGGCGGACATGACGCAGCGAGGGCGCGGCCGGACGCGCACGGGAGAGGCCCTGGGCGGCGAGGCCCAGGCGGCGGGCTTCGGCAGCCGAGAGGACATCCTTCACGCGCGCAACGCTACCGGCGACCTCCGACACCGGGTCGCGCAGGCGGCCGATCGCGTGCCGACAGCGGAATGCACCCGGGATTAGGATGACGAGGATGAGCGACGACACGCCCCCGAGCGCTCGCGCGGGATTCCTCCGTCGACGCCGCGCCGCGCCGCCGAGCGCTCCTCCCGTGAGCCCTCCGCCCGCGGATCCCGTCGAGGTCCCCGTCGGACTGCGCATCGCGACGGCCTACGGATGGCGCTTCCTCGTGCTCGCCGCCGTCGCCGCCGTGATCGTCTGGCTCGTCATCCAATTCAAGCTGCTCGTCATCCCGATCTTCGTGGCGACGCTGCTCACCGCCCTCCTGTTCCCGTTCTTCTCGTGGATGCTGCGCCACCGGGTGCCGCGCGTGCTCGCGGTCGTCGTGAGCGTGCTCGGGACGCTCGCGGTCGTGACGGGCCTCGTGTGGCTCGTCGTCTGGCAGATCTCGCGGCAGGCGGAGGAGGTGCGCGCCCGCGCCGCTGAGTCGATCGCCGGTCTGCGGACCTTCCTCATCGACGGAGGGCTCGTCACCGCCCAGCAGCTCGACGACCTGCTCACGGGCGGCCTCCAGCTCGTCGAGGAGCAGGCCGATCTGCTCCTGAACGGCGCGCTCGCCGTGGGCTCGACCGTGGGGCACGTCGCCGCCGGCGCGCTCGTCGCGCTCTTCGTGCTCCTGTGCTTCCTCCTCGACGGCGCCGGCATCTGGCGCTGGACCGTCCGGCTCTTCCCGCGCGCGGCGCGGCCGGCCGTCGATGCGGCGGCGCGCAACGGATGGACCACGCTCATCAACTACGCGCGCACGCAGATCATCGTCGCGACGATCGACGCGATCGGCATCGGCATCGGCGCGTTCGCGCTCGGCGTGCCCCTGGCCATCCCCATCGCGGTCCTCGTGTTCCTCGGGGCATTCGTCCCGTTCGTCGGCGCCATCGTCACGGGCGCGCTCGCGGTCGTGATCGCGCTCGCCTACAACGGCATCTGGATCGGCGTCGCGATGCTCGCGGTCGTCCTGCTCGTGCAGCAGGTCGAGAGCCACATCCTGCAGCCGCTCCTCATGGGATCGGCCGTCAAGGTGCACCCGCTCGCGGTCGTCCTCGTCGTCGCGGGCGGCTCGATGGTCGGAGGCATCGCCGGCGCCCTGTTCGCGGTGCCGGTCGCGGCGTTCGTGAACGTCGTGGCCGTGACGCTCAGCTCGGGGTCGTGGCGCACGGGAGCCGAGGTCCGCTCGGCCGATCTCATCTGGAGCACGGTCCCCAAGAGCCTCGGCCGAGGCGACGAGGACGACCACAGGAAGGCACGCACATGACGCGGATGGACGCGGACGCACCCGAGGACGCTCACGCGACGCCGGACGCCCCGCCGATCCCCGCGCTCGCCGAGTTCGAGGAGGCCGCGCGCTTCCTCGAGGGCGTCGTGGAGCACACCCCGACCGAGTACTCGCAGCACCTCAGCGAGGTGCTCGGCGCCCCGGTGCACCTCAAGCTCGAGAATCTTCAGCGCACGGGATCGTTCAAGGTGCGCGGGGCGACCTACCGCCTGTCGCGCCTCACGGAGGACGAGCGGCGTCGCGGCGTGGTCGCGGCCTCGGCGGGCAACCACGCGCAGGGCGTCGCGCTCGCGGCGCAGCAGCTCGGCATCCCGGCGACGATCTACATGCCGCTCGGCGTTCCCGTCCCGAAGCTCCTCGCGACCAAGGGCTACGGCGCCGAGGTGGTGCTCGACGGCGCGACCGTCGACGTCGGGCTGCGTCGCGCTGCGGAGCACGCCGAGCGCACGGGAGCCGTGCTCATCCACCCGTTCGACCACCGCGACGTGATCATCGGCCAGGGCACGCTCGGCCTCGAGATCCTCGACGACGTGCCCGACGTCGACACGATCATCATGGGGATCGGCGGCGGAGGCCTCATCGCGGGCGTCGCCGCGGCCGCGAAGGCACGGGCGGCCGCAGCGGGGCGCACGGTGCGGATCATCGGCGTGCAGGCCGAGAACGCCGCGCCCATGCTCCCGTCGCTCGCCGCGGGAGAGCCCGTGCGCGTCGAGACGAAGCCGACGATCGCCGACGGCATCCTCGTCGCCCGCCCGGGCGATGTGCCGTTCGCGATCGTCCGTGAGCTCGTCGACGAGGTCGTGACCGTGGGGGAGGACGACATCGCGCGCGCGCTCCTCGTGCTGCTGGAGCGGGCGAAGGTCGTCGTCGAGCCGGCCGGCGCGGTCGGCGTCGCGGCCATCCTCGCGGGCAAGGTGAGTCCGCAGGGGTCCACGGTCGCTCTCCTGTCCGGCGGCAACATCGATCCGCTCCTGCTGCAGCGGGTCGTCGCGCACGGCCTCGCCGCGTCGGGCCGCTACATGACCATCCGCATCCCGCTGCCCGATCGTCCCGGTCAGCTCGCGCGCGTCTCCGAGCTCCTCGCGGAGGCCGGAGCGAACGTGATCGAGGTGCTGCACACGCGGCACGGGCAGGGCATGCAGATCAGCGAGGTCATCCTGCAGATCTCCGTCGAGACGCGCGGCGAGGAGCACAAGCTGCTCACGCTGCAGATCCTGCGCGACGCGGGCTTCCGGCCCGAGATCCTGCCGGAATGACGAGAGAGGGCGACGGCCGGCCGGCCGTCGCCCTCTCTCGCGTGCGGGCTCAGCCCGTGAAGGTCTCGACCTTGACGATCTCGACGGGGATGTCCTTGCCGTTGGGCGCCTGGTAGCTCGTCTTCTCGCCCTCCTTGAGGCCGAGGATGGCGGCGCCGAGCGGGCTCTGCTCGCTGTAGACGTCGAGGTCGGTGCCTCCGGCGATCTCGCGGCTGCCGAGCAGGAAGCGCTCCTGGTCGCCGAACACGACCGCCGTCACGACGGTGCCGGGCTCGACGATGCCGTTGGACTCGGGGGCGACGCCGACCTTCGCGTCCTTGAGGAGCGCCTGCAGCTGGCGGATGCGCGCCTCCTGCTTCCCCTGCTCGTCCTTGGCCGCGTGGTAGCCGCCGTTCTCGCGGAGGTCGCCCTCCTCGCGGGCCGCCTCGATGCGCTTCGCGATCTCCTCACGACCGGTGGTCGAGAGGTGCTCGAGCTCGGCGGCGAGGCGGTCGTACGCCTCCTGCGTCAGGAACGGGACCTGGGTGTCATCGGACACGGTCTGTCTCCTTCGTGGATGCGCGGCCGAGGGGGCCGGCATATGTGAAGACGCCCCGGCAGGTCGCCGGGGCGTCGGATGGACTGACCGTCGATCTTACGGAACCCAGCAGGACTTCACAATTCCGGTCGTCGCCTCCGCGACGGTGGGGATGCTCTCGGTGTGCGAGGCCGACACGGCGTCGGACGGCGGGTACTCGACGATCCGCCAGCCGACCACGCCGAACTGCTCGTCGAGCGCCTCGAGCGCGCAGGCGACGCTCTCGCGCGAGCCCGAGGTGATCTGGAAGGTCACCGACACCTCGTGCTCGCTGCGCACCTCGTAGCCGAGATCGTCGAAATCGACCTCGGCGGCGGCGGTCTGCATCGTCGACCACCCGAACCACCCGACCGCGAGGGCGGCGAGCGCGATTCCCGCGATCCATGCGATGCGGCGCGAGCGGCGGGGGGTTCGCCCGTAGCGCTCGTCGAGACGCTGCTGGATCGTCACGGCGTCGTCCTCTCAGGTCGGGCGAACTAGGCTGGGACTCCAGGCTAACCGCCTTTTCCCGGCGCCCCGTCTCGGGCGCCGCGCACCCCTGAGGAGTCCTCGATGCCCGCTCTCGCCGTGCTCGCCGCCACCCCGAGCCCGCAGCCGACCGTGGACCCGGACCTCGTCACGCCCGGCCCCCTCGGCTTCGCGACGATCGTCGTCCTCGTCATCGCGGTGTTCCTCCTCGTCTTCGACATGCTGCGCCGCGTGCGCCGGGCGCGGTACCGCGAGGAGGCGAACGCCGTGCTCGACGCGGAGGAGGCCGCCGCACAGGAGGCGGCCGCGCAGGAGGGCGCCGATCCGCGGGGAACCGGGACGGCGTCGGATGGCCGCGGTGAGACGGGCGAGGAGCCTACGCCGGGCCGTTGAACGCGGGATCGAGCGCGATGAGCAGCGCCCCCGCCCAGTGGCAGAGGAACGCGAGCACCGTGCACACGTGGAAGATCTCGTGGAATCCGAAGTGGCCCGGCCACGGGTTGGGCTTCTTGATCGCGTAGACGACCGCGCCGGCCGAGTAGAGGAGGCCGCCGACGATCACGAGGACCATCATCGTCCGGTTCGCCTGGAAGAGATCGCCCATGTACATGACGGCCGCCCAGCCGAGCACGAGGTAGAGGGCGACGTAGAGCCACCTCGGGGCGCCGATCCAGAACACCCGGAAGAGGATCCCGAGGAGGGCTCCGGTCCAGACGAGCACGAGCAGCAGCACGCCCTTCGACGGCGGCAGCGCGAGCACGCCGATCGGCGTGTACGTGCCCGCGATGAGCAGGAGGATGTTCGCATGGTCGATCCGCTTGAGGATCAGACGCGTGCGGGGCTTCCAGTGGAAGCGGTGGTAGAGCGCCGAGTTGCCGAAGAGCAGGAGCGACGACGCGGCGAAGACCGCCGACGCGGCCTTCGCCGCCGCGCCGTCGGCGAGCGCCACCAGGACGATGCCCGCCACGATCGCGACGGGGAAGGTCCCGGCGTGGATCCAGCCGCGCCACGACGGCTTGGGCTCCTCGTGGGCGTCCGCGCGCGCGGCATCCATCAGCGGGAGCCGGGGCACGCCGTCCGGGGTCTGCGCGGGCGTGTGCTCGTCGGAGGTCATGGTCTGACAGTACGCGCCAGCGCATGCCGTGAGCGGCACGCGGACGCCCGGAGTACGCTCGGAGGGTGATCAGCGAGCGGTCGGCGGCAGGACGGGGGCCTCTGTACCGTCTCTACATCTCGCGGCTGCACCGGCAGATCGATCCGGCGAAGGTGCCCCACCACGTCGCGATGATGATCGACGGCAATCGCCGCTGGGCGCGTCAGCTGGGCTACGAGACGCCGGCGCACGGGCACCGCGCGGGCGCCGCGAAGATGCGCGAGTTCCTCGAGTGGTGCGAGGCCATCGGCGTCGAGGTCGTCTCGCTCTACCTGCTCTCGCACGACAACCTCCGCAAGCGCGACAGCCGCGAGCTGCAGGATCTCATCGAGATCATCGCGGGGCTCGCGGGGCAGCTCTCCCGACGACGGGACTGGCGCGTGCAGCACGTGGGACGCTCCGAGGGCCTTCCGGACTTCCTCCTGTCCGCCCTGCGCGACGCGGAGGAGCGCACCCGCGGCAACAGCGGGCTGCACGTCAACCTCGCGGTCGGGTACGGCGGACGCCACGAGATCGTCGACGCCGTCCGCAGCATCATCCGCGAGCACGGGTCGAACGGGGGCACCCTCGAGGATCTCGCCGCGCACCTCACGCCCGAGCAGATCGCCGAGCACCTCTACACGGGAGGTCAGAAGGACCCCGACCTCGTCATCCGGACGAGCGGCGAGCAGCGCCTGAGCGACTTCCTGCTCTGGCAGAGCGCGCACAGCGAGTTCTACTTCCTCGAGGCGCTCGGCCCCGACCTGCGCGAGGTCGACTTCCTCCGCGCCATCCGCGACTTCGGGTCGCGAGACCGGCGCTTCGGCCGCTGACGCGCGCAACCTCGCGGACCCCCGCCTCTGCGAGAATGGAGGCGTGACCACCCTCGCAGACCTCACCGCCTCGTTCGACGTGGAACCGGGCTATCTCGACTGGGCGCGGTTCGGCCCC
The DNA here is from genome assembly GCF_053851835.1 of Microbacterium sp. KNMS. Taxonomy (NCBI): domain Bacteria; kingdom Bacillati; phylum Actinomycetota; class Actinomycetes; order Micrococcales; family Microbacteriaceae; genus Microbacterium; species Microbacterium sp. KNMS. Next base: position 119,860 of record NZ_JBSQBP010000010.1, read on the forward strand.
CTCTCCCGCACCGTGCGCGAGGAGGCGATGGCCGATCTCGAGCTGCTCGGCTCCGGTCGCGAGAGCGGGATCGGCCTCGTGTCCGGCCGTGCGGACGAGGCGCGCGCGGCGATCGCCGGCCTCCTGCGCGTGGACCCCGCGGAGGTCGCCCTGCAGCCCTCGACCACGCACGGCCTCGCGCAGGCCGTCTACGGCGTCACGGGCGGCGTCGTCGCGTCGCCCCTCGAGTTCCCCAGCATCCCCGTGACGATCGCGCGGGCCGCGACCGCCCTCGGCCGCATCGTGCCGCAGTGGATCGCGCCCGAGCACCGGTTCGTCACGCCCGAGGCCGTCGCCGAGACGATCGACGAGTCCACGAGCGCCGTGGCCGTGAGTCTCGTCGACTTCCGCACCGGCTACCGCGCCGACCTCGCAGGCATCCGCGAGGTCATCGGCGACGACCGGCTGCTCATCGTCGACGCGACGCAGGCCGTCGGCGTCGTCGACGCCGAATGGACGGCCGCCGATGTCGTCGCCGCGCACGGATACAAGTGGCTGCGGGCGGGGCGGGGCACCGGCTTCGCGTGGTACGGCCGACGGGCGCGCGTCGCGCTCGACCCGGTGCTCTCGGGCACCACCGGCACGGACGCCGACGACCTGCCGTACGACGTCGTGCCCGTGCCGGCGCCCGCGCCCGATGCCCGCGCCTTCACGGTCTCGCGCCCCGACCCCCTGGCGGCCGCGCGTCTCGCGTCGGCGGTCGGCGAGGTCGCATCCGCGGGCATCGCCGAGATCGAGGCGGCCGTGGCGGAGCGCGCCGGACGCATCATCGAGATCGCCGACGCGCACGGCATCGAGGTCGTGACGCCGCGCGATCCGGCCCGACGCGCGGGCATCGTCGCCCTCGACCCCGGGGCACGTCATGTCGGAGCCCTCGGCGCCGCCCTCGCGAACGCGGGGGTGACGGCGACGGCGCGATCCGGATACGTCCGCGTGTCGCCGCACGTCGCGACCGACGACGAGACGCTGCGGATGCTCAACGACGCGTGCGCGGTCTTCGTGCAGACGCGCGTGGGCTGACCTCGCCGCGTTCACGAGATCTTCATCCGCCCGTCAGCGTGTCCATGCGCCGCAGACGGCCCCGGCGGTCGTAGCTTCGGATCACCGGGCAAGGCGTCCGGTCGGGTCGGCCGTCAGGACTGCGACTCGTGGCCCCAGGTCGACTCGTCGAATCCGGGCGGAAGCCCGGGGTCGGGAGTGTGACGTGGCCACCACGACGGGCGTGAGCACCAGCACTGTCAGGAAGACCGGGCGGCGGTCGACGACGCGGGAGGCGCAGGACCTGCGCACCTACGTGCTCGACACCTCGGTCCTGCTGAGCGATCCGAGGGCGTTCTTCCGCTTCGCGGAGCACAGCGTCGTGATCCCCGTGGTGGTGATCACCGAGCTCGAAGGCAAACGGCACGATCCGGAGATCGGCTACTTCGCACGCGCCGCGCTGCGGCACCTGGACGAGCTGCGCGTCGAGCACGGGCGCCTCGACTTTCCCGTGCCCGTGGGCGAGGGCGGCACACTGCGCGTCGAGCTCAACAACACCGACCAGAGCGTGCTGCCCAGCGGCATCCGCCTCGCCGACAACGACAGCCGCATCCTCGCCGTCGCCGCGCACCTCGCACAGGACGGACAGAGCGTCACGATCGTCTCCAAGGACCTCCCGATGCGCGTGAAGGCCGCCTCGCTCGGCCTCGCGGCAGAGGAGTACCTCGCCGAGCAGGCGGTCGACTCGGGCTGGACCGGGATCGCGACCCTGCAGGTCTCGGGCGACGAGATGTCGGACCTCTACGAGAGCGAGGTCGCGCTGCACGACGATGCACGCGGGCTCCCGGTCAACACCGGCCTCGTCATCCAGTCGGAGCGGGGCTCGGCGCTCGGCCGCGTCACGGGCGACGGCGAGCTGCGCCTCGTCCGCGGCGACCGCGAGGTGTTCGGCCTGCACGGGCGCTCGGCCGAGCAGCGCATCGCGATCGACCTCCTCCTCGACCCGACCGTCGGCATCGTCTCCCTGGGCGGGCGCGCCGGAACGGGCAAGTCGGCGCTCGCGCTCTGCGCGGGACTGGAGGCGGTGCTCGAGCGCCAGCAGCAGAAGAAGATCATCGTCTTCCGGCCGCTGTTCGCGGTGGGCGGGCAGGAGCTCGGCTACCTGCCCGGCGACCAGGCCGAGAAGATGAATCCCTGGGGCCAGGCGGTCTTCGACACGCTCGGATCGGTCGTGTCGCAGAACGTCCTCGACGAGGTCGTGGAGCGCGGGATGCTCGAGGTGCTCCCGCTCACGCACATCCGCGGCCGCTCGCTGCACGACGCGTTCGTGATCGTCGACGAGGCGCAGTCGCTCGAGCGCAACGTGCTCCTCACGGTGCTGAGCCGGATCGGGCAGGGATCGAAGGTCGTCCTCACGCACGACGTGGGGCAGCGCGACAACCTGCGCGTCGGCCGTCACGACGGCATCGCGAGCGTCATCGAGTCGCTCAAGGGACACGATCTCTTCGGGCACGTCACGCTCACGCGCAGCGAGCGCTCGGCGATCGCGGCCCTCGTGACCGACCTGCTGGAGGTCGGCGAGCTCTCCTGACACGGGCGCGGAGACGGCGGCGGGGCAACGTCTCCGCCGCCGTCGCCGTGCGTATCCTCGGATACCGGTCGGCATGTCGGCCGACGCACGAGGAGACGAAGGAGTCACGGCCATGGCACAGGACCCAGCCCCGCGCATCGCCCCCCAGACCGAGGCGTCGCCGCCCGTCGCTGTTCCCGACGACCGCCGCTGGACGCCGCTGCGCATCGTGATCTGGACGGCCATCGCCCTCCTCGGCGGCGTCGCATGGACCATGCTCGCGATCGTGCGCGGTGAGACGGTGAACGCGATCTGGTTCGTCTTCGCCGCCGTGTGCACGTACCTCGTGTTCTACCGGTTCTACGCGAAGTACATCGAGCGGAAGATCGTGCGCCCGGATGACCGTCGCGCGACGCCCGCGGAGTACCGGTCGGACGGCAAGGACTTCGTCCCCACCGACCGGGTCGTGCTGTTCGGCCACCACTTCGCCGCGATCGCCGGCGCAGGGCCCCTCGTGGGCCCCGTCCTCGCGGCCCAGATGGGATACCTCCCCGGCACCATCTGGATCATCGTGGGCGTCGTCCTGGCCGGGGCGGTGCAGGACTACCTCGTGATGTTCTTCTCGATGCGCCGCGGCGGTCGCTCGCTCGGCCAGATGGCGAAGGATGAGCTGGGCCGCTTCGGCGGCGCCGCGGCCATCCTCGCGACGCTCCTCATCATGATCATCATCACGGCCATCCTCGCGCTCATCGTCGTGAACGCCCTCGGCGAGAGCCCGTGGGGCGTGTTCTCGGTCGCCATGACCATCCCGATCGCGCTGTTCATGGGCGCGTACCTCCGCTGGATCCGCCCGGGCCGCATCCTCGAGGTCTCGATCATCGGCTTCGTCCTCCTCATGGCGGCCATCGTCGGCGGCGGTGCGATCGCGGCGACCGAGTGGGGGCAGGCCCTCTTCCACCTCGACCGCGTGACGGTCGCGTGGGCCATCATCGTGTACGGCTTCGTCGCCGCCGTCCTGCCCGTGTGGATGCTGCTCGCGCCGCGCGACTACCTCTCGACCTTCATGAAGGTGGGCGTGATCGTCGCGCTCGCGGTCGCGATCGTCTTCGTGCGCCCCGAGATCTCGGTGCCGGCGTTCAGCGAGTTCGCGAGCGGCGAGACGGGGCCGGTGTGGAGCGGGCCGCTATTCCCGTTCCTCTTCGTCACGATCGCCTGCGGCGCCCTCTCGGGCTTCCACGCCCTGATCTCGTCGGGCACGACGCCGAAGATGATCGAGAAGGAGAAGCAGACGCGCTTCATCGGCTACGGCGGCATGCTCATGGAGTCGTTCGTCGCGGTCATGGCTCTCGTCGCCGCCGTCTCGATCGACCGCGGCATCTACTTCGCGATGAACTCCTCGGCGGCGGCCACTCTCGGCACGGTCGAAGGGGCGGTGGCCTGGGTGAACGGGCTCGGGCTGACCGGCGTCTCGCTCACGCCGGACGCGCTCACCACCATGGCCCAGCTCGTGGGGGAGGAGTCGATCGTGTCGCGCACGGGCGGCGCCCCGACCCTCGCCGTCGGGCTCGCGCTCATCATGGGCCAGTGGATCGGCGGCAGCGGCATGATGTCGTTCTGGTACCACTTCGCGATCATGTTCGAGGCGCTGTTCATCCTCACGGCGGTGGATGCCGGCACGCGCGTCGCACGGTTCATGCTCCAGGATTCGATCGGGAACGTCATCCCGCGGTTCCGCGACACGTCGTGGCGGCTCGGAGCGTGGATCTGCACGGCGATCATGGTCGCCGGCTGGGGAGCGGTGCTCATCATGGGCGTGACGGATCCGCTCGGCGGCATCAACACGCTCTTCCCGCTGTTCGGCATCGCCAACCAGCTGCTCGCCGCGATCGCCCTCGCGGTCGTGCTCACGATCGTCGCGCGGCGACGGACCTTCGGGGCGCTCTGGATCGTGGCGCTCCCGCTCGCGTTCGTCACGGTCGTGACGACGGTCGCGTCGCTGCACAAGATCTTCTCGAGCGTGCCGGCGGTCGGCTACTGGGCGCAGCACGCCGCATTCCGCGACGCGCTCGCCGCGGGGGAGACCTCGTTCGGCACCGCGCCGAGCGTCGCGGCGATGGAGGCGGTCGTGCGCAACACGGCGATCCAGGGGACGCTCTCGATCATCTTCCTCGTGCTGACGCTCATCGTGCTCGTCGCGGCGATCGTCCGCGTCGTGCAGGCGCTGCGGTCGACCGAGACGATCGACAACGAGGACGCGCCCGTCCCGTCGCGCCGGTTCGCCCCGGCAGGGCTCATCCCCACGGCGGCGGAGCGGGCCGCGCAGCGCGAGTGGGATGCGCTGCCCGCGGAGCGCCGCCCCTCGCGGGGGCACTGATGGCCATCCGACTGCTTGCGCCGCTGGCCGCCGTGGGCAGCGTGTGCGCGCGCTTCGTCTCGGGGATGACCGGGCAGTCGCGGTACGCGGCGTACCTCGCGCACGAGCGAGAGCGCCATCCCGACCGCGAGCCGCTCACCGAGCGGGAGTTCTGGCGCGAGATACACCGCGCGCAGGACCTCGATCCCGGCGGGCGCTGCTGCTGACAGCCGAGAGGGCCGGTCAGACATGGGTCGTCTTCCCGGCCGGCCTCCTCCCCTCCCCG
>NZ_JBSQBP010000011.1:0-124911 GCF_053851835.1 Microbacterium sp. KNMS
GATACGACGATGGCCCGGTCTCGAGACCGGGCCATCGTCGTATCCGCGCGGAGCTCAGATGCGGTGACGCGCGAGCGACGCGCGCGGCACGGCGTACACGAGCGCCGTGATCGCGAGCAGCACGGCATAGAGGGCGATGAAGCCCCAGAAGGCGAGCGTGTAGCCGCCCGTCGCGGCCTGCGACGCGTTGAGCACCTGAGGGATGACGAAGCCGCCGTAGGCGCCGATCGCCGAGATGAGCCCGAGCGCCGCCGAGGCCTTGCGCTGGGTGCCGACCGAGTGCGCCTCTCCGGCCGTGGCCGCGCCGCGCGCGGCGAAGATGCTCGGGATCATCCGGTACGTCGCGCCGTTGCCGATGCCCGTCGCGAGGAACAGCACGAGGAAGCACGCGAGGAAGATCCAGAAGCTCCCGAGGGGGAGGGTGAGGATGAGCGCGAGCGTGGCGGCGATCATGAGCGCGAACGCGGCGATGGTCATCCGCGCGCCGCCGATGCGGTCGGCGAGCCGGCCGCCGTACGGGCGGGCGACCGATCCGACGAGCGCTCCGAGGAAGGCGAGCGTGAGCGACGCCGAGCCGACCTGGAAGGTGGAGAACGCGGGGAACTGATCGGCGATGAGCTTGGGGAACACGCTCGCGAAGCCGATGAACGAGCCGAACGTGCCGATGTAGAGGAGTGCCATGAGCCACAGGTGCGGCTCGCGGAGCGCGGCGGCCGCGCCCGCGACGTCGGCCTTCGCCGTCGAGAGGTTGTCCATGAAGCGCCATGCGCCCCACATCGCGACGAGGATGAGCGGAACCCACATCCATCCGGCGAGCTGGATGTTCAGCGTGCCGGCCGCGCCGAGCGTCACGACGATCGGGACGAGCAGCTGCGCGACCGACGTGCCGATGTTTCCGCCCGCGGCGTTCAGGCCGAGCGCCCAGCCCTTCTCCCGCTGGGGGAAGAAGTAGGTGATGTTCGCCATCGAGCTCGCGAAGTTGCCGCCGCCGGCGCCCGCGAGCGCGGCGACGAGGAGCAGCACGCCGAACGGGGTGTCCGGGTTCTGGACGACGATCCCGAGCAGGATCGTCGGGACGAGCAGGAGCCCCGCCGACACGATCGTCCAGTTGCGGCCGCCGAAGCGCGCGACCGCGAAGGTGTACGGGAAGCGCAGCGTCGCGCCGACGAGGCTCGGCAGGGAGATGAGCCAGAACTGCTCGCCGCTCGCGAGCGCGAACCCGGCGCTCGGCAGCATCACGACGACGATGCTCCAGAGCTGCCAGACGATGAAGCCGAGGAACTCGGCGAAGATCGACCATCCGAGGTTGCGCCGCGCGATGCGCCGGCCGGTGCTCTGCCAGAACGCCGGATCCTCGGCGTCCCAGCCGTCGACCCAGCGGCCGGGGCGGACGACGAGAGACGAGGCGGATGAGGGGAGGGTGGTGCTCTCGGGGGTGGTGCTCGTTGGCGTGGCCATGGCGTCTCCTGATGAGAGGTCCGACAGCGGAAAGGGATGCGCCTCCGACGCTAGGGGGCGCATGTTTCCGCGTGCGGGGGAGGCGGTGACGGACGCATCACCGTCCCGTCACGCGCCGCGCCCGGCCGCGATGACCGTCGTGTGACATGCCGGAAACACGGCTCCGGCGCTCCTAGACTGGGGGGATGCGCATCGACATCGTCACGATCTTCCCGGCGTTCTTCGATGTGCTCGACGTCTCCCTCATCGGCAAGGCGCGCGATCGCGGGCTGCTCGACCTGCGCGTCCACGATCTGCGCGATGCGACGCACGACCGGCACCGCACGGTCGACGACACGCCGTACGGCGGCGGGGCCGGCATGGTCATGAAGCCCGAGCCGTGGGGCGAGATGCTCGACGACGTGCTCGGCGACGACGCGGTGCTCATCGTCCCGTCGCCCGCGGGGGAGCGGTTCACGCAGGCCGTCGCGCGCGAGCTCGCCGACGAGCGCCAGCTCGTCTTCGCGTGCGGGCGCTACGAGGGGATCGACCAGCGGGTCATCGACCACTACGCCGAGCGCGGTCGCGTGCGGCTCGTGAGCCTCGGCGACTACGTCCTCAACGGGGGCGAGGTCGCCGCGATGGCGATGATCGAGGCCGTCGCGCGGCTCGTGCCGGGGGTCGTCGGCAACCCGGAGAGCCTCGTGGAGGAGTCGCACGAGATCGGGCTGCTCGAGTACCCGATCTACACGAAGCCCGCCGTCTGGCGCGGCCTCGAGGTGCCGCCCGTGCTGCTGAGCGGGAACCACGGTGCGGTCGACGCCTGGCGCAGGGAGCAGAGCATCGAGCGGACGCGCCGCGTCCGCCCCGACCTCCTGCCGGACGAGCTCCGCGCGGGCGAGTAGCGCCGCGAGGCGGCCCTACCGAGCCGCGCCGTCGCGCCACTGCGCGGCGAGAGCCGCGACGAGGCGCACGGCAGCCTCCGCCTCGTCGGCGGATCCGCCGCGCCGTCCTGCCGCGAGGCCCGCGAGGAAGGCGCTCACGGGCGCGGCCGGCCGCGCGACGTCGTGGGCCACATCGCGCGCGAGGTCGAGGACGAGCGCGATCGAGACCTCCTCGCGCGGCAGGTCGAGCCGTTCGCACACGGCGTCGACCCAGGTGTCGAGTGCCTCCGGAGGGAGGGTCCGGTCAGTGGTCTCGGTCATGGTGCCGCCCTTCGCCGCGTGCCCGCTCCAGATCCTGCCAGGTGTCGACGTCGGCGACCACTCCCTCATGCGCGCGGACGACCGAGATCGAGAGCTCGGCGATGAGCTCGCGGAACGACGCACCGGCGACGGGGATGCGCTTGGCGCGCTCGCGCAGCGCGCGCGTGCGGTAGCGGCCCACGAGCCACTGCGGACGCCCGCTCTCGTCGGCGAGGCACACGCCGTCGCCCGGGGGCAGGAGCGCCGCCGCGTCGTCGAGCACTCGGACCGCCTCCTCGACGCGAGGGAGGTCGGTGGCGAGCACGAGCACGCTCTCGGCGTCGACATGCGGCAGCGCGGCGGCCACCGCGGCGACGGGGCCGCCGTACTCCGGCTCCTCGCGCACCCAGAGGACGCCCTCGACTCCCGCACGCGGAGGGCCCACGACGACGACCGGGGCGCAGCCCGCGGCGGCGTCGAGCGCGCGGGCGAGGAGGGAGCGCCCATCGACGTCGAGCAGGGGCTTGTCGACGCCGCCGAGCCGGGACGCGCGCCCGCCCGCGAGGAGGATGGCCGCGGTCATGCCGCGGGCAGGAGCGCGAGCGCGTCGCGGTACCGCTCCGCCACGATGGCCGCGACGCGGCGGTCCGCGCCGAGCGGCGCGGTCACGACGTCGGCGCCGGCCTGGCGCACGAGGTTCGCGAAGAAGCCGGGCGCGAGGACGTAGCTCGCCGCGATGACGCGCGTTGCACCGGCCGCGCGGGCGGCCTCGACGGCGTCGGGGATGCGCGGATCGGCCCCCGCCGCGTACCCGATCGTCACGGGGACGGGCAGCACGCGACGCAGGCGCGCGGCGACCCCCTCGACATCGGCGACCGAAGCCGGGTTGGTCGATCCCGCCGCCGCGAGCACGACGTGATCGCCGTCGCGTCGGCCGGCCTCTGGCGCGTCGGCCTCGTCGAGTCGGGCCTCGAGGACGAGCGCGAGCAGGTCGTGGGGCCCGAGCGCCGGGGCCTTGACCACGTGCGGGAACGGCGCCACGGCGCGCGCGATGTCGACCTCGGTGTGGAACCCGGTCGAGAGGAGGAGCGGGACGACGACGGCGGGCCCGTCGGCTGCCACCCGGGCGACGACGTCGCCGACCTCGGGCTCCTCGACGTCGACGAACGCCTGCTCGACGCGCACATCCGGCAGGAGCGTGCGCACCTCGTCGACGAGCGCCCGCACGGCCTCGCGGCCCTCCTCGAAGCGGGTGCCGTGCGAGCACGCGATGAGCGTCGTCATTCCTGGTCCTCCACGTTGAGACGATAGCCGCGCTTGACCACCGTCTTGATGACATCCGGCACCCCGAGCGCCTCGCGCAGGCGCGCCACGGCCATCTCGACCGCATGCGAGTTCTGGCTCGAGCGCGGGAGGGCGTGCTGCAGCTCGGCGCGCGTGACGACCGCGCCGCGCGCGCGGAACAGCATGTCGAGCACGTCGATGCCCGTGCGCGAGAGCGGCACGAAGCGCCCCTCGATCACGGCGCCGCCGCTGCGCAGCTCGAAGCGGCCGGCGCTCGTCTGCGCGTGCGGGGCACCGCCCGCGCCGAAGTAGGCGACGACCGTGCGCACGAGGGAGCCGAGCCGACCCCGCTCGGCGACGACGGGGTGGAGTCGCGCGTCCTGCAGGGGGCCGGCCGTGATCGGTCCCACGGCGGCGAGGAGGAGCCGGCCCTGGGCTGCGCGGTCGCGGATGTCCTCGAGCGCGTGCGCCGCGGAGGCCGCGGCGACCCACTCGGCCGCGCCCGGCGCGGACGTGAAGAGCACGGCGTCGACCTCGCCGTCGCCGGCCTGGATGACCGACCGCAGCACGACCTGGGGGTCGGGCGGCGGGCCCCATCGGTACACGGTGAGGCTCACGACGTCGGCGCCGTGGCTCTCGAACAGCTCGTCGAGGCCGTCGGCGCCCGATCCATGGTGCTGCACGGCGATCCTGCGCCCCTCGACGCCCTGCGTCACGAGGTACTCGCCGAGCTCCGCGGACGTCTCGGACTCCGCGACCCAGTCCGCGGTGAAGCCCGCCTGCTGGACCGCGCCGCGCGCCTTCGGGCCGCGCGCGACGATCTGCGCGCGTGAGAGGGCGGCCGCGAGCTCGTCGGCGAGATCCGCCTCGAAGGCGGCCTCCATCCAGCCGCGGAAGCCGACTCCGGTCGTGGCGACGACGATGTCGGGCGGGTTGGCGATGAGCGCGCGCGTCGCGTCGACGAGCGCCTCGTCGTCGATGTGGGAGACGATCGTCACCGCGGGCGCCTGGCGCACCTGCGCTCCGTGGCGCTCGAGCGCGGCGGCGAGCTCGCCCGCGCGACGGTCGACGGCGATGACGACGGTGCAGCCGTCGAGGGCTGCGGAGAGGGGAGGACGTGCGGTCACGTGGTGGTGTCACCTGCCAGCTCGGGTTCGGGGAGGAGGAGGGATGCGCGCGCGACGTCTCCGATGACGATCACGGCCGGGTTGCGGACCCCCGCGGCGCGTGCATCGGCGACCGCGGCGGCAAGGGTCGTGCGTGTCGTGCGCTGCTGCGGGGTGTGCCCGCTCTCGACGATCGCCACCGGGCGGTCCTCCGGCACGCCGTGCGCGAGCGCCGCCGCGACGATGCGCGGGAGCGCCGCGACGCCCATGAGGAAGACCGTCGTGACAGCGGCATCGGCGAGCGCGGCGAGCGTCGTGTCGGCGATCTCGCCCTGGCCGTTCACGATGTGCACGGACGCGGCGGTTCCGCGGTGCGTGACCGGGATGCCCGCCGCCTGCGGCACGGAGACGGCGCTCGTCGGCCCGGGGACCACCTCGACCGGCACGCCGGCCGCGAGGCAGGCGGCGAGCTCCTCACCGCCGCGGCCGAAGACGAAGGGGTCGCCGCCCTTCAGCCGGACCACGCGGCGCCCGGCCTGCGCATGCGCCACGAGGAGCCGGTTGATCTCGTCCTGCGGCACGGGATGGTGGCCGGGGCGCTTCCCCACATCGATGACGAGCACGTCGGGGTCGAGCTCGGGCAGCAGCGCATCCGCCGGGCCGAGCCGGTCGGCGACGACGACGTCGGCCTCGGCGAGGAGCCGCCGCGCCCGCACGGTCATGAGGTCGACGGGGCCCGGGCCCCCTCCGACGAGGTCGACGCGGCCGGCCGCGCCGCCGCGGCGTCGGCGCAGCGGGAGGCGTCCCGAGACGAGGAGCCGCTCGATCGCGTCGCGGAGGCGCGCCGCGCGACCCGGGTCGACCCCGGCGTCGGACATCACGCCGACGACCACGTCGCCCGAGCGCGTGTCGGCGGCGATCCGCGCGGTGCCGTGCGCGCCATCCGATGCGTTGACGCACAGGACGCGCTGCGCCTCGCAGAGCGCGGCCACGCGCAGGTCGACCTGCAGGTCGCCCGTCGCCGTGTGCACGAGCCACGCTCCGTCGAGGTCCTCGCGGCGGAACCGCCGCGGCGCCCAGGGCACGCCGTGAGCCTCCACGAGGTCGCGGACCGCGGGCGAGAGGTCGGGGGCGACGACACGCGGGAGGGCGCCGTCGTCGAGGAAGCGCTGGAGCCGCCGCGCCGTGACCGCGCCGCCGCCGACGAGGAGCACATCGCGACCGGACAGCGAGACGCCGAGCATCGTGGTCATCGGCTCACTCCCATCGGATGTAGACGTCGTCGCCCTGCTGCGACACGGGCCAGACCCGCAGCGAGCGGGGATCCTTGCCCTGCGTGTCGAGGCACGCCCCCGTCCGGAGGTCGAACACCTGCTTGTACATCGGGGACGCGACGGTGGGGGTGTCCTGCCCCGACTCGACGTCCTGTCCGGTCTCGACGAAACGCCTTGTGCCGACGATACCGCGAGACATGACGTGCGCGTCGCTGTACGGGTCCAGGTTCGACACGGCGTGGATGGCGCCGCCGGGCAGGAGGAACAGGGCGATCTGCGTGTCGCCGATGAGCGCGGCGCGGCCGCGCTCGACCTCGAGGTCGGAGACGGCGCACACGCGCACCCAGGAGCGGGCGACGGGGGCCGTCGCGGGATCGGTCTGCGTGAGCGTCATCGACGCACCTCCAGGGTCGTGCCGGCGATGAGGACGCCGCCGGCGGCGCGCTCCTCGGGGCTGGCGGGGCGGATCTGACCGCGTTCCGGCACGAACGCGATCGAGGGATCGGGGGTGTCGGGGGCGTTCACGAAGGACTGGAAGCGCTTGAGCTTCTCGGGGTCGCGGAGCGTGGCCGCCCACTCGTCCTCGTAGTTGTCGATGTGCGCCGCCATCGCCGCGTCGAGGTCGGCGCAGATGCCGAGGCTGTCCTCGAAGATGACCTCCCGGAGGCCCTCGATGCCGCCCTCGAGCTCCTCGAACCACGGCGCCGTGCGCTGCAGGCGGTCGGCCGTGCGGATGTAGTACATGAAGAAGCGGTCGATGGCCGTGAGCAGCTCGGCGTCGCTGAGGCCCTCGGCGAGGAGCTGCGCGTGGCGCGGGGTGAAGCCGCCGTTGCCGCCCACGTACATGTTCCATCCCGTCTCGGTCGCGATCACGCCGACGTCCTTGCCGCGGGCCTCTGCGCACTCGCGCGCGCATCCCGAGACGCCGAGCTTGAGCTTGTGCGGGGCGCGCAGGCCGCGGTAGCGCAGCTCGAGCTGCACCGCCATGCCGACCGAGTCGAGGACGCCGTACCGGCACCAGGTCGATCCGACGCACGACTTCACCGTGCGCAGCGACTTGCCGTAGGCGTGGCCCGACTCGAACCCGGCGTCGATCAGCCGTGCCCAGATGGCGGGCAGCTGCTCGAGCCGCGCGCCGAACATGTCCACGCGCTGCCCGCCCGTGATCTTCGTGTACAGGCCGAAGTCGCGCGCGATCTCTCCGACCGCGATGAGGCCCTCCGGCGTGACCTCGCCGCCGGGCATCCGCGGGACGACCGAGTAGGTGCCGTCCTTCTGCATGTTGGCCATGACGTGGTCGTTCGTGTCCTGCAGCGTCGCGTTCTCGCCGTCGAGCACGTGGCGGCCGACGAGGACGGACAGGATGCTCGCGAGAGCGGGCTTGCAGATGTCGCAGCCGCGCCCCCGCCCGAAGCGCTCGATGACGGCGGAGAACGTGTCGAGACCCGAGACGCGGACGGCGTCGAAGAGCTGCCGCCGGGACATGTCGAAGTGCTCGCAGAGCGCGTTCGAGACGGTCTGCCCCATCTTCGCGAGCTCCTGGCCGACGATCTTCTTCACCGTGGTGAGACACGAGCCGCACGTGGCCCCCGCCTTCGTGCACGCCTTCACCTCGCCAGCGTCGGTGCAGCCGTCGTCGTGCACGGCCGAGCGGATGCGCCCCGCCGTGACGCTCGAGCACGAGCAGATGATCGCCTCGTCAGGGAGGTCGCCGCCGGGAGCCTCGACTCCGCCCTCGGGCATGAGGTAGGCGACGGGGTCGGCGCCCAGCGCGCTGCCCAGAAGCGGGCGCAGCGAGCCGTATGCCGACGCGTCGCCGACGAGGATGCCGCCGAGCAGGGTCTTGGCGTCGTCCGACAGCACGAGCTTCTTGTACACGCCGGCCACCGGGTCGGCGTAGCTGACGTCGAGAGCGCCCGGCGTGCGCGCGAACGCGTCGCCGAAGCTCGCGACGTCGACGCCCGAGAGCTTGAGCTTGGTGGAGTCGTCGAAGCCGGGGAAGGTCGCGTCGCCGCCCAGCAGCCGCGTCGCCGCGACCTCGGCCATGGCGTACCCGGGTGCGACGAGGCCGATGCACTGGCCGTCGAAGCTCGCGACCTCGCCGATCGCGAGGATCGACGGGTCGGCCGTGCGGCAGCGGTCGTCGATGACGACCCCGCCGCGTGGGTCCGCGGGGAGCCCGGCGGCACGGGCGAGCTCGTCGCGCGGGCGGACGCCCACCGTGAACACGACGATGTCGGCGCCGACGTAGGAGCCGTCCTGGAACTCGAGCCCCGCGACGCTGCCCGAGCGGTCGGGGTCGAGGCGGGTCGTGCGGGCCTGGGTCAGCACCTCGATCCCGCGCGCCTCGATGAGGCGCCGCAGCGCGTTGCCGCCGGCGAGATCGAGCTGGGCCGACATGAGGCGGTCGGACGACTGAACGACCGTGCAGGCGACGTCGAGGCCCTGGAGCGCTCCTGCCGCCTCGAGCCCGAGGAGCCCGCCGCCGATCACCTTGCCGACGAGCGGCCTGCCCAGCTGCGCCGACCGCGCGGCGACGAAGTCGCGCATGCGCTGCACGTCGTCGATCGTCCGGTAGACGAAGCAGCCGGGGAGGTCGGAGCCGTCGACGGCGACCTTCGCGGCGTAGGAGCCCGTCGCGAGGACGAGCGTGTCATAGGGGATGTCGCGGCGCGCGGCGGTCGTGACGGTGCGCTCCGCGCGGTTGATGCGGATGACCGGCTCTCCGGGGAGGAGCTCGACCCGATCGTCGTCGAAGACGCCGGGGTCGAGGGTCAGGTCGTCGGGGGTGGCTCCCGAGAAGAACGACGTGAGGCCGACCCGGTCGTATGGCAGACGGCGCTCCTCGCCGAGCACGGTGACGTGCCAGGGGTCCGTCGTGCGGCTGAGGAGGCTCTCGACGAAGCGATGCGCCACCATCCCGGCGCCGACGACGACGATGCGAGAGGGGAAGGGGTCCACGGCGGTCATGGCGGCTCCTGCGTTCGAGGGTCACTTCGAGGTCGTGACACGAACGTAGGAGCGCGGTGTTTCCCGTCTGCGCGGCCCGGGGTTTCCCCGAGCGAACGTTTCGCTCACAACCGCCTGAGCGGCGGATGTGAGGACGGCGTCAGAGGTGCGAGCGGTCCGTCAGGACGATCGGGCCGTCCTCCGTGATCGCGATGGTGTGCTCGCTGTGCGCGCCGCGCGAGCCGTCCGCGCTGCGCAGCGTCCAGCCATCCGGGTCGGTGACGAGCTCGTCGGTGCTCTGCAGGAACCACGGCTCGATCGCGATGACGAGACCCGGCTTGAGCGGGAAGCCGCGCCCGGGGCGGCCGTCGTTCGGGATGTGCGGGTCGCCGTGCATGATGCGGCCCACGCCGTGGCCGCCGAAGTCGGTGTTGATCGAGAGGCCGTCGGCACGCGCGATCTGCGAGATGGCCGCGGAGATGTCGCCCACGCGATTGCCCACCGTCGCGGCGGCGATCGCCGCGTCGAGCGCGCGCTCGGTCGTGTCGATGAGGGCGAGGTCCTCGTCGCGCGGGGTGCCGACGACGAACGAGACAGCGGAGTCGGCGACCCAGCCGTCGATCGAGACCGCGAAGTCGAGCGTGACGAGGTCGCCGTCGCGCAGCGCGTAGTCGTGCGGGAGCCCGTGGAGGACCGCGTCGTTGATCGACGTGCAGATGACCTTGCCGAACGGGCTCGCGCCGAACGACGGGTGGTAGTCGATGTAGCACGACTCGGCCCCTGCCCGGCGGATGAGCTCGTGTGCGCGACGGTCGATCGCGAGGAGGTTCGTGCCGACCTTCGTCTCCTCGCGGAGGGTCGCGAGGGTCTCCGCGACGAACCGGCCAGCCGGCCGCATCTGCTCGATCTCGGCCGGGGTGCGCAGTTCGATCATGGGTGTGTCCTCTCGCTCGAACCTCCATTCTCCCCGATGCGCGGCGAGGGGCGGCACCCGCGGATCGTGGCGCGGGTCCTGGTGTGAGACAATGGGATGTCGTGCTGTGACGACCGCGCCCGTCGGCGCGGGCCGTTTCGCGCTCTGCCGCAGGGGAGCCGAGGGTCCACGGGATCCCACATGCACGTGCGATACCCCATTTTCGAAGGCGGTCGACCTGAGGCGGCCGCAGGAAGAGAACCGTCATGCACATTCTCGACGCCGTCGATGCGGCTTCGCTCCGCTCCGACGTCCCCGCGTTCGGCCCCGGTGACACCGTCAAGGTGCACGTGAACATCGTCGAGGGCAGCCGCTCGCGCATCCAGGTGTTCCAGGGCGTCGTCATCCGCCGCCAGGGCTCGGGCGTGCGCGAGACCTTCACGGTCCGCAAGATCAGCTTCCAGGTCGGCGTGGAGCGCACGTTCCCCGTGCACTCGCCGGTCATCGACCACATCGAGGTCGTCACGCGCGGTGACGTGCGTCGCGCGAAGCTGTACTACCTGCGCGAGCTGCGCGGCAAGAAGGCGAAGATCAAGGAGAAGCGCGAGAACGCCTGATCTCACGCGATCCGAGCAGACACCCCGTGCCCCGCGGCACGGGGTGTCTGCGTTCATGTGAGATTCTGGAGGAACGCCCCCGTCACCTCGGCGGCGCGGACGCGAAGGACCCCATGACGAGCGACACCACGACCGCCGAGCAGCCGGAGCAGCGCGGACGGGGCATCCTCATGTTCCTGCGCGACATCGCCGTCATCGTGGTGGTCGCGCTGGTGGTGTCGTTCCTCATCAAGACGTTCATCGTCCGGTCGTTCTTCATCCCGTCGGCGTCGATGGAGGACACCCTCCAGATCGACGACCGCATCCTCGTGGACGAGCTCACGCCGCTGTGGACGGGCTACGAGCGCGGGGACATCGTCGTGTTCGAGGATCCGGGCGGCTGGCTCGATCCGCAGCCGAAGGCGCCCGAGCAGTCGCCGTTCATGGAGGCCGTCGACGGGCTCCTGACCCTCGTGGGGCTGTCGGCCGGCGATTCGGACGACCACCTCGTGAAGCGCATCATCGGGCTGCCGGGCGATCACGTCGAGTGCTGCAACGCTCTGGGGCAGATCACCGTCAACGGGGTGCCGGTCGACGAGCTCGGCTACCTCAAGCTGCCCGAGGGCGACACCCAGGCCTCGAACGACCCGTTCGACGTCGTCGTGCCGGAGGGCGCCCTGTGGGTGCTCGGCGACAACCGCGACAACTCGCGCGATGCGCGCTTCCACACGGACCAGCCCGGCGGCGGATTCGTGCCGATCGACAACGTCGTGGGCCGGGTGTTCCTCCTCACCTGGCCGCTCGACCGCTTCGGGACGGTCGACGGGCACCACGAGGTGTTCCGGGGCATCCCCGACCGCGAGGACGAGGCCGAGGAGGAGAAGGCGAGCGCCGCGGGATGACCGTCGTCGCACCGACCATCGCGCACGAGCGGGCGCTCCTCGCGGAGGCGCCGCTCGTCTTCGCGCTCGACGAGGTCGGGCGCGGCGCCCTCGCCGGGCCCGTGACCATCGGGGCATCCGTCGTGGACGCGGAGGCCGTCGCCTGCACGGTTCCCGAGGGGCTGCGCGACTCGAAGCTCGTCCCCGCCGGACGCCGCGCGGACGTCGCCGACCGCGCGGCCGCGTGGGTCAGGGCCAGCGCGCTCGGCTGGGCGACGGCCGCGGAGGTCGACGAGATCGGGATCATCCGCGCCCTGGGCCTCGCGGCCGTCCGCGCGCTCGCGTCGCTCGAGGAGCAGGGCTACGCGCCCGCGGCCGGGGTCGTGCTCCTCGACGGCAACCACGACTACATCTCGCCCGTGCGCGGCGCGGGGCTCGACATCCGCACGGTGGTCAAGGGCGACCGCGACTGCGCGTCGCTCGCTGCGGCATCGGTCATCGCGAAGGTCGCGCGCGACGGCCTCATGACCGGACTTCACGACGAGCTCCCGGTCTACGAATGGGCCAGCAACAAGGGCTACGCGAGCGCGACGCACCGTGCCGCGATCCGCGAGCACGGTCTGAGCGCGCACCACCGCCGGTCGTGGGCGATCGCCGACGCGCCCGCCCTGTTCTGAGCCGTCCTCGAGCGGCGCGACGCGGCATCCCGGACGCCTAGGATGGGAGGACCATGGATGACGATGTCTTCGAGGATTACGACCGCGAGCTCGAGCTGGCTCTGTTCCGCGAGTACCGCGACGTGGTCTCGCAGTTCCAGTTCGTGATCGAGACCGAGCGCCGCTTCTACCTCGCGAACGAGGTCGACGTCGTCCGTCACGACACCGAGACCGACTTCTACTTCGAGATCACGATGAAGGACGTCTGGGTCTGGGACATCTACCGCTCGGATCGCTTCGTGAAGTCGGTGCGCGTGCTCACGTTCAAGGACGTGAACATCGAGGAGCTGTCGCGCCGCGACTTCGAGCTGCCCGACGAGCTCTCGCTCGACGGCAAGTAGCATCCCCGCGCGGCGACGCCGTCTGCACAGGCGCGCCCCGCGGCGCGCCGTCTCCCCACCCGGCCGTCCGCCGCCGCATCCGGTCGTCCGTCCAGGCAGTCTGCCGTCATGGCACGGAAGGACGACCTCGGTCGAGCGGGCGAGGAGCGCGCGGCGCAGTACCTCTCATCGATCGGGTACGAGATCCTCGACCGCAACTGGCGGTGCGCTGACGGGGAGATCGACATCGTCGCGTGCCGCGGCACACGGCTCGCGGTCGTCGAGGTCAAGACGCGCACGGGCACGGCCTTCGGCCATCCGCTCGAGGCCGTCGACCGGCGCAAGCTGCGTCGGCTGTGGCGGCTCGCGGCGGCGTGGACCCGCGCGCACCCCGGAGCGCTGCTCGGCCGATCCCTCCGGATCGACGCGGTCGCGATCGTGGGCGCCGATCCCGGGACGGGCGCCCTCGAGCATCTCGAGGACCTCCGATGACGGTCGCGCGGACGTGGGCGGTCGCGCTCACCGGGCTCACGGGCGAGCTCGTCGAGGTGGAGGCCGACGTCACGTCGCATCAGCCGGAGATCCGGATCATCGGCCTCGCCGACCGCGCGCTCGGCGAGGCCGCGCGCCGGGTCACGAGCGCGTGCGAGAACAGCGGGCTCATGCTCCCGTACCGGCGCCTCACCGTGAACCTGTCGCCGGCGGGGCTCCCGAAGCACGGGACCGCATTCGATCTCGCGATCGCGGTGACCGCGCTGGCGACCGACGACCGCCTGCGCCGGTCATCGGCGGCCGAGGTCGTGCATCTCGGCGAGCTGGGGCTGGACGGGCGACTGCGGCCCGTGCCGGGCATCCTGCCGGCCGTGCGCGCCGCGGTCGCCGCGGGCCGCACCCGGGTCGTGGTCCCCTGGGCGAACCGGGAGGAGGCCGAGCTCGTCGCGGGCGCCGAGGTGCGCGGGGCGATCTCGCTCGCTCAGGTCGCGGCGTGGCACGGCTCCGAGGTGGAGGTGCCGGACGTCCCGCCGATCCCCGGCCCGCCGGCGCCCGAGGCCGACGAGGACGACGTCGACCTCGCTGACGTCGTGGGGCAGCGCGACGCCGTCGAGGCGCTCGTCGTGGCCGCGGCGGGCGGTCACCACGTGCTCATGTCGGGCCCGCCGGGAGCGGGCAAGACCATGCTCGCCCGACGTCTGCCCGGCATCCTCCCGCCGCTCGACGACGAGGCAGCCCTCGAGGCCGCATCGCTGCGGTCGCTCGCGGGGGAGCGGGTCGTGCGCCTCGACCGGCGGCCGCCGTTCGAGGCGCCCCACCACTCGGCGTCGACCGCCGCGCTCGTCGGCGGCGGGTCGCGCACCGTGCGGCCGGGTGCGATCGCGCGCGCGAGCCGCGGGGTGCTGTTCATCGACGAGGCGACCGAGGCGTCGTCGTCGACGCTCGACGCGCTGCGCCAGCCGCTCGAGCAGGGGCGCATCGACATCCACCGCGCGGGGTTCTCCGCGCGCTTCCCGGCGCGCTTCCAGCTCGTCCTCGCGATGAATCCCTGTCCGTGCGGGGAGTACGGCGTGCGCGGCGGGTCGTGCACGTGCTCTCCGCACATCATCCGCCGGTACGCGCAGCGCCTCTCGGGTCCGCTGCTCGACCGCATCGACATCGATCTGCACGTCGAGCGGATCGCGAGCATCGCGCAGACGCGCGCGGGAGACGCCATGTCATCGGAGGAGGGGCGGCAGCGCGTGCTCGCGGCGCGGGATCGGGCGCGGGAGCGGCTGTCGGGAACGCCCTGGCGTATCAACGCCGAGGTCCCCGGGACGTGGCTGCGGCGCGGGCCGCGAGCGCCTGACGCCGCGGCGCTGCGGGGGCTCGACGCCGCGCTCCAGCGCGGGCTCATCACCCTGAGGGGCTACGACCGCGTGCTGCGGGTCGCCTGGACGGTCGCCGATCTGGCCGGCAGGGACCGGCCGGACGCGGCGGATGTGGGCAGGGCGCTGTTCCTGAAGAAGGGGGTCGTGGCATGACGCTGCTCGACGACGATCGCGTGCGCCGAGCGGGCGCGCCGCACAGCCGGGAGGATCCGGCCCGTCTGGCGCGCGCGGTGTGGACCGCCATCGTCGAGCCGGGCGACGGGACCGCGGGCGCGCTCGTCGCGGCGCACGGTCCGGATGAGGCTCTGCGGATGGTCGAGGCGGGGCTGCACGACGGATCGCTCACGGAGCTGGGGCTGGGCGCGCAGGCGCTCGCGGCCGCTCGGTCGCGGTGGCAGCCGCGGCTCGACCCCGCGCACGTCGCGCAGGCCCTCGCGCAGGGCGCTCGCGCGGGGCTGGTGCTCGTGACCCCGGAGGACGCGGGGTGGCCCGAGCAGCTGACCGACCTCGGCACGCACGCGCCGCTCGCCCTGTGGACGAGAGGCGACGTGACGGGCCTCTCGCGCATCGCACGCTCGGTCGCGATCGTGGGCGCACGCGCGGCGACGCCATACGGGGAGCACGTCGCGGCCGAGCTCGCGGGCGAGCTCGCGTCCCGCGGCATCGGCGTGATCTCGGGCGCCGCGTACGGCATCGACGGCGCTGCCCATCGCGCGACGCTCGGCGTCGGCGGGCTGACGGTCGCGGTCGTCGCCGGCGGCGCCGACCGCGTGTATCCCGCCGGGCACGCTCGCCTGTTCGCCGACATCGCGCGCGTCGGCGCGATCGTGAGCGAGACGGCGCCGGGCGCGACGCCGACCAAGTGGCGGTTCCTCCAGCGGAATCGGTGCATCGCCGCGCTGAGCGCCGCGACGGTCGTCGTCGAGGCCGGCGCGCGCAGCGGCACGCTGAACACGGCAGGGCACGCCGCGGCGCTCGGGCGGCCGCTCGGAGCCGTGCCCGGACCCGTGACGAGTGCGACCTCGGCCGGCTGTCATCGCCTGCTGCGCGAGTTCGACGCGCAGTGCATCACGTCGGCCGCCGACGTCCTCGAGCTGATCGGCGAGGGAGCCGACGACGCGACCGCTCTGGGCGGTCCATCCGCGGAGGAGGTCCGCGTCCGCGATGCGCTCGCCTCCCGCTCCCCACGCGATGTCGATGAGATCGCACGGCGCAGCGGGATGGCCGTGGAGGCCGTGCAGGCCGCGCTCGGCCTGCTCGAGCTGGCCGGCGCGGTGCGACGGACGGACGGCGGCTGGGTGCTCGCCTGAGATCCGAGGGTTCCTGCGCTCACGACCCTCCGGCGATCGCCGCAGCCAGCCAGCGGCCGAGGTCTCCGAGACTCGGGCCGTCTCCGTCACCCCGCGTGCGGTGGGCGCCGTCGAGAAGGGCGGCATCCGGGTGCGGCCGCCGTTGACGATCGCGACCAGCTCGAGATAGCGGCCCTCGGTCGTGCGGTACTCCTCGTCCTCAAGGGACTCGAGGGTGAGGCTGTCGACCGTGCGATAGCGCTCGGCGAGCCGTGCGCGGAGGTCGTCGTCGGCCGCGACGCCGAACGTCCCGGCGAGCTCGTCGACCAGCTGTGCGGCGAGGGAGGCCACGTGGGGATCGTCCGCCGCGAGACCCGCCTGGTGAGCGGCCGTGAGCCGGCGCATCAGGTCGGCGCCTGCCGAGTGGATGAAGTCCTGCACGGGAGGCGAGGACATCTCCGGACCGGGGAACTGCGCGTACGTCGCGTGCAGGTAGGAGCGGATCGCCGCGCGGAACCGATCATCCTGCAGGAGCTCCGCGAGGCTCAGCCAGGCGTCGAGATGCTCGGGGGCCGGGTCGGGCGGCAGCACCGGCCGCACGTCGCGGATGCGCTCGGACGCCTCCTGCGGAAGGCCGGCGGTGACCTCGTCGAGGAAGTCGTCGATGAGCCGCTGACGCTCGGCATCGGGCATCGTCACGAGCCTGCGCAGGAGGTTCGCGCGCTCCGCCGTGCCCTCCTGTCGCACGAGCGCGCGGAGGACGGCGCGCTTCGCGTCCAGATCCGCGGCCCGCGTCTCGATCACGTGGAGATGCTCGGCGAGCACATCCCGCAGCGAGCTCGTCCCGGCGAGCACGCGGCGCACCTGCGGCAGACCGGTCTCGAGGTCGCGCAGCGTGCGGACGAGCTCGAGCCGGGCGATCGCGTCCACGTCGTAGAGGCGATGGCCTCCGTCGGTGGCGTCGGTCGCGTCGACGAGTCCCTCGTCGTCGTAGTAGCGGATGGCGCTGACGCTGAGTCCGGTGCGATGCGCCACCTCGCCGATGGAGGAGAGAGCGTTCTCGGAAGTGTTCATGTCCTCACCCTGAGGCCTCAAGCGGCTTGAGATGCAACCCCGATCTCGCGACAGCGGCTCCTCGCTCTCAGTGCGCGTGCCCGCCGTGCATCTCGCCGTGCGGCACCGCCTGCGTCCCGGGCTCGGTGAGCGACAGGGCAGGCGTCGTGACGGCGGCCACGAGCGTCGCGCCCAGGAGCATGCCGAGGACGGCGCGCGCGGTGCCGCCGCGCGCGGGGCGGGCCCTGCGGCGCACGGTGCGCGCGGCGGCCGCCGCCGCGACGAGCAGGAGCGCGATCGCGACGGCCATCGGAGCGGGACCCATCCCGCCCGCGACGCCGATCACCGTCGTCAGGAGGGCGAGGGCGAGCGAGCCGCCGAGCGCCGCGCGCGACGCGACGATGCGCCCGGCACGCAGGGCGGCCGCGCCCCAGCCCAGCTCGGCGACTCCGGCGGCGCACAGGAGAGCCAGCAGCCACCAGGGGGACCCCGCGGCGACGGCGAGATGGGCCAGGCCCGCCCCGCACGCGGCGAGGGCGGGCCAGGTGCCGGTGAACGTCACGCGATCGAATCCCGCCCCACGGACCGCTCGGCGCCGAGCCCCACCGCGAGGAGCACGAGAGCGCTCGCGAGGTGCAGGACGTGGTCTGCGGTGTTGAGCGCGAGGATGTTCAGAGCCGTGCCGGCGAGGAAGAAGCCCGCGATCCCGAGGAGGAGGTACGCGGCGCCGACGGTCGCGTTCACGGCCCTCGCCGCACGGACCCCCGCCATCCCGGCCGCGACGAGCGCGGCGCCGATCGCGAGGTGCGCGATGTTGTGGAGCGGATTCACCTGGAAGATCCCGAGCAGCAGCCCGCCCTCCGTGGCGAGGAATCCGACGCCGCCCGTCACGGCGAAGCCGAGCAGCCCGACGAGGACGTACACGGCTCCGAAGACGGTGGCGACGATCCGATTGACTGAGGTGCGCATGAGTTTGCTCCGTTCTGGCACGGTCCATCCGTGTCGATCTCTCTTCGGAGCCGCCGCCGATCCGGATGGGCGGCGTGCGAACCGGCGCGGCGCGCCCGGTCCCCGCGCGGGCCGGGGCACCATCGGAGGATGCAGCTGCTCCGCGCGATCGACGCGTTCGGCGCGCATCTCGAGACGGTGCGGCGCCTCTCGCCCGCGACCGTCCGCGCCTACCGAGCCGACCTCGCCGATCTCGCCGATGCGGTCGGCGATCGCGATCTCGCCGACGTCGACCTCGACGCGCTGCGCGACTGGCTGTGGCGCGCGACGCAGCGCGGCGACGCGCGCTCGACCGTCGCCCGGCGCACGTCGTCGGCGCGCGCGCTCTTCCGCTGGGCTCGCGAGGAGGGCCTCATCGAGGTGGACCCGAGCCTGCGCCTGGTCACGCCGAAGCGCGGCCGGACCCTGCCGCACGTCGCCGCGGCACCTGCCCTCGACGACCTCCTGCGCCGGATGGCCGCGGCTGCGGCCGACGGCGACCCGCTCGCGCTGCGCGACCACGCGCTCATCGAGCTCCTCTACGGCGCGGGCGTGCGGGTCTCGGAGCTGTGCGGCCTCGATGTCGACGACGTCGATCTCGATCGCGCCACGGCGCGCGTCGTCGGCAAGGGCGCCAAGGAGCGTGTCGTGCCGTTCGGAGCGCCGGCCGCGCGCGCGATCGGCGCGTACCTCACGCGCGGGCGCCCGGCGCTGGCCGCGCGCGGAGATGGAGCAGGCGCCGCGCTCTTCCTCGGCGCACGCGGTCGGCGCGTGGGGCCGCGCACGGTCTACGAGCTCGTCGCCCGCACCGTCGCGCCCGCGATGGGCGTCGAGACGGTGGGGCCGCACGCCCTGCGGCATTCCGCCGCGACGCACCTGCTGGATGGCGGCGCCGACCTCCGCGCGGTGCAGGAGATCCTCGGTCACGCGAGTCTCGGCACGACCCAGATCTACACGCACGTCTCCTCCGAGCGCCTCGCGGCGGCCTACCGCCTCGCGCATCCGCGCGCCTGACGCGCGATCGCCCGGAGGCGAGCCGCGCTCAACAGCAGGGGAGGAGCACCGCCCGGGGAACCCCGCCGAGCAGGAGGAGCGGGTTGATGTACTCGCCGTGGAGGCGCACCCCGAAGTGCACCGCGCCGGGCGCGGCGTGGCCGCCCGACGCGAGCGCGCCGATCTCCTGCCCGCGGGAGACCGCGTCGCCCACGGCGAGCTCGGTCGTCGCGGGCTCGAGCGTCGTGACGAGCCCGTCGCCGTGGTCGATCGTCAGGAGCGGCCGGTCGACCACGACCCCCGCGAATGCGATCACTCCCGACGCCGGGGCGCGCAGGGGAGCGGCATCGGCCGCGAGGTCGATGCCGCGGTGCCCCGGACCGTAGCGGTGCGGCGGCGCCTCGAAGGGGCGGACGATCCGGACGTCCTGGCTCACGGGCCACACCCACTGCTCGGCGGTCTCGATGCGGACCTCGGTGTCGGCCGGTGCCGCGGACGGCGCATGCGCCGCCGCGGGAGCCGCGCCGGCGCACACGAGTGCGACCAGGAGGACGAGGACGGAGCGGGCTGTGCGCTGCATGTCCTCAGCCTCGGCGCGCGCGGCGGCCCGCTTCGCTCGAATGCGCGGCGGGGGACGAGGGAGCCGCGTGTCGCGCGCCTGTGCACGCGCCGTGGGGGAGACGAGCGCCTGGTATGCTGGGGGATGCATCCCGTCTCGGGATGACTACGCGTGCCCTCAGCGACCTCGTCTCCGGACGATCGTCGTGGCGCGACTCCCCTCGGTCCCTTCTCGAAGGGCGGGAGTGCGTCGGGCACCAGGCTCGCCGATCGTCCGATCGGCGGAATCAACCGCATGGCGCGCGAGCGCCCAGATCAAGGAGCACGACCATGGCCGTCGTCACCATCCGCCAGCTGCTCGACAGCGGCGTCCACTTCGGACACCAGACCCGTCGCTGGAACCCGAAGGTCAAGCGCTTCATCCTCACGGAGCGCAGCGGCATCCACATCATCGACCTCCAGCAGTCGCTCGGCTACATCGACAAGGCCTACGACTTCGTCAAGGAGACCGTCGCGCGCGGCGGCACCATCCTCTTCGTCGGTACGAAGAAGCAGGCGCAGGAGGTGCTCGCCGAGCAGGCGACCCGCGTGGGCCAGCCCTACGTCAACGAGCGCTGGCTCGGCGGTCTGCTCACCAACTTCTCGACCGTGTCGAAGCGCCTCGCGCGCATGAAGGAGCTCGAGGAGCTCGACTTCGACGACCCGGCCGGCACGGGCTTCACCAAGAAGGAGCTCCTCCTCAAGCGCCGCGAGCTCGACAAGCTCCACAAGTCGCTCGGCGGCATCCGCAACCTCAGCAAGACGCCGTCGGCCCTGTGGGTCGTCGACGCCAAGCGCGAGCACCTCGCGATCGACGAGGCGAAGAAGCTCGGGATCCCCGTCATCGGCATCCTCGACACGAACGTCGACCCCGACGACCTGCAGTACCCGATCCCGGGCAACGACGACGCCATCCGCTCGGTCTCGCTGCTGACGCGCATCATCGCCGACGCCGCCGCCGAGGGCCTCCAGCAGAAGCACAACCCCGAGGGCGAGGCCGAGCCTCTCGCCGAGTGGGAGCGCGAGCTCCTCGAGCAGGGCTCGACCGAGGCGCCCGCCGAGGTCGCGGAGGCTCCCGCCGCCGAGGCCGCGCCGGCCGAGGCTCCCGCAGCGGAGTAATGCTCGACGAGGCGGGCCCCACCGGGCCCGCCTCGCTCAGGTCACCGTTCCACCACGAACAAGGAGAGCCAGCACCCATGGCCAACTTCAGCATCGCCGACATCAAGGCTCTGCGCGAGCAGCTCGGCACCGGCATGGTCGACACCAAGAAGGCGCTCGAGGAGGCTGACGGCGACGTCGAGAAGGCCGTCGAGATCCTCCGCCTCAAGGGCGCCAAGGGCAACGCGAAGCGCGCCGACCGCGCGACGAGCGAGGGCCTCGTGGTCGCCCGCGAGCAGGGCGGCAAGGCGACGCTCGTCGAGCTCGCGTGCGAGACCGACTTCGTCGCGAAGAACGACCGCTTCATCGCGCTCGCCGACAAGGTCGCCGACGCCGCCGCCGCGGCCGCCGCCGACTCGGTCGAGGAGGCCCTCGCGGCCACCGCGGGCGACCAGACGGTCGAGCAGCTCATCTCCGATGAGGCCGCGATCATCGGCGAGAAGGTCGAGCTCCGCCGCGTCCGCACCCTCGAGGGCGACGCGTTCCAGGTCTACCTGCACCGCACGAGCAAGGACCTGCCCCCGCAGGTCGGCGTCATCGTCGCGTACACGGGCGACGACGCGGAGACGGCGCGCAGCATCGCGCAGCACATCTCCTTCGCGAACCCGTCCTACCTCTCGCGCGACGAGGTCCCCGCGGCCGACGTCGAGAAGGAGCGCGAGATCGTCACCGAGATCTCCCGCAACGAGGGCAAGCCCGAGGCCGCCCTCCCGAAGATCGTCGAGGGACGCGTGAACGCGTTCTTCAAGCAGGTCGCGCTGCTCGACCAGGACTACGCGAAGGACAACAAGCTGTCCGTCGCGAAGGTCGCGCAGGACGCCGGCATCACGATCACGGGCTTCGCGCGTTTCAAGGTGGGCGCGTAACGACGTGACGGAAGGGGGCTCGGATCCGCGGATCCGAGCCCCCTTTCTCTGCGCGCGGAGGTCGACACGCGACATCCGCGTGCCTGCACAGGGAGCTGCCGCCTGCGACCGGTAGCGTGTATCGGCGACGAGAGGATCCACAGTGAGCGAAGTGACCAAGCGGCGGGTGCTGCTGAAGCTGTCCGGCGAGGCGTTCGGGGGAGGGCAGCTCGGGGTCAACCCGGATGTCGTCAGCCAGATCGCGCGCGAGATCGCGGAGGCGTCGCAGGACGTCGAGGTCGCGGTCGTCGTCGGCGGAGGCAACTTCTTCCGCGGCGCTGAGCTCTCCAAGAGCGGCATGGACCGGGCGCGCGCCGACTACATGGGCATGCTCGGGACGGTCATGAACGCCCTCGCCCTGCAGGACTTCCTCGAGCAGGCGGGCGCCGCCACGCGCGTGCAGTCCGCGATCGAGATGCGCCAGGTCGCCGAGCCGTACATCCCGCTGCGCGCGGAGCGCCACCTCGAGAAGGGCCGCGTCGTCATCTTCGGCGCGGGCGCCGGCCTGCCCTACTTCTCGACCGACACGGTCGCCGCGCAGCGGGCCCTCGAGATCCGCGCGACCGAGGTGCTCGTCGCGAAGAACGGCGTCGACGGCGTCTACACGGCCGATCCGCGCACGGACGCGACGGCGACGCGACTCGACCACGTCACCTACTCGGACGCCCTCATGCGCGGCCTCAAGGTCGTCGACGCGACGGCCTTCAGCCTCTGCATGGACAACGGGATGAACATGCGCGTGTTCGGCATGGAGCCCGCCGGCAACGTCACGGCCGCCCTGCGCGGCGAGCCCATCGGCACGCTCGTCACGGCGTGACCTCGCCGGGCGCCGGCACGGCGCCCACTAGACTTTCCCCAGCACCACCGACGAATGGAGTCACCGTGATCGCGGACGTTCTTGCCGATGCCACTGCCCGGATGGATCGGGCCGTCGAGGCGGCGAAGGAGGACTTCGCGACCGTGCGGACCGGCCGCGCGAACCCGCAGCTCTTCCAGCGCATCCTCGTCGACTACTACGGCACGCCCACGCCGCTCCAGCAGCTCGCGTCGCTCGCGAACCCCGAGGCGCGCACGCTCATCGTCACGCCCTACGACAAGTCGGCCCTCAAGGCGATCGAGGACGCGATCCGCGAGATGCCGAACCTCGGCGCCAACCCGACGAACGACGGCAACATCGTGCGCATCACGATGCCGGAGCTCACGCAGGAGCGCCGCAAGGAGTTCGTCAAGATCGTGCGCACGAAGGGCGAGGACGCCAAGGTCCGCCTGCGCGGCATCCGCCGTCAGGTGAAGGACGACCTCGACGCGCTCCGCGACGAGATCGGCGAGGACGACATCGTGCGCGGCGAGAAGGAGCTCGACGCCGTCACCAAGGCGCACGTGGACAAGATCGACGAGGCGCTGAAGCACAAAGAGGCAGAGCTCCTCGAGGTCTGACCTGGCGATGACGGACGTCCCCGGATCGGAGCCCCCGAGCGAGCCGCGCGGCGAGCAGGGCACGTTCCACGAGCGCGTGCACGCGGCGCGCGGCGAGTTCGAGCATCAGGTCGCGCATGCGCGCGAGCAGTTCGAGGAGAAGAACGAGCGCATCAAGCAGCGCACGGGGCGCGACCTCATCGCGGCGATCCTCGTCGGCGTCGCAGCGGGCGCGGCGGTCGTCGTCTCGCTGCTCGTCGTGAAGTGGCTCTTCGCCGTCGTCGCGCTGCTCGTGTCGGTGCTCGGCGTGCACGAGCTGTGGCGCGCGCTGCGCGACGGCGGCCGGCGCATCGACCTCGCTCCGCAGCTCGCGGCGGTCGTCCTCATCCTCGCCGCCGGCTACTTCGCCGACCTCTGGCTCCACTGGGTCGCCCTTTTCGCCGCCATGGCGCTCATCGTCGTGTGGCGCCTCCTCGCGCAGATGACGGCGCAGGACGGCCGCACGCCGCAGGACGTGCTGGCCGACGTGCTCGTCGGGGCATTCGTGCCGCTGTACGTCCCGTTCCTCGCGAGCCTCGCGCTCGTGCTCCTCCGCGAGGACCGCGGCGAGTGGTGGATCCTCGCGTTCCTCATCGTCGCGGTGGTCGCCGACACCGCGGCGTACGCATCCGGACTCGCGTTCGGCCGCCATCCGATGGCCCCGCGCATCAGCCCGAAGAAGACCTGGGAGGGATTCGCGGGCGCTGCCCTGGGTGCGCTCGTGGCGGGCGCGCTCCTCGCGCAGTTCATGCTGGGGATCCCGTGGTGGGCCGGTCTCGTCTTCGGCGCGGTCATCCTCTGCACGGCGACCGCGGGTGATCTCGGCGAGTCGATGATCAAGCGCGATCTGGGCATCAAGGACATGTCGTCCGCGCTCCCCGGCCACGGCGGAGTGCTCGACCGGCTCGACAGCATCCTGCCGTCGGCGGTGGCGACGCTCGCCCTGCACTTCCTCCTCTCACCTCTGGCGGTATCGTGACGGACTCCTCGACCACCCTGCCGTTCCCCCTCGCGACGGGCCGCGAGAAGGGCTACCAGCGCGACGCGGTGGATGCCTTCCTCGCTCGCGCCCGTGCCGCCTTCGAGCAGCAGGGGGACGACGAGCTCGATGCCGAGCAGGTGCGCTCGGCGGCCTTCCCGCTCGTGCGCGGCGGATACCGGATCTCCGCGGTCGATGCGGCCCTCGCCCGAGTCGAGGACGCGTTCGCCGCTCGGGAGCGCGAGCGCGCCGTCAGGACGGAGGGCGCCGACGCCTGGGTCGAGCGCACCCGCCGCGAGGCGCAGGTGGTGCTGGACCGACTCCAGCGGCCCGAGGGGGAGCGCTTCGCGCGCGTCGGCCTCCTGCGGTACGGATACGCCCGCTCCGAGGTCGACCTCGTGGCCGATCGCATCGTCGCCTACCTCGCGCAGGGCGCCCCGCTCACGGTCGAGCAGATCCGCCAGATGGCGTTCCGGATGACGCGCGACGGCTACCGCGAGGAGCAGGTCGACGCGGTCCTGGACGCGGTCATCGAGATCATGCTCGCCGTGCGCTGACCACCCGGGGGCCGGGTATGTCACAGTCGCATAACACACGCTAGACTCGAGGAACTGTGACTTCCGGACCCGAGCAGACCCGAGCCCTCACGCGCCGCGAGGCGCGCGCCATCGCGACCCAGCACGCGGCGCTCCTGCAGACGTCGACGCACGAGCGCACGCCCCGCCGTCGCGTGATGTCGGTGCTCGCGGGGCTCGCGGCCTTCGGCCTCCTGGGCGGCACGATCGTCACGACCGGCGCCTCGATGGCGCAGGCCGAGCAGGCGACCGAGGGGATGTCGTCGTTCGCCACGGCAGCCGACGAGGCGCAGGTCTACATCGCCGCGGCGGACCTCGCGCACGCGGGCAGCCTCGACTTCGGCGCCTACGAGGTGTACGTCAAGCCGACCCCCACGCCGACGCCCACCCCCGAGGTCGCGGAGGTCCCCGAGGGCGGCCAGCAGGCCCCTCAGCAGGAGAGCTGGGCCGCGCCGTTCGTCGCACCCGACCCCGGCACGGCGCAGGCGATCGCCTACGAGATGGTGACCGGCCGCGGCTGGAACGACAGCGAGTTCGCCTGCCTCGTCGCGCTCTGGAACCGCGAGTCGGGGTGGAACGTGAGCGCGTACAACCCGTCCAGCGGCGCCTACGGCATCCCGCAGTCGCTCCCGGGCAGCAAGATGGCGAGCCACGGCGCCGACTGGCAGACGAATCCCGCGACGCAGATCGCGTGGGGGCTGGACTACATCGGCGGCCGCTACGGCACGCCCTGCGGCGCGTGGGGGCACTCCGAGTCGGTCGGCTGGTACTGAGCCGTGCCGCGGTCGAACCGCCGCCGGCGCGACAGCGGCGGCGACGCCTCGCTCGACCGCCTCATCGCCGGCTGGCGTCGCACGGAGTTCCGGCGCGGGCACGAGTGGTCGGTGCAGCCGGTCGGTCCCGGCCGCTCGGAGAAGACGTACGCCTGCCCCGGCTGCGCGAACCTCATCGAGATCGGCGCCGCGCACGTCGTGGTGTGGCGCGAGGACGGCGTCCTCGGCCCCCAGGCGGATCTCGCGGCGCGCCGTCACTGGCACACCCACTGCTGGAAGCTGTTCTGAGGAGGACCGGATGGAGATCCGCGGAGCCGCCCTGCTGCCCGCGCGCCGCGAGGACATCGAGCTGCGCACGTCCGACGGGCTGACGCTCGTCGGCGAGCTCGCGACGCCGCTCGAGCGCGAGCCGGTCGCGACCCTCGTCACGCTCCACCCGCTGCCCACGGCGGGCGGCTTCATGGACTCGCACATCATCCGGAAGGCCGCAGCGCGCCTCCCCGCGCTCGCGGACCTCGCTGTCCTGCGCTTCAACACACGAGGGACGACGTCCCCGCGCGGTACGAGCGAGGGGGCCTTCGGAGACGGCGTCGCGGAGGCGGCCGACCTCGCGGCCGCCATGGACCTCGTCGCAGAGCGCGGTCTTCCCCGCCCCTGGCTTCTCGGATGGTCCTTCGGGACCGAGGTCGCGCTCAAGCACGGCCGTCCGCATCCGATCGAGGGCGCCATCCTGCTCTCCCCGCCGCTGCACCGGGCCGGGGACGACGACCTGCGCGCCTGGCAGGGCGACCCCCGGCCGCTCGTCGCGCTCATCCCCGAGTTCGACGACTACCTCCGCCCCGCGGAGGCCGCCGAGCGCTTCGCGCTCATCCCGCACCTCCGGCTCGTGCCCGTCGAGGGCGGCAAGCACCTGTGGGTGGGCGAGAAGCAGACCGCGCGCGTGCTGAACGAGATCGTCGAGGTCGTGAATCCCGCCGCGGCCCCCCTGCCGACGGAGTGGCCCGACGCCTGATCAGCGCGCGTTCATGCGCGGGATGAGCACCTGCCGGTAGATGATCAGCACGCTCGCGGCCACCGGGATCGCGATGAGCGCGCCGAGGAGGCCCAGCAGCGCGCCGCCCGCGAGCGCCGCGATCACGACGACGCCGCCGGGGACGGAGACCGCCCGGCTCATGATGCGGGGAGACAGGACGTACGCCTCGATCTGCATGTACACGAGGTAGTAGACGGCGGCGATGATCGCCGTCGTGGGGGAGCCGAGTCCGGGGATCAGACAGGTGAGAGCGATGATCGTCGAGCCCGAGATCGTGCCGACGAGCGGGATCATCGAGCCCAGGAAAGCGACGACCGCGAGGACGGTCGGGTAGGGGGCGTCGATGATCGTGAGGAAGATCGCGCTGAGCACGCCGTTGATCGCGGCGAGCGTGATCTGGCCCATGACGTAGTAGCCGACCGAGTCGGTGATCTGCTCGGCGATGTTCGTGAAGCCCTCGCGCTTCGACGCGGGCACCATGCGGTAGAGGGCCGACTTGAGCGACGGGGTCGACGCCGTGAGGTAGATCGTCAGGATGAGCACGATGAACGCGCCGAAGAGACCCTGGACGACATTGAGCGTGACGCCCACGACGCCTTCGCTGATCGTGTCGATGTTGCTCGTGAGCCAGTCGTTCACGAAGTCGAGGACGGTGTCGATCTCGAGCGTCGGGAAGGTCACGAGCGACCACTCGCGCAGATCGTCGAGGAAGGTCCCGCGGTTGACGATGAGCGTGATCTGGCCCACCAGCTGCCCGATCTGATCGACGAGCACCGGCAGGATGATCAGGACGATCCCGGTGAAGAGCCCGAGGACGGCGAGGATCGCGATCGTGACGGCCAGCCAGCGCGGGAGGCGGCGGCGCTCGAGCCACGAGACCACGGGGTCGAGGCCGAGCGAGATGAACAGCGCCGTCCCCACGTAGAGGATGATCGTCGAGAGCGACTGCAGGCCCTCGATGAGCAGCAGCCCCAGGCCGACGCCGAGCGTCGCGACGAGCGCGAGCCGGAACGGGTTGTGGATCTTCATACGCGCCCTTCTCCCGGCCGACGGCTGCGCGCCGCGGGCCTCTCGCCAGGATAGGGGTGCGTCGGCGCCGCGCCCGAGAGCGACCTGCTCGTGGGCGCCTTTCAGTTCGATTCGCTAACCTGAGCAGTCGGATGTCGAGACCCGCCGCCCTCGCGCGGGTCGGCGAGGAGTCATTTCGTGCGTTTCGTGTGGGCGGTTCTGGCCTTCGTGCTCGCGGCGGCGTCGTTCGGCGCCGGACTGGCGCAGCGCACCGTGTTCCTGGGCCCCGAGTCCGCCGAGCAGACCGTCTCGGTCGACGAGGAGCTGCCGTACCTCGTGATCGACGGCGACGCGTTCGCGCTGCGCCCCGGCGCGCAGACCCTCACGGTCCGGGGAGAGGGCCCCCTCTACACGGCCTACGGCCGCACCGCCGATCTCGAGGCGTGGCTCTCGGACCAGCGCTACAACCGCGTGAGCGCCGGCGACGGCGACGAGCTCGTGACGAGCGTCGTCGAGCCGGAGGTCGAGCCCACCGACGGCACCGAGGGTCGGAACCCGCAGGGATCCGACCTCTGGATCGAGGAGCAGACCGCCGAGGACGAGATCGTCCGGACGGATCAGCTCCCCGAGGGGATGAGCATGCTCGTCGCGGTCGACGGCAGCCAGCCGGCGCCGTCGGACGTGTCGATCGTGTGGCCGCTCGACCAGAAGACCCCCTGGTTCGGGCCGCTCATGGTCCTCGGCGGCATCTTCCTGGTGACGGGCCTCGTGCTGTACATCCTGGCGCTGCGCCACACCCGACGCCGGCGCGGCCCCATCCGCAAGGGCCCGGCCCTTCCTCCTGCCGAGGGAGACGACGACGGCGCATCGAAGGGCGTCATCTCGACGTCGCGCCGCGGTCGGCGGGCGCTCGTCGCCGTGCCCGCACTCGGCCTCTCCGTCGGCCTGCTCGCAGGGTGCACGGCAGACTCGTGGCCCGAGCTCGGCGGCGCCCCGACGCCGACCCCGACCCCGACGGCGACCGCCACGCTCGCGCCCGATCAGCAGCCGTCCTCCCTCACCGAGGCCCAGGCCGACCGCATTGTCGGCGAGATCTCGGAGACCGTCGCCGCGGCCGACGAGAGCCTCGACATCGACCTCGCCTCGCACCGCCTCTCGGGCCTCGCGCTCGAGACGCGCGAGGTCAACTACCGGCTCCGCGCCGAGATCGAGGACTACCCGCAGGCGGTCTCGATCCCGACCGGCCCCGCGAGCATCGTCCTGCCGCAGGCCGTCGAGGGATGGCCGCGGACGGCGCTGCTCATCGTCGCCGACGAGGACGACACGACGGTCGCCCCCACGATCCTCTCGATGACGCAGGACGACCCGTGGTCGCGCTACCGGGTCACCTACCTCGCCAACCTCGAGGCGGCGGCCGAGACGCCGCAGCTCGCGCCCGCGTGGCTGGGTGCCGCGCTCGTCGCCCCCGACTCGCCGTTCCTCGCGCTGGCGCCCGATCAGGTGGCGGCGGCCTACGCCGACATCATCGGCCGCGGCGAGGAGAGCGAGTACGCCGATCTCTTCGACATCTCGAACGACGGCTTCCTGACCGCCGTGGCCGAGAAGCGCCAGGCGACGATCGACAGCTTCAACGAGACCGGCGCCGAGACGGGCACGATCGAGTACGCGCAGGGGGCGAACCCGACGCCTCCGATCGCGCTGGCCACGCTCGACAGCGGCGCGATCGTCGCGGTCGGCGTCGACGAGACCGAGACCGTCCGCCCGACGAACGAGGACGCCGTCATCCGCTTCGAGGATGACGCGGCCCTCTCCCTCCTCACGGGGGAGACCGAGTCGCCCACGGGCGTCGAGACGCGCTACACCGATCAGCTCTTCTTCTTCGTGCCCGCGCAGGGGTCGGACGAGCGGATCCGCCTGCTCGGCTACACGTCCGCCATCCAGTCGGCCGAGCTCCTGCCCGAGCCCGAGGACGCCGAGGCCTCGGAGGGCGACGCCGACGCCCCGGAAGGCGAATAGGCTCGAAGTCTCCCCATCCCCGTCTCGGAAGGTGATCCATGAGTGACGTCGCCCCCGGCGCCGTGCTGCGCGGCGCTGTCGACCTGTCGACGCTGAAGAACCGCCCGGCCGCGCCCGCGTCGCCCCCGGCGGGCGGAGCGCCCGGCGCGCCGGCGCCGGCGCTCGTCTTCGATGTCACCGACGCGACCTTCGGCGAGGTCCTCGAGCTCTCCCAGCGCGTGCCGGTCGTCGTCGACCTGTGGGCCGAGTGGTGCGGCCCCTGCAAGCAGCTGAGCCCCGTTCTCGAGAAGGTCGTCGTCGAGCACGGCGGCCGGCTCGTCCTCGCGAAGGTCGACGTCGACGCGAACCCGCAGCTCTCGCAGGCGTTCCGCGCGCAGTCGATCCCGATGGTCGTCGCCCTGGTCGCCGGACAGCCCGTCCCGCTGTTCACCGGCGCCGTCCCGGAGGAGCAGGTGCGCCAGGTGTTCGCGCAGCTGCTGCAGCTCGCGGCGCAGAACGGGGTCACCGGGACGGTCCCCGTGCCGTCCGACGGCGATGCGCCGGCGGACGAGGCGGCCGCGCCCGCCCTGCCGCCGCTCCACCAGGAGGCGTTCGACGCGATCGAGGCGGGCGACTACACCCGCGCCGCCGACGCCTACGAGCGCGCGCTCAAGGAGAACCCGCGCGACGCGGAGGCCTCGGCCGGCCTCGCGCAGGTGCGGCTGCTGCACCGGATCCAGGGCGTCGACCTCCACGCGGCGCGCGCAGCCGCCGCCGCGGCGCCGGAGGACGTCGATGCCCAGCTCCTCGTGGCGGACCTCGACGTCGCGGGCGGGCACGTCGACGACGCCTTCGACCGGCTGCTGGACCTCTTCGCAGCGCTCCCGTCCGATCGGCGCGCCCCCGTGCAGGAGCGCCTCGTGGAGCTCTTCGGCGTCATCGGAGCCACCGACGCGCGGGTCGTCCGCGCGCGCGGGCGCCTGAGCTCGCTGCTGTTCTGACCGCGCGGTCGCTGTGAGCTCGTACCTCGACCACGCCGCGACCACGCCGCTGCGTCCCGAGGCGCGCGAGGCGTGGATCGAGGCGAGTGCGCTCGTGGGCAACGCGTCATCCGTGCACGGCGCGGGGCAGCGCGCGCGACGCGCGCTCGAGGACGCTCGCGAGCGCATCGCGCGCGCACTCGGATGCGAGCCGATCGAGGTCGTCCTGACCTCGGGCGGGACCGAGTCCGTCAACCTCGCCCTCAAGGGCCTCTGGTGGGCGCGCGCGGAGGGGCGCGACGTGATCGTGCTGCCAGACGGAGAGCACCACGCCGTGCTCGACACGGTGGACTGGCTTCGACGCGTCGAGGGCGCCGAGGTCGCGCCGGTCCCGATCGACGACCGTGCGCGCATCGATCCCGCGGCCTTCGCGCGCGTCGCCGCCGATCCGCGCGTCGCGCTCGCGACCGCGCTCGTCGCGAACAACGAGACGGGAACCGTGCAGGATGCGCCCGCCCTGAGCGCGGGCGCGGCGGAGGCGGGCGTGCCCCTTCACCTCGACGCGGTCGCCGCGCTCGGGCACCTCCCGGTCGACTTCCGCGCGTGGCGCGGTTCCGTCGACGGCGCGCGCGGACTGGTCGCGCTGAGCGTCTCCGGCCACAAGGTGGGAGCGCCGGTCGGCACAGGCGCGCTCGTCGTCTCGCGCGCGGCTGCGCCGCACGCTCTGCTCCACGGCGGCGGGCAGCAGCGCGCGCTGCGCTCGGGGACCCAGGACGTCGCGGGCGCCGCGGCCCTCGCGGTCGCCGTGGAGCTCGCGGAGCGCGAGCGCGAGACCGAGACCATCCGGATGGAGAGGCTACGCGCCCGCGTCGTCGGCCGCCTGCGGACCGAGCTCCCGGAGGCGGTGGTGCTGGGAGATGAGGAGCACCGTCTTCCCTCCACCCTCCATCTCCTGCTCCCCGGCGCGGCCGGGGAGTCGATGCTCTTCCTGCTCGACCAGGTGGGGATCGCCGTCTCGACGGGGTCGGCGTGCCAGGCGGGCGTCAGCGAGCCCTCGCACGTGGTGCTCGCGACGGGCCGCACCGAGCAGGAGGCGCGGCAGGTCCTGCGCATCTCGTTCGGGCGCACCTCCGTCGAGGCCGACGCGGAGGCGATCGCGACGGCGCTGCCCGCGGCGTACCGCCGCCTCGTCGCACGCTCTGGCCCCTCCTCAGGCGGGCGCTCGTAGACTGGAGGGCATGCGCGTCCTGGCGGCCATGAGCGGCGGAGTCGACTCCGCGGTCGCCGCTGCGCGCGCCGTCGAGGCCGGCCACGACGTCGTCGGCGTGCACCTCGCGCTCTCGCGTGCCGGGGGCACCCTGCGCACCGGCAGCCGGGGCTGCTGCACCATCGAGGACGCGATGGACGCGCGGCGCGTCGCCGACCGCCTCGGCATCCCGTTCTACGTGTGGGACTTCTCCGAGCGGTTCCGCGACGACGTCATCGACGACTTCCTGAGCGAGTACCGCGCGGGGCGCACCCCGAACCCGTGCATGCGCTGCAACGAGCGCATCAAGTTCGCCGCTCTCCTCGATCGCGCGCTCGAGCTGGGCTTCGACGCTGTCTGCACGGGCCACTACGCGATCCTGCGCGATGGGCCGCGCGGCCTCGAGCTGCACCGATCGAGCGAGGAGGCGAAGGACCAGTCCTACGTCCTCGGGGTGCTCACGGCCGAGCAGCTCGCGCACACGTACTTCCCGCTCGGCGACACGCCATCGAAGGCGCTCGTGCGCGCCGAGGCCGAGGCTCGCGGCTTCTCCGTCGCGTCCAAGCCCGACAGCTACGACATCTGCTTCATCCCCGACGGGGACACCCGCGGCTACCTGGCCGAGCGCATGGGGGCGGCTCCCGGCGACATCGTCGACCGCACGGGCTCGGTCGTCGGCAGCCATGAGGGGGCGCACGCGTTCACCGTGGGGCAGCGCAGGGGGCTGCGGCTCGGCGTGCCGGCACCCGACGGGAAGCCGCGCTTCGTCCTCGAGGTCCGCCCGGTGTCCAACGAGGTCGTCGTCGGCCCGAAGGAGGCGCTCGCGACCGCCGAGATCGCCGGCGCGCGCTACACGTGGGCCGGTGCGGCGCCCGAGACGCCCGACGAGCCGTTCGCGTGCGACGTGCAGATCCGCGCGCACGCCGACCCGGTCCCCGCCATCGCCGTCGTGCGCGGGGGAGAGCTCGTCGTCACGCCGGAAGCGCCCCTCGACGGCGTCGCGCCCGGTCAGACCGCCGTCATCTACGACGGCACGCGCGTCGTCGGCCAGTGCACGATCGACCGGACCGTGAGCGCCGTGCCCGTCGAGGCGTGACACGCCGCGGATGTCCGACCCGGTTCCTAGACTGAGAGCGTGACCGACGGCGACTTCGAGCTCCCCGACCTGACCCTCGACGAGGCGCGCGCCGAGGCGGCGACCCTCACCGAGCAGATCCTCCGCGCACGCGACGCGTACTACGGCGAGGACGCGGCCCTCGTCGACGACGCGACCTACGACGGATGGCTGCAGCGGCTCGAGGCGATCGAGCGGCGCCATCCGGAGCTGCAGGGACAGGACTCGCCCACCCAGACCGTCGGCGCGGCCGACGCCACGATGCTCGCGCCCGTCCAGCACGCCGAGCGCATGCTGAGCCTCGACAACGTCTTCTCCCTCGAGGAGCTCGCGGAGTGGTGCGCGAAGACCCAGGCGTCGGCGGGGCGCGCCGTGCGCTGGCTGACCGAGCTCAAGATCGACGGGCTGGCGATCGCGCTGCGCTATGAGCACGGCGTCCTCACCTCGGCGGCCACGCGCGGCGACGGACGCGTCGGCGAGGATGTCCGCGTCAACGCGCTGCGGGTCGCCGGGATCCCCGAGCGGCTCTCGGGGACGGGCCATCCGCCGCTCGTGGAGGTGCGCGGCGAGGTGTTCATCCCGGTCGCGGCGTTCGAGGAGCTGAACGCGCTGCAGGCCCGCCTGCGCGAGCGCGTCGTCTCCGAGGCGGCGGCGCGCCCCGGATTCGACGAGGAGAAGGCTCGCCGCAGCGCCGACCGGCGCTTCCCGGCGTTCGCCAACCCGCGCAACGCCGCCAGCGGCGGCCTCCGGCAGCAGCTCGACAAGAAGGATGGTCTCGAGCTCGAAGCGGGCATCGCGCGGATCGAGTCGCTGCGGCTGTATGTGCACGGGATCGGCGCGTGGCCCGATCCGCCGGTCGCGTCGCAGAGCGAGGTCTACGGCCTGCTCGCCGAGTGGGGTCTGCCGACGAGCCCCTATCTGCGCACGTCGGACGACGTGGACGGCGTCCTGGATTTCGTCGCGCATTACGGAGAGCACCGGCACTCGGTCGAGCACGAGCTCGACGGCATCGTCATCAAGGTCGACGAGCTCGCCCTGCACGACGAGCTCGGCGCGACGAGCCGCGCGCCGCGGTGGGCGATCGCCTACAAGTACCCTCCCGAGCAGGTGAACACCGAGCTCCTCGACATCGTGGTCTCGGTGGGGCGCACAGGGCGCGCGACACCGTACGCCGTCATGAAGCCCGTTCTCGTGGCGGGCAGCGTCGTGCGCCAGGCGACGCTGCACAACCAGGACGTCGTGAAGGCCAAGGGCGTGCTGATCGGCGACACCGTCGTGCTGCGCAAGGCGGGAGACGTCATCCCCGAGGTGCTCGGCCCGGTGGCCGAGCTGCGCGACGGCTCGGAGCGGGCGTTCGTCATGCCCGAGACGTGCCCCGAGTGCGGCACGCCGCTGCGCCCCATGAAGGAGGGCGACATCGACCTCCGGTGCCCCAACGCGAAGGACTGCCCCGCCCAGGTGCGCGGCCGCGTCGAGCACATCGGCTCGCGTGGCGCGCTCGACATCGAGGCGCTCGGCGAGGTCACGGCGGCCGCGCTCACCCAGCCGTCCGTTCCCGCAGAGCCGCCGCTGCGCACCGAGGCCGGTCTGTTCGAGCTCACCATGGAGCAGCTCGTGCCGATCGAGGTGATCGTGCGCGACGCCGAGACCGGCGAGAAGCGCGTCGATGAGGCGACCGGCGAGTTCGTGCGCCGCGCCCCGTTCCAGCGGCGGGAGCTGACCTACCCGCCGGGCTGGGAGGATGCGACGCCGTCCGAGCGGCGAGCGGCGGGCGTCCGCAAGGACCACGTCGTGCTCCACCCGTCCGCTCAGGCCGAGAAGCTCCTCGAGGAGCTCGAGAAGGCCAAGACGAAGGAGCTGTGGCGCCTGCTCGTCGCGCTCAACATCCGTCACGTCGGCCCCGTCGCCGCGCGCGCCCTCGCCGGCTGGTTCGGCTCGCTCGATGCGATCCGCGCGGCATCGCGCGACGAGCTCGCCGCCGTCGACGGCGTCGGCGGGATCATCGCCGACTCGCTCCTGGACTGGTTCGACGTGGACTGGCATCGCGAGATCGTCGACCGGTGGACGGCGGCGGGCGTGCGCTTCCACACGCCCGGCCATCCGGGGCCCGGGGCGGCCGAGGCGGAGGGCGGTGTGCTCTCGGGTCTCACGGTCGTCGCGACCGGCAGCCTCGAGGGGTACACGCGCGAGGGCGCCCAGGAGGCGATCATGCGAGCCGGGGGGAAGGCCGCGTCGAGCGTGAGCAAGAAGACCGACTTCGTCGCGGCCGGGCCGGGGGCGGGGTCGAAGCTCGCGAAGGCGGAGGCGCTCGGCGTGCGCATCATCGACGCCGCGCAGTTCCACCTCCTCGTGACGGAGGGGCCCGCCGCGCTGGGGGAGTGAGGCCGGTCAGCCGCCCGACGTGAGCGCGAGGAGTCGCTCCCGCACCTCGCGGCGCAGCACTTTGCCGATCATCGAGGTCGGCAGCTCGTCGACGACGAAGACCCGACGGGGGACCTTGTACGGCGTGAGGATCCCGCGCGCGAACGCCCGGACATCCTCTTCGTCGACCTCGGCTCCCTCGTCGAGGACGATCGCGGCGACGACCTCCTCCCCGCTGTGCGCGCTCGGCAGCCCCACCACGGCGGCGTCGGCAACGGACGGATGCTGGCGGAGCGCGATCTCGACCTCGGTCGGCGACACGTTGAAGCCGCCCGTGATGATGAGCTCCTTGATGCGGTCGACGATCGAGATGAAGCCGTCCTCGTCCATCGTGACGACGTCGCCCGTGCGGAACCAGTCCTCGTGGAAGACCGCGGCGGTGGCCTCCGGCCGGCCGTAGTACCCGTCGAAGACCTGCGGACCCCGTACGAGCAGCTCGCCGGGGGCGCCCGGCGCTGCATCGCGCGACGGGTCGTCCGGGTCGGCGACCCGCACCTCGGTGCCCGGGAGCGGCAGGCCGATCGCGCCGGCCTTCCGGTTCTCCGAGACGGGATTGACGATGAGCACGGGCGAGCACTCGGAGAGGCCGTAGCCCTCGACGAGGTAGCCGCCCGTCTCCTCCTCCCACGGCACGACGAGCTGCTCGTCGAGCGCCATCGCGCCCGAGACGCCGATGCGCGTCCCGGCGAGCGACACGCCCTTCTCTCGCGCGCGCTTGAGCAGGCGCTCCGCGATCGGCGGGACGAGGGGCAGCACGGTCGCGGGGTGGCGTCGCGTCACGGCGAGCACCATGTCGGGATCGAACTTCGGGAAGAGCACGAGGCGCGCGGCCTGCGACATGGCGAAGGTGAGACACAGGGTCAGGCCGTAGGCGTGGAACATCGGGAGCACGGCGTACACGACCGTGCCCTCGCCGCGCGCGACGCCCGGCGTCCACGCGCGCGCCTGCGCGGCGTTGGCGAGCAGATTGCGGTGCGTGAGCGCCGCGCCCTTGGGATCGCCGGTCGTGCCGCTCGTGTACTGGATGATCGCGAGGTCGTCGGTCGCGGGCCGCGGGTGAGACGCCGGCAGCGGGTCGTGCCTGACGACGTCCTCCCACGCGTCGGCGCCCCGCACGGACGTCGTGAGCTGGGCACGCGTCTCGCGCAGCTTCGGCACGGGCAGCCGCAGCGCCAGCTGCATGAGACGCGGCATGCCGCGCGTGATGTCGACCGAGATCAGCGTCTTCACGGCGAGGTCGGCGGGGAACGCGCGCACGGTGTCGACGAGGGTGCTCCACACGATGGCGTGCTTCGCGCCGTGATCCTCGAACTGCTTGCGCAGCTCGCGGGGCGTGTAGAGCGGGTTGTGCTCGACGACCACGGCCCCGATCCGGAGCACGGCGTAGAAGGCGACGATGTGCTGCGGGCAGTTCGGCAGGATGATCGCGACGGGGTCGCCCTTGCGGACGCCTCGGGCGAGGAGGCCGGCGGCGGCCCGGTCGATCTGGGCGCGGAGGTCGGCGTAGTCCACGACCCGCCCGAAGAACTGCAGCGCGGGGGCGCCGGGGAAGTCCCGTGCCGAGGCGTCGACGAGGTCGAGGAGCGATCCGCTGATCGGAGGCAGATCGTGGGGCACGCCCTCCGCGTAGGAGGAAACCCAGGGACGGGGCGGGTCGAACGGCTGCGTCACGCCTCCAGCCTAGGGGCGCGCAGCCGGAGCGCAGACCGCCACCGCCTAGACTTGTCGGGTGTCTGAAATCACCCCTGATCTCGTGCGCCATCTCGGTGTGCTCGCCCGGATCCAGCTCGACGACGAGGAGGTGACCCGCCTCACCGGAGAGCTCGACGCGATCGTCGACAACATCGCGAAGGTCGGCGAGGTCGCGACCTCCGACGTCCCGGCGACGAGCCATCCCATCCCGATGCAGAACGTCTTCCGCGCCGACGAGGTCGGCCGCATGCTCACGACCGAGCAGGCGCTGCAGAACGCGCCGGACGCCGACGGCGCCCGGTTCCGCGTGACGGCCATCCTGGGTGAGGAGGAGCAGTGAGCGACATCATCCGACTGACCGCCGCCGACCTCGCCGAGAAGCTCTCCGCGGGCGAGATCTCGAGCGTCGAGGCCACGCAGGCGCACCTCGACCGCATCGCCGAGGTGGACGGCGACGTGCACGCCTTCCTCCACGTGAGCGATCACGCGCTCGAGGCCGCCGAGGCCGTCGACCGCCGTCGCGCGGCGGGCGAGGATCTCGGACCCGTCGCGGGCGTCCCGCTCGCGATCAAGGACGTGCTCGTGACGACCGACATGCCGTCGACGTCCGGCTCGCGCATCCTCGAGGGGTACATGTCGCCGTTCGACGCGACGGTCGTCGCCCGGGCGCGCGCGGCGGGCCTCGTGCCGCTCGGCAAGACGAACATGGACGAGTTCGCGATGGGGTCGTCGACCGAGCACTCGGCCTACGGGCCCACGCGCAACCCGTGGGACCTCGACCGCATCCCCGGCGGATCGGGCGGCGGGTCCGCGGCCGCCGTCGCGGCCTTCGAGGCGCCGCTCGCGCTCGGCTCCGACACGGGCGGATCGATCCGCCAGCCCGCGCACGTCACCGGCACGGTCGGCGTGAAGCCGACCTACGGCGGCGTGAGCCGCTACGGCGCGATCGCCCTCGCATCGTCGCTCGACCAGATCGGCCCGGTCACCCGGACGGTGCTCGACTCCGCGCTCCTGCACGACGTCGTGGGCGGGCACGACCCGCACGACGCGACGTCGCTCGCGGACGCGTGGCCCTCGTTCGCCGACGCGGCCCGCGAGGGCGCGCGCGGCGAGGTGCTGAAGGGCCTGCGCGTCGGCGTCGTGAAGGAGCTTCCCGACAGCGGCTTCCAGCCGGGCGTCGCGGAGTCGTTCCGGGCGGCGCTCGAGACGCTCGAGGCGCAGGGCGCGGAGATCGTCGAGGTCAGTGCCCCGCACTTCGAGTACGCGGTCGCCGCGTACTACCTCATCCTCCCCGCCGAGGCCTCGAGCAACCTCGCGAAGTTCGACTCCGTGCGCTTCGGCATGCGCGTCGACGTCCCCGGAGGGACGGTCGAGGACGTCATGTCGGCCACGCGCGACGCGGGCTTCGGCCCCGAGGTCAAGCGCCGCATCATCCTCGGCACCTACGCGCTGTCCGCCGGGTACTACGACGCCTACTACGGCAGCGCGCAGAAGGTCCGCACGCTCATCCAGCAGGACTTCGCGCGCGCGTTCTCGGACGTCGACGTCATCGCGACGCCGACCGCGCCGACGACCGCGTTCCGCATCGGCGAGAAGATCGACGACCCGCTCTCGATGTACCTCAACGACCTCACGACGATCCCCGCCAACCTCGCGGGCGTGCCCGGCATCTCGATCCCGTCCGGTCTCGCGTCGGACGACGGGCTGCCCACCGGCATCCAGTTCCTCGCGCCGGCGCGCGAGGACGCCCGCCTCTACCGCGTCGGGGCCGCCCTCGAGGCGCTGCTCGTCGACGCGTGGGGCGGCCCGCTGCTGGACCGCGCGCCGCGACTGGGCGGATCGCTGCTCGAAGGAGGGGCCCGCTGATGGCCAAGGACAAGCTGATGGACTTCGACAAGGCCCTCGAGCTCTTCGAGCCCGTGATCGGCCTCGAGGTCCACGTCGAGCTCAACACGAAGACGAAGATGTTCTCCGAGGCGGGCAACCCCGCCCACTCGGCGTTCCACGACGCCGAGCCGAACACGCT
Organism: Microbacterium sp. KNMS; assembly: GCF_053851835.1. NCBI lineage: Bacteria > Bacillati > Actinomycetota > Actinomycetes > Micrococcales > Microbacteriaceae > Microbacterium > Microbacterium sp. KNMS. Next base: position 38,802 of record NZ_JBSQBP010000011.1, read on the forward strand.
CGTCGCGCCCGTCGACCTGGGCCTTCCCGGCTCCATGCCGACGGTCAACGCGGAGGCCATCCGCTCGTCGATCAGCCTCGGGCTCGCGCTGGGCTGCTCGATCGCGCCGTCGAGCCGGTTCGCGCGCAAGAACTACTTCTATCCCGATCTCGGGAAGAACTACCAGATCAGCCAGTACGACGAACCGATCGCCTACGAGGGTGAGATCGAGGTGGAGCTCGAGGGCGGCGACGTCTTCCGCATCCCGATCGAGCGCGCGCACATGGAGGAGGATGCCGGCAAGCTCACGCACGTGGGCGGCTCGACCGGCCGCATCCAGGGAGCGGAGTACTCGCTCGTCGACTACAACCGGGCGGGCGTGCCGCTCGTCGAGATCGTCACGAAGCCGATCTTCGGGGCGGAGCATCGCGCACCTGAGCTCGCGAAGGCGTACCTCGCGACGATCCGCGAGATCGCGCGCGGCCTGGGCATCTCCGAGGCGCGCATGGAGCGCGGGAACATCCGGTGCGACGCGAACGTCTCGCTCCGCCCGCGCGGCGCCGAGCGGCTCGGCACCCGCACCGAGACGAAGAACGTGAACTCGATGCGCTCGGTCGAGCGCGCCGTGCGCTACGAGATCCGGCGTCAGGCCGCGATCCTCGCCGAGGGCGGCACGATCATCCAGGAGACCCGGCACTGGCACGAGGACACCGGCACGACCTCGCCGGGCCGTCCGAAGTCGGACGCCGACGACTACCGGTACTTCCCGGAACCCGACCTCCTGCCGGTCGAGCCGACCGAGGCCCTCATCGAGGAGCTGCGCGCTGCGCTGCCGGAGCCGCCCGCGGCACGCCGTCGTCGTCTCAAGACGGAGTGGGGCTTCACCGACCTCGAGTTCCAGGACGTCGCGAACGGCGGGCTGCTCGCGGAGGTCGAGGCCACGGTCGCCGCCGGTGCGTCGCCCGCGGCCGCCCGCAAGTGGTGGACGGGCGAGATCACCCGCATCGCGAACGCGGAGGGCCGCGAGCCCGCCGAGCTCGTGGCCCCGGCCGACGTCGCCGCCCTCCAGGGGCTCGTCGAGGCGGGCACGCTCACCGACAAGCTCGCGCGCCAGGTGCTCGAGGGTGTCATCGCGGGCGAGGGGACCCCGCAGGAGGTGGTCGACGCCCGCGGACTCGCGGTCGTGTCGGACGACGGCGCCCTCGTGGCCGCGATCGACGACGCCCTCGCCGCGCAGCCGGATGTGCTCGCGAAGATCAAGGACGGCAAGGTCCAGGCCGCGGGCGCCATCATCGGCGCCGTCATGAAGGCCATGAAGGGCCAGGCCGACGCCGCGCGCGTGCGCGAGCTCGTCCTCGAGCGCGCGCAGCAGTAGCGCCACACGGGAGTCCGCGCCTCGGCGCGGGCTCCCGTCCGTGCGTCAACGCGCGTGCCGACCCCGGCTCATCCGGGCCTCGCGCCGAGCGGGGGGCCCTGCCGCGGCGCTCGGCGCGCGCACCCTCGCCGGGCGCCGGCGTGCTGTCTCGACGGCGCGAGCGCGCGACGGGGCCTGTGCGCCGGGGTGTCGCCGTGTGCACGTCGTGCGCCGTCCGGCGCGTCGCGTCCACAGCAGCGCCTCGGCGCGGATGCGGCGTCGACGAGACCAGAGCCTGATGTCATGTCCGAGCTCGTCTCTCCGCCGATCCTGCCCTCGCCGATCCCGCTGCTCCTGCCGCGCGACTCGGATGTCCGTCTCGACCGCGCGCAGCAGCGGGGCAGGCTCGTGCGCCTCTTCCGCGGGGTGTACGCCGAGGCCGCGGCGTATCGCGGACTGAGACCGTGGGAGCGCTACCTCGCGCGCGTGCACGCCTTCGCCCTCCTCCATCCCGAGGCCGTCCTCTGTCTCGAATCCGCGGCGGCTCTGCAGGGCGCACCCGTCTTCGGCCACCCCGACGAGGTGCACGTGCTGACGGCGAACGGCACCTCCCGCGCGACCGCGGGAGTCCGAGCGCACCGGAGCGCCCGGCCGCGAGAGCTCGTCAGCGTCGCGGGAGTCACGGCGGTCGGCCCGGCCGACACCGCGCTCGATGTCGCTCGCCTCCGGCACCCTGCCATCGGAACGGCGATGCTCGACGCGCTCCTGCGACGCGCGGACGCACCGGATGGCGCCGAACTGCTCCGACGGAACGCGCGGTGGAGAGGTGCCCGCGGCCGCGCGAAGGCGGAGGAGGCCATCCGATTCGCGGACGGACTCGCCGAGACCCCGCTGGAGAGCGCGAGCCGGTGCGTCGTGGCGTGGTCCGGTTTCGACGTCCCCGAGCTCCAGGTCGTCGTGCCGACGCGCGGTGGCGAGTTCCGCGTCGACATGCGGTGGCGCGCGGAGCGCATCACCGGCGAGGCGGACGGCGCTCTCAAGTACGACGGCTCGCGGGGCGCTCCCGCGGAGGCCATCCTCGCCGAGAAGCGGCGAGAGCGCTTCCTTCGCGAGTGCGGCGAGGTCGTGCGGTGGGGATGGTCGGAGGTGCGGGCGCCCGCGGAGCTGATCGCCGCGCTCCGCACCGTGGGGCTGCCGCAGCGTCGCGCACCCCGCGACGCTCTGCTCATGACGCTTCCCGCTGCGCTCGGCGCGCGCCCGTGAGACCGCGAACCAGCGCCGAGACTGCGCCTGGGCGCCCAGGGGCACAGCGGCGGCGCGCCTCCGGGCGCGGGCGCGCACCCTCGGCGCCGGGCCGCACTCTCGGCGCCGGGCCGCACTCTCGGCGCCGGGCCGCACTCTCGGCGCCGGGCCGGCGTGTCGGCGCCGGGGACGGATCCGGCGCAGGGGTTCCGGCGCGGGGTCCCGGGGCGGATGCCACGGGCGCGTAGCGTGGAGGCATGCGCGTGCTCGGCATCGACCCCGGACTCACCCGCTGCGGAGTGGGCGTCGTCGACGTGCAGCGCGATCGCACCGCCGCGCTCGTGCACGTGGGCGTCGTCCGGTCGCCCGTCGACGCGACCGTGGCCGAGCGGCTCGCGATCATCGCGCGCGGCATCCGCGAGGTGCTGGCCGCGCACGCGCCCGACGTCGTGGCCGTGGAACGCGTGTTCGCGCAGCAGAACCGCTCGACCGTGATGGGAACGGCGCAGGCGGCCGGCGTCGCGCTGCTCCTCGCCGCGGAGGCGGGCCTGCCGACAGCGACCCACACGCCCAGCGAGGTCAAGGCGGCGATCACGGGCTACGGCTCGGCCGACAAGCTCCAGGTGCAGACGATGGTCGCGCGGGTCCTGCGGCTCGACGAGCTGCCACGCCCGGCCGACGCCGCCGACGCGCTCGCGCTCGCGCTCTGCCACGCATGGCGGGGCGGCCCCGCTCCGACCGCGGCGACGGCGGACGCGCTCACCCCCGCCCAGCGGGCCTGGGCGGCCGCGGAGCGGCGCACGCGCGGCGCGGTCGCGCGGTGAGCGTGTCGTCTCGAACATAGGTACGACGCACCGTAGGGTGGAGGGATGATCTCGTCTCTGCGCGGAACCGTGCTGCACACCGGCGCCGACAGCGTCATCGTCGAGGTCGGGGGTGTCGGCCTGTCCGTGGCGGTCCCCGTCGACGTCGCCCGCACCGCGCGGACGGGGGAGCAGATCCTCCTGCACACGCACCTCATCGTCCGCGAGGATCAGCTCGCGCTGTTCGGGTTCGCCGAGCGCGACGAGCTCGAGGTGTTCGCGATCCTCCTCGGCGTGACGGGCGTGGGCCCGAAGTCGGCGCTCGGCGTGCTGTCGAGCCTCACGATCGACCAGATCGCGGAGGCCGTCGCGAACGAGGACGACAAGCCGTTCCGGAAGGTGTCCGGCATCGGGCCGAAGACCGCCAAGCTCATCGCCCTGCAGCTCCAGGGCAAGCTCGCCGCCCCCGCGCCGTCGGCGGCGCGCGTCGGCGGCGCCCCGCACGACGTCGTCTCGCAGGTCACGCAGGCGGTGACGGGGCTCGGATGGCCCGAGCGCGTCGCCGCCGATGCGGTGGCCGCGGCCGCGGAGACCGCGTCCGACGCGGATCGCGCCTCGGTCCAGGCGCTGCTGCGCCTCACGCTCGCGGCGCTGGGCCCCGCGCAGCCGGGAGGCGCACGTGGCTGAGCGCGACATCGCATCGCCCGAGCCCGCAGACGACACCGAGCTCGCGATCGAGGGGGCGCTGCGTCCCGCGAGCCTCGAGGAGTTCGTCGGCCAGCACAAGGTGCGCGGCCAGCTCCAGCTCCTCCTCGACGCCGCGCGCATCCAGGACCGCCCCGCCGACCACATCCTCCTGGCCGGACCGCCCGGCCTCGGCAAGACGACGCTCGCCATGATCGTCGCGCACGAGAGCGGCCGCCCGCTGCGGATGTCGAGCGGCCCGGCCATCCAGCACGCGGGCGACCTCGCGGCGCTCCTGTCGAGCCTCGTGCCGGGGGAGGTGCTCTTCATCGACGAGATCCACCGGATGGCCCGCACGGCCGAGGAGATGCTCTACCTCGCGATGGAGGACTTCCGGATCGACATCATGGTCGGCAAGGGCGCGGGCGCGACGAGCATCCCGCTCGACCTGGCGCCGTTCACCCTCGTGGGCGCGACGACGCGGTCGGGAATGCTGCCGAACCCGCTGCGCGACCGGTTCGGCTTCACGGCGCACCTCGAGTACTACGAGCCGGAGGAGCTCGAGCAGGTCATCGCGCGCTCGGCGCGGGTGATCGGGATGGACCTCGCCGGTCCGCAGCGCGAGGAGATCGCCCGCCGATCACGCGGGACGCCCCGCATCGCCAACCGGCTGCTGCGGCGCGTGCGCGACTTCGCGCTCGTGCGTGCAGGCGGCAGGGCGGCGACCCTCGAGGACGTCCGCGCCGCGCTCGAGCTGTACGACGTCGACCGCATCGGTCTCGATCGCCTCGACCGGGCGGTGCTCGACGCGCTCGTGCGGCGGTTCCGCGGCGGCCCCGTCGGGCTCGGCACGCTCGCGGTGTCGGTCGGGGAGGAGGCCGACACGGTCGAGAGCGTGGTCGAGCCGTACCTCGTCCGCATCGGCTTCATGGGGCGCACGCCCCGGGGCCGGATCGCGACCCCCGAGGCCTACGCGCACCTCGGCGTCGCCCACGCCGCGCACGGGCAGACGCCGCTGAAACTCGATGACCTATAATCGCTGAAGACTTCGCGTCGGGCTCTCCGGCGTCGTCACCCTCCCGAGCCGATGACGGCTCACGCACGTCTGAAAGGCGCTTCCTCCATGGATATCCTCCTCCTCGTCGTCCTGGCCGCGCTGCTGGTGTTCATGTTCATCAGCTCGCGCCGCCGCACCAAGAAGATGAAGGAGGAGCAGGAGCGCCGCCAGCTGCAGATGGTGCCCGGCGCGCGCATCATGACGCGCAGCGGCCTGTTCGGCACGATCGTCGCCTTCGACCCCGAGGACCTCACGAAGCCCGCCGAGGTCGAGATCGCGCCCGGCGTCGTGATCGAGGTGCACGCCCAGGCGATCGACCTCGCTCCCGAGACGGCTGTCGCGGAGACGGCCGACGAGGAGGCTCCGGCGGACGAGGAGCCGGCCGACGCCGAGCAGGAGCTGCTCAACCTCAGCGGCGCCGACGTCGAGAAGCCCACGACCGACGACCGCACGCCGGACGCCGACGGCACGGGCTCGACCGAGCTCCCGGGCGACGACAAGCCCAAGAACTGACATCTCCCTGACCGGCCGGCCCGCGGAGAGCGGGGCGGTCGGCCGACCGGAAAGCTGACGTCCCGTGGCGACATCCTCACCGACGCGCAGAGCGCTGCGCACTCTCACCGGCCTCCTCGCCCTGACCGCGGTGCTCTTCGGCATCAACGCGCTCGGCGTGCACGTGTTCCAGAAGAGCTCGTGGGTCCCCGAGCTCGCGCTCGACCTCCAGGGCGGCACGCAGATCATCCTGGAGGCGCAGACCGACGGCGCGACCCCGACCGACGAGCAGATGCGCCAGGCGGTGACGATCATCCGCCAGCGCGTGGACGCATCCGGCGTCTCCGAGGCCGAGGTGACGACGCAGGGCGCGAGCAACATCGTCGTGCAGATCCCCGGCGTCGCCGACGACGCGACGCGCGAGCGCGTCCAGGCGAGCGCGCAGATGCAGCTGCGCAAGGTGCTGTACGCCAACCAGGCGTCCAACACGTTCGTGGGCGAGGACGGCGAGACGACGCCCTACCCGACGCCCGACCCGTCGCTTCCCGCCACGCCCACGGCCGAGCCGACCGCGGGCAACGACCCCGCGTGGATCACGCCGCGGCTCCAGGCGGAGTACCTCGCCTACGACTGCGCCCAGCCGAGCGACCCGGCCGCGGCGTCGCCCGATCAGCCGCTCATCGCGTGCGACGAGTCGGGCACGGCCAAGTACCTCCTCGGGCCGCTCGAGATGGACGGCTCGTCGATCACCGACGCGCAGGCGGTCGTGCAGCAGCAGAACGGCCAGTGGGCCGTGCAGCTGCGCTTCGACGCGGAGGGCACCGAGACCTTCGGCGAGGTCAGCCAGGCGCTCTACGGCCAGACCCAGCCGTACAACATGTTCGCGTTCGTGCTGGACGGGAAGGTCATCTCGGCGCCGACCATGGACGCCGTGATCACCGACGGGCGCCCGAGCATCTCGGGCCAGGGCATCACGCAGGAGACCGCGCAGACCCTCGCCGATCAGCTGAAGTTCGGCGCCCTGCCGATCAGCTTCGAGGTCGTCTCGTCCGACACGATCTCCGCGACGCTCGGCTCGCAGCAGCTGCAGATCGGCCTCATCGCCGGCCTCATCGGTCTCGGGCTCGTCGCGCTGTACGTCGTCGCCATCAGCTACCGGGCGCTCGGCTTCGTGATCATCGCGTCGCTCGCCGTGATGGCGGTGCTCACCTACATCCTCCTCTGCATCCTCTCGTGGCGCCTCGGCTACCGGCTCTCGCTCGCGGGCGTCGCGGGCCTCATCGTGACGATCGGCTTCACCGCCGACTCGTTCATCGTCTACTTCGAGCGCATCCGAGACGAGCTGCGCGACGGGAAGACGATCACCGGGGCGGTCGAGGACGGCTGGGCGCGCGCGAAGCGCACGATCTACATCTCGAAGTCGATCAACATCCTCGCCGCCGTGGTGCTGTACATCCTCGCCGACGCGACCGTGAAGGGCTTCGCGTTCACCCTGGGCCTCACGACCGTCCTCGACGTGCTGATCTTCGTGATCTTCACGCACCCGGTCATGCAGCTGCTCGCGCGCACGCGCTTCTTCGGCGGCGGCCATCCGCTGTCCGGTCTCGACCCCGAGGCGCTCGGCGCCGTGTACCGCGGGCGCGCCCAGTTCCGCGAGCCCGTCGCCGTCGCGCCGCGCGCGCAGCGCGCGCGAGGGGAAGCGGAGCGACGCCAGACCATCGCGGAACGGAAGGAAGCCGAGCGCCTCGCAGCCGAGCGCGTCGGCAAGGAGGAGAACGTCTGATGCGCTCGATGGCACAGTGGGGCAACGACCTCTACACGGGCAAGGCGTCGGTTCCGTTCGTCGGCCGCCGCAGGACCTGGTTCATCCTCGCGATCGCGCTCATCGCGCTCTCGGTGCTCGCGCCGTTCGTGCGCGGCGTCGAGCTGTCGATCGAGTTCACCGGCGGGTCGCAGTACACCGTGTCGGCTCCGTCGAGCACCGACCAGTCGATCGCGACCGAGGCGGTCCACTCGGTCGTCCCGGACGCCGAGGCGAAGGTGACGGTCGTCGGCGGCGCCGACATCCGCGTGCAGACCTCGCAGATGTCGCAGGACGAGACGCGCGAGGTCTCCGCTGCCCTCGCCGAGGGGTACGGCGTCGATCAGGCCGAGGTGACCGACTCGTTCATCGGCCCGACCTGGGGCGCCGACGTGACCCGCCAGTCGCTGTGGGGGCTCGGCGTCTTCCTCCTGCTGACGTTCGTCATCCTGGCGATCTACTTCCGCACGTGGAAGATGTCCGTCGCGGCGATCATCGGCCTCGTCGACGTTCTCGTCATCACGATCGGGATCTACTCGCTCGCGGGCTTCGCGATCTCGCCCGCCGCCGTGATCGGCTTCCTGACGATCCTCGGCTACTCGCTGTACGACACGACCGTCGTGTTCGACAAGATCCGCGAGAACACAGCGGAGGATGGCGAGATCTCCGGCCGCACGTTCGGCGAGTCGGTGAACCTCGGCGTCAACCAGACCCTCATCCGCTCGATCAACACGTCGATCGTCGCCGCCCTGCCGGTGGCCGCGATCCTCTTCATCGGCGTGTTCTGGCTGGGCGCGGAGACCCTCTCCGACATCTCGCTGTCGATCTTCGTGGGCATCATCGTGGCCACGTACTCGACGCTGTTCGTGTCGGCCCCGCTGTACTCGCTCATGCGCGAGAAGGAGCCCGCCATCGCGCAGCGCGACGCGCGCGTGCTCGAGGCCCGGGCTTGACCGCGACCCCCGCACCGGCGCGCGTCCGGCCGGGCGTAGGATGATGTCCACGCCCGGCGGGCGCGGGAGGAGAGCGATGGCGGACAGCATCTCGAGCCCGACGAGCCTGCGCCGGCTCGTGCCGCGGATCTTCTCGAGGGCACCCCGCTACGCCGACCTCTCCAAGCTCCTCACCTCGGTGCGCGCGAATCACCCGCGCGGCGACATCGCGATCATCGAGCGCGCGTACCAGGTCGCGGCGGAGAAGCACCGGGGCCAGAAGCGCCAGAGCGGCGAGCCGTACATCACGCACCCGCTCGCGGTCGCCGAGATCCTCGCGGATCTCGGGCTCGGCCCGAAGGCGATCGCCGCGGCCCTGCTGCACGACACCGTCGAGGACACGGGGTACCCGCTCGAGGACCTCCGCGCCGAGTTCGGCGACGAGGTGGCCCTCCTCGTCGACGGCGTCACGAAGCTCGACAAGGTCAAGTACGGCGAGAGCGCCCAGGCCGAGACCGTCCGCAAGATGATCGTCGCGATGTCCAAGGACATCCGGGTGCTCGTCATCAAGCTCGCCGACCGCCTGCACAACGCGCGCACGTGGGGCTTCGTGCCCCCCGAGAAGGCGAAGAAGAAGGCGACGGAGACCCTCGAGATCTACGCGCCGCTCGCGCACCGACTGGGCATCCAGGCGATCAAGTCCGAGCTCGAGGACCTCTCCTTCGCCGTGCTGTACCCCAAGATCTACAACGAGATCGACAGCCTCGTGAAGCAGCGCACCCCGCAGCGCGAGCAGTACGTGCAGCGCGTCATCGACGACGTGAGCATCGACCTGCACGAGCTCCGGATCCGCGGGACCGTCGTCGGCCGTCCGAAGCAGCTCTACTCGGTGTACCAGAAGATGGTCGTGCGCGGACGCGAGTTCGACGACATCTACGACCTCATCGGCATCCGGGTGATCGTGAGCAGCGTGCGCGACTGCTATGCGGTGCTCGGCGCGATCCACGCGCGCTGGACGCCGCTTCCCGGGCGCTTCAAGGACTACATCGCGACCCCCAAGTTCAATCTCTACCGGTCCCTGCACACGACCGTGATCGGCCCGGGCGGGCGCACGGTCGAGATCCAGATCCGCACGCAGGAGATGCACCAGCAGGCCGAGTACGGCGTCGCCGCGCACTGGAAGTACAAGGAGCGGATGGCCTCGGGCCAGGTCGACGAGCGGCTGTCCGACACCGACATGGCCTGGGTCGCGCGCCTGAGCGACTGGCAGGCCGAGACGAAGGATCCGGGCGAGTTCCTCGACTCGCTGCGCTTCGAGATCGGCGCGAAGGAGGTCTACGTCTTCACGCCGAAGGGACGCGTGATCGGCCTGCCCGCGGGCGCGACCCCCGTCGACTTCGCCTACGCCGTGCACACCGAGATCGGCCATCGCACGATGGGCGCCAAGGTCAACGGACGTCTCGTGCCGCTGGACTCCCAGCTGAACTCGGGCGACATCGTCGAGGTCTTCACCTCGAAGAACCCCGACGCGGGCCCGAGCCAGGACTGGCTCGCGTTCGTCAAGAGCTCGCGCGCGCGCAACAAGATCCGCGGCTGGTTCACGAAGGAGCGCCGCGACGAGGCCATCGAGCAGGGCAAGGAGGCCATCGCGCGCGCGATGCGCCGCCACAACATGCCGCTGCAGAACCTCAAGGACTCGCTCGCGGAGGTCGCGCACCAGCTGCGCCTCGAGGACGTCTCCGCGCTCTACGCCGCGGTCGGCGAGGGGCACACCTCGACGCAGTCGGTGCTCGAGAAGGTCACCGCGCTGCACCAGACGGTCGAGCCCGCCACGGGTCCGCTCGACCTGCCGGCGACCGCGTCGCAGCGGAAGGTGCACGGCGGGGACTCCGGGGTCCTCGTGCGCGGAGCCGACGACATCCTCGTGAAGCTCGCGAAGTGCTGCACGCCCGTGCCCGGGGACGAGATCGTCGGCTTCATCACGCGCGGGCAGGGCGTCTCGGTGCACCGCGCGGACTGCACGAACGTCCGTGCGCTCAAGGACAACCCCGAGCGGATGATCGACGTCGAGTGGGCGCCGACGACCAAGAGCGTCTTCCTCGTGCAGATCCAGGTCGAGGCCCTCGACCGCGCAGGCCTCCTGTCCGACATCACGCGCGTGCTCAGCGAGCATCACGTCAACATCCTGTCGGCGAACGTGTCCACGACGCGCGAGCGCCTCGCGATCTCGCGGTACGTGTTCGAGATGGGCGACACGGTGCATCTCGATCGCGTGCTGAACGCCGTGCGCCGCATCGACGGCGTCTACGACGTCTACCGCGTGACGTCCTCCTGATCGGCCGCGCCGCGGCCGTACGGTCCGAGCTCGTGGAGGAGGGCGACGGCCGCGACCGCGTGGGTGCGCCGAGGATGCGCACGGAACCACGCGAGCGCCGCGCGGCGCGTGGACTCGTCGGCGGCGAGGCGCGCCACCGCATCGGCTGATCCGCGGTCTCGCGGATCGGGACGCGCGGCGTCCCGCGCCAGGTCGGCGAGGGTGCGCGCCGGCGTGGCGACCGCGGTGTCGCCGAGGAGAGCGACGTCGGCGGGGGAGAGCTCCTGGTCGTGGAAGCGGAGACGCCGATCGACGACGCGGGTGATGCGCCAGGGGACCGCGCGCTGCACGTCGAGCGGGTCCGGCGGCTCGCCGGTCGCCCCGTGGATCCAGGCCGCCGCCATCCCGACGAACGCGCAGCTCGGCGACAGAAGCGGCGCGAGCGCCGCGGCCCGGACGAGCGGCGGGGTGGGCGCGTCCGCGGGCAGGAAGCCCTCCCCGAACGGGACGAGCTCGCCGTCGAGGCACGCCGCGCGCAGCTCCGCGACGCTGAAGCGCCGCCCGGGGAAGAGGACGGCGGTGCTCATGCGGGCCAGTGTCCCGCGCGCGTCGGGGGTCGCGTGGATGCCTGTGGACGACGAAGCGGCCCCCGTCCGGTGGACGAGGGCCGCTTGCGGCGCGCGGTCAGCCGCCGATCGCGCGCAGCCAGGTCTGTCGGGCCTCGAGCGCCTCCTTGGCGTCGGCGATCGCCTTGCGGTCGCCCTTCGCCTCGGCGGCGGCGAGCTCCTCCTGGAGCTTCTCGATCGCCTCGCGGAGCTGGCTGCCGAGGTCGTTGGCGCGGGCCTTCGTCTCCGGGTTGTTGCGCTTCCAGTCGAGGTCCTCGCGCTGCTTGAGCTCCTGCTCGATCTTGCGGAGCTGGTCGTCGAGCCCGCGCTCGACGTCGCGCGGGAAGATGCGGCCCACCTCGTCCCAGCGGCGCTGGATGCCCGTCAGGATGCGTCGCGCCTCGGTCAGGTCCTTCGTGTCCGGGACGACCTTCGCCTCCTCGAGCAGGGCCTTGCGCGCCTCGATGCGGGGAGCCGACTCGGCCTGCTCGGCGGCGTCGCGCTCGGCGCGCGCCTGGTACAGGGCGTCGCCGGCCGCCTTGAAGCGCGCCCAGAGCGCGTCGTCGGCCTTGCGGCCTGCGCGGCCCGAGCGCTTCCACTCGTCGAGGAGCGTGCGGTAGGCGGGGATGCCCTCCTCGCCGCGCGGCGCGAGCGCCTCGGCCCGCTCGATGAGGCGGTTCTTCGCGTCCCGCGCGGCCTTGTGCACCTCGTCGAGCTCGGCGAAGAACGCGCGACGCTGACGCTCGACCGTCGAGCGGGCATCGCGGAATCGCTTCCACAGCGCCTGCGCCTGCGCCTTGGGAAGGCGCGGCCCATTCTGCTGGTGGTTCTGCCAGGCCGCGAAGAGGTCGGACAGCTCGGCCGTCGCCTGCTTCCACTGGACCGTCTTGGGATCGCGCGCCGCGAGGGCCTCGGCCTTCTCGACGATCGCGGTGCGCTCGACGATCGCGGCCTCGACGGCGGCGCGGGCGGCCGCGGCCTCCTCGGCCGTCGCCTCGGCGAGCGCCTCGATGAGCGTCGTCAGCCGCTTCTCGAGGCCGGCGAGGTCGCCCACGGCCGTCGCGCCGACGACGTCCTTCTGAAGGCGGGTGGCCTGACCGCGCAGGTCGCTCGCGGAGGCGCCGCCGCGCGTGTGGCGCTGCTCGAGGGTCGCGACCTTGAACTCGAGGTCGGCGAACTTGCGCACGAAGTAGTCGAGCGCCTCCTGCGGCGTGCCGTCGGGGAACTCGCCGACGACGCGCCACTGGTCGCCCTCGCGGACGGACACGACGCCGTTCTCGGTCACGCGGCCCCAGGTCTCCTCGACGACGACGGCGCCGGGCTCGGTCGGCTCGGCGGACGCCGCGGGAGCCGGAGGACCCGGACGCGGCGACGGAACGGGGGCGGGCGCCTCGGCGGCGGGCGCAGGCTCGGGCTCGGCCGGGGTCTCGTCCGTCGGAACGGGTGCGTCCTCGGCGGGCGTCTCGTCGGCGGGAGCCGCCGGGCTCGCGGCGTCATCGCCGTCGGGGGCGGGGACCTCGCCGGCCTCGACGACGGCGCTGTCGGCGATGGCCTTCTCCGTGAGCGCGTCCGCGTCGGCGGTCGTCGCTTCGACGTCGGCCGCGACGGCCGCCTCCTCGGGCGTGGAGTCGGTCTGGGGGGTGTGCTCGGGAATCGACACAGGAATCTCCTTGCGCGGGCATCCGCGGGAGGGGAACAGGACGCGCCCCAGCCTAGTACGGGCCGTGGCCGCGGTCTGCGGCGGACGTCATTCCGCTGCGGGCGTCTCCGAGGGTGCGGGCGTCGTGGCCGCGGGCGTCTCGAGCGGCGCCGGGACGGTGGTTCCGGTCGGCGACGGCGTCGGGGTCGGCTCCGGTGCGCCGGGGCCGACGGAGTAGAACAGCGCCTGCGCCGCGATGGCGCCCGCGATGACGACGGCTGCGGCGCTCAGGGCGATGACGTTGTCGCGTCGACGTCGGGCGACCTGCGTCTCGTGGAGACGCCTGCGGGCCTCGTACAGACGCGCGCGCTCACGCGCCTCGCGCTCGGCACGGTTCTTCCCGTTGGCCAACGGATTCTCCTTCGTTCACGGTCTGAGCCGGGCAAGAGACTACGCCGCCGCCCCGCGGGCTCCCAAACCCGTGCCGTGTCGCCCTGGCCCAGGCCGGTGTCGGCGGTCCGGACTAGCCTGGAACGATGACCTCCGCCTCCGCGCTCTTCCAGGGGCAGGCGCCGCTCGCCGTGCGCATGCGCCCGACGTCGCTGAGCGAGGTCGCCGGCCAGGCGCACCTGCTGCGGCCGGGCTCGCCGATCGTCGCCCTCGCCGATCCGAACGCGACCAAGCCCGGCACCGTCTCGGTCATCCTCTGGGGGCCTCCCGGCACGGGGAAGACGACGCTCGCGCAGGCCATCGCGCGCTCGTCGGGCCGCCGCTTCGTCGAGCTGTCGGCGATCACCGCGGGCGTGAAGGATGTGCGCGAGGTCATGCAGGAGGCGCTCAATCAGCGCGACCTGTACGGGCAGTCGACCATCCTCTTCCTCGACGAGATCCACCGGTTCACGAAGGCGCAGCAGGACGCGCTCCTCCCTGGCGTCGAGAACGGCTGGGTCATCCTCATCGCGGCGACCACCGAGAACCCGTCGTTCTCGGTGATCTCGCCGCTCCTGTCGCGCTCGCTCCTCCTCACGCTCCAGCCGCTCACCGACGACGACCTCGGCTCGCTCATCGACCGCGCCGTGTCCGATGCGCGCGGACTCGCCGACGCGGTCGTGCTGGCGCCCGAGGCGCGCGCCGCGCTCATCCAGCTCGCGTCGGGCGACGCGCGACGGGCGCTCACGGCGCTCGAGGCGAGCGCGGGGGTCGCCGCGTCGGAGGCGGCGGACGACCGCGCGACGGCAGAGGAGCGAGACGCCGACGTCCGGCCCCTGATCACCGCCGACCACGTGTCCCAGGCCGTCGACCGCGCGCTCCTGCGGTACGACCGCCAGGGCGACGAGCACTACGACGTCATCAGCGCGTTCATCAAGTCGATCAGGGGCTCCGACCCCGACGCCGCCGTGCACTACCTCGCGCGGATGATCGAGGCGGGGGAGGATCCGCGCTTCATCGCGCGCCGCCTCGTCGTCCACGCCGCGGAGGACATCGGTCTCGCCGACCCGCAGGCGCTCCAGATCGCGGTCGCCGCGGCCGACGCGGTCGCCTTCATCGGCATGCCGGAGGGGCGCATCCCGCTCGCCGAGGCGACGATCTACCTCGCGACCGCGGCGAAGTCGAACGCCGCGTACCGTGCGATCAGCTCGGCGATCGCGGATGTGAAGGCCGGGCGGATGGGGCCCGTGCCGAAGCACCTCCGCGACGCGCACTACGCGGGGGCGAAGCGCCTGGGGCACGGCAAGGGCTACCTCTATCCGCACGACAGCGACGTCGGCGTCGTGCCGCAGCAGTACCTGCCGGACGAGCTCGTCGGCACCCGCTACTACGAGCCGACGAACCACGGCGGCGAGCGCGAGGTGTCGGCACGGCTCGAGCGCATCCGCCGCATCCTCGAGGGCTGATCGCCGAGCGTCGTCGCCGGCGCGGTCTGATAAGCTGAGTCGGCTCGAAATCCGGGCACATCCCTCTTCGCATTCCTCCGGGCAGTCCGGCGTACGCCCACAACGGGAGAAGAGCGATGTACGTCCGTGTGTCCGCGACAGTCGCGGCCACGTGAAAGGAAACCATGGTCACCAAGTCCCAGGACCGCCGCAAGGTCCGCCTCTCGCGCGCGCTCGGCGTCGCGCTCACCCCGAAGGCCGCGCGCTACCTCGAGAAGCGCCCCTACGGCCCCGGCCAGCACGGCCGCACCAAGCGCAAGGCCGACAGCGACTACGCCGTCCGCCTGCGTGAGAAGCAGCGTCTGCGCGAGCAGTACGGCATCCGCGAGAAGCAGCTGCGCATCGCGTTCAACGAGGCCCGTCGCCAGGACGGCCTGACCGGTGAGAACCTCGTCGAGCTCCTCGAGATGCGCCTCGACGCCCTCGTGCTGCGTTCGGGCTTCGCCCGCACGACGGCGCAGGCTCGCCAGTTCGTGGTGCACCGCCACATCCTCGTCGACGGCAAGATCGTCGACCGTCCCTCGTTCCGCGTGAAGCCGGGCCAGACCATCGAGGTCAAGGCCAAGAGCGAGGCGCTGGAGCCCTTCCAGGTCGCAGCGGCCGGCGGTCACGCCGAGGTCCTGCCCCCGGTCCCGGGCTACATCGAGGTCGAGCTCGACAAGCTCCAGGCGAAGCTCGTGCGTCGTCCGAAGCGCGTCGAGGTGCCCGTCACCTGCGACGTGCAGCTCGTCGTCGAGTACTACGCGGCGCGCTGATCGCGCATCGCGACACGCGTCGGGAGGGCGTCGGGGCTTCGGCCCCGGCGCCCTCTCGCTTTCGCGCTCCCTTTCGGAACTAGGATGGGAGGACGCCGCGCCGCACGCGCGGCGCCGACGGACGCGACGGGCGCGAGGACGGATGACATGAAGAAGCTGCTGTGGTTCCTGCTCGGCATCGGGGGCGGCCTCGTCGTCGCGCACCTCATGAACAAGGACCCCCGCGGCCACGAGCTCCTCGCGGCGATCGACGCGCGCATCGACGAGTTCACCGAGCGCATGTCGGATGCCTACAACGCGGAGGCAGCCCGCCGCGGCGCCGCCGTCGACGCCTGACCCTCGACGTTCCCGCGGCCGCCCGATCGGCGGCCGCTTTCGCACGTACAGCAAGGACGAATCCCCACCTCATGAAGACCGCGGAGATCGCGCAGCGCTACCTCGACTACTTCGAGAAGAACGATCACACCATCGTGCCCTCGGCGTCGCTCGTGAGCGACGACCCGTCGATCATGTTCACGATCGCGGGCATGGTGCCGTTCATCCCGTACCTGACGGGAGTGGTGCCCGCACCGTACCCGCGCGCGGCCGATGTGCAGAAGTGCATCCGGACGAACGACATCGAGGAGGTCGGCAAGACCGCCCGCCACGGCACGTTCTTCCAGATGCTCGGCAACTGGTCGTTCGGCGACTACTTCAAGGAGGGCGCGATCGCGTACGCGTGGGAGCTCCTCACGACGAGCGAGGCGGATGGCGGGCTCGGGTTCGCCGAGCGCGACCTGTGGGTCACGGTGTACGAGGACGACGACGAGGCCGCCGCGCTGTGGCGGAAGGTCGCCGGCATCCCCGCGGAGCGCATCCAGCGACTCGGACGCGCGGACAACTTCTGGACGACCGGCCAGCCGGGACCGGCCGGACCGTGCTCGGAGATCTACGTCGACCGGGGGCCCGCCTACGGCCGCGACGGCGGCCCCGCGGTCGACGACAGCCGCTTCCTCGAGATCTGGAACCTCGTGTTCATGCAGAACGCGATCGAGAACGTGCGGTCCAAGACCGAGTTCGACATCGTCGGCGAGCTGCCGAAGAAGAACATCGATACGGGCATGGGTCTCGAGCGCGTCGCGTTCCTCAAGCAGGGCGTCGAGAACATGTACGAGACCGACCAGGTGCGTCCCGTGCTCGACCGCGCGGTCGAGCTCTCCGGCCGCCGCTACGGGGTCGACCACGGCGACGACGTGCGCTTCCGCGTCATCGCCGACCACGTGCGCTCGTCGCTCATGCTCCTCAGCGACGGCGTCACGCCCTCGAACGAGGGCCGGGGCTACATCCTGCGCCGACTCATGCGGCGCACGGTCCGCTCGATGCGCCTGCTCGGCGTCGAGGAGGCCACCTTCCCCGCGCTCTTCGAGGCGTCGCGCGACGCCATGAAGGCCGGCTACCCCGAGGTCGAGTCCGACTGGCAGCGGATCTCGTCGTACGCGTTCGCCGAGGAGGAGACCTTCCTGCGCACGCTCACGGCGGGCTCGACCATCCTCGACACGGCCGTGTCGAAGACGAAGGCGGCCGGCGGCGCGACGCTCGCGGGCCCCGAGGCGTTCCTCCTGCACGACACCTACGGCTTCCCGATCGATCTCACCCTCGAGATCGCCGAGGAGGCCGGACTCGGCGTCGACCGCGACGCCTTCGACGCGCTCATGCAGGAGCAGAAGCAGCGCGCGAAGGCCGACGCCCGCTCCCGCAAGCGCGCGATCGCCGACGTCGGCGTGTACCGCGAGTTCCGCGCACTCGGAGAGACGCAGTTCACGGGGTACACCGATCTCGAGACCGAGTCGACCGTGCTCGGCGTGCTCGTCGACGGCCTCAGCGTGCCGCAGGCGCTCCAGGGGCAGATCGCCGAGGTCATCCTCGCGGAGACCTCGCTCTACGCGGAGTCGGGCGGACAGGTCGCCGACAAGGGCACGATCGTCGGCCCGGGCTTCGAGCTCGAGGTGCTCGACGTCCAGCGCCCGGTCGCGGGCCTCGTGAGCCACACGGTCGAGGTCACGCGCGGCGAGGTCGGCGTCGGCCAGCCCGCGACGACGGTCGTCGACGCGGCGAACCGCCGCGCCGCGACGCAGGCGCACTCCGCGACGCACCTCGTGCACGCCGCGCTGCGCGACACGCTCGGCAAGGGCGCGACGCAGGCCGGCTCGCTCAACCGCGCGGGATACCTCCGCTTCGACTTCACGTGGGGGCAGGCGCTGAGCCCCGCCACGCGGAGCGAGATCGAGGAGATCGCCAACAACGCCGTGCGGGACAACCTCGAGGTGACCACGCGTGTGCTGTCGCTGGACGAGGCGAAGGCCGCGGGCGCGATGGCGCTGTTCGGCGAGAAGTACGGCGAGAAGGTCCGGATGGTCGACATCGGCGGACCCTGGTCGCGGGAGCTGTGCGGCGGCACGCACGTATCGACGTCGGCGGAGGTCGGGCTCATCAGCATCACGGGCGAGTCCTCGGTCGGCGCGTCCAACCGCCGGGTCGAGGCCCTGGTCGGGCTCGACGCGTTCCGCGAGCTGACCGCCGAGCGCGCGCTCGTGAACGAGCTCACGGCCGCCCTCAAGACGCCGAAGGAGCAGTTGCCGGCGCGGGTCTCCGAGCTCGCCGCCGCCCTCAAGGCGGCCGAGAAGCGGATCGCCCAGTTCGAGGCGAAGGCCCTCGCCGAGCGCGTGCCGGCGCTCGCGGACGCCGCGGTGCGCACGGGCGCCTACCGGGTCGTCGCGGAGTCCCTCGGATCGGTCGGCTCGCCCGACGACGTGCGCGCCCTCGTGACGCAGGTGCGCGACCGGCTCGGGGCGGATGCGGCCGTGGTGGCCCTCGGCGCCGAGGTGTCGGGACGGCCCGTGGTCATCGTCGCGACCAACGAGGCGGCCCGGAGCGCCGGCGCGAAGGCCGGCGCGCTCGCGAAGGCCGCGGCCGCCGCTCTCGGCGGCGGCGGAGGCGGGCGCGACGACATGGCGCAGGGCGGCGGCGCCGACGCGACCGCCCTGCCGGCCGCGCTCGACGCGGTGCGCGCGGGTCTCGCTGCATGACCGGGTTCCGCCGGGGCGTCCGCCTCGGCGTCGACGTGGGGAAGGCGCGCGTGGGCGTCGCGCGGTGCGACCCCGACGGGATGCTCGCCGTGCCCGTCGAGACCGTGCCGCGCGACGACCGCTCGATCGCGCGGCTCGTCGAGCTCGCGGCCGAGCACGAGCCGGTCGAGATCGTCGTCGGGCTCCCGCTCAACATGCGCGGCGACGACACGCCCTCGACGCAGGACGCGCGGGACTTCGCCGCCGAGCTCGCGACCGCGCAGGCGGCGCCCGTGCGCATGGTCGACGAGCGGCTCAGCACCGTGAGCGCTCACACGGCGCTGCGGCAGTCCGGCCGATCCCAGAAGGGGTCGCGTAGCATTGTCGACCAGGTCGCCGCGGTCGTGCTGCTGCAGCACGCGGTCGACACGGAGAAGCAGACGGGGGTCGCCCCCGGGATCGCCGTCCGCACCGGTTTGGAGTAGACATCCGCATGCCCGATTCCCCCGATCCCCGCGCCGAGCGCGCCCTCACCCGGCGCGAGCGCCGTGAGCGCGAGCTCGCGGCGGAGGCGCGGCGCAAGCTGCCCAGCGCTGCGGCGCACGACGTCGCGGGCGCCGCGGCGCCCCTCGCTGCTCCGGCTCCCGAACGGCAGGCGGCGGAGCCCGCACCCGAGGACCGGCGTCCGGCCGGCCTCGAGGACCTGTTCGCCCCCGAGCACGCGGAGCGCCCGGCGAAGCGCAGGGGAAGCCGGCTCGGCTGCCTCATCTCCGCTCTCATCGTCCTCCTGCTGCTCGGCGGTGTCGTCGCGGGCGGTCTGTGGGTCTGGAGCGCATACGGCGAGCGCATCGCGTCGGTGATGGGCTGGGACGGCCCGCATGACTACGAGGAGGGGCAGGCGACCGGCGAGGCGCTCGTCACGATCTCCGAGGGCGACACCGGAGAGGCCATCTCGCAGACGCTGCACGAGGCCGGCGTCACGCTCGAGAGCGACTCCTTCTACCGCCACCTCATCGAGACCGGCGACGAGACGACCTTCCAGCCCGGCGTGTACCAGCTGCAGAGGAAGATGACCTCGGCTGCCGCGCTCGAGGCGCTGAACGACCCCGCGACGCGCCTCGAGAACACCGTGCTCATCACGGAGGGCAGCTTTGCCGCCGATGCGCTCGAGAACATCGCGGAGGTCACCGACATCCCGCTCGAGGAGCTCCAGGCCGCGGCGGAGGACTACACGCGCTTCGGCATCCCCGAAGAGGCGCCGAGCATCGAGGGCTACCTGTTCCCCGCGACGTACACGTTCGATCCCGACGCGACAGCCGACGACGTCATCCGCGTGCTCGTGGACGAGATGTTCGAGCGTCTCGACGCACAGGGCGTCGCGCCGGAGAACCGCTTCGAGATCCTCACGATGGCCGCGCTCGTGCAGCGCGAGGCCGGCGGCGAGGACGACATGCCCAAGATCGCGCGCGTGTTCTACAACCGCGTCGAGCAGGGCATGCTCCTGCAGTCCGACGCGACGGTCGCCTACGGCGCCGACAGCACCCACACCGTGTGGACGACCGACGAGCAGCGCGCCGACGCGTCGAACCCGTACAACACGTACGTGCACGAGGGGCTGCCCGCAGGACCCATCGGCCTCCCCGGCGAGGCCGCGATCGCCGCGGCCATCTCGCCCGCGGAAGGGGACTGGCTGTACTTCGTGCCGGTCGACCTCGCCACCGGCGAGACCGTGTTCTCGAGCACCCTCGCCGAGCACGAGGCCGCCGTGGCACGCCTCCAGGAGTGGTGCAGGGCGAGCGAGGAGAACTCGACCTACTGTGAGTGAGATCCGTCTCGAGGTCTGGGGCGACCCGATCGCGCACAGCCGCTCGCCGCAGCTCCACGGGGCCGCGTACCGCGTGCTCGGGCTCGACTGGGTCTTCGAGCGGCGGCGGGTCTCCCGCGACGCGTTCGACGCCGCTCTCGCGGAGCGCGCATGGCGTGGTCTCGCCGTGACGATGCCGCTCAAGGAGCAGGCGCACCGCGCGGCGGCGTGGCGCGGGCGACGCGCCGAGCTCACGGGCGCGGTCAACACGCTGTTCTTCGGCACGCCGTCACCCGACCTGCCGGGCATCGCGCAGTGGGACGGCGAGGGCCCGCTCGGGTTCAACACCGACGTCGGCGGGATCGTCCGCGCGCTCGACGAGCTCGGCATCAGGCGGCTCGAGACCGCGCGCATCGCGGGGGCGGGAGCGACCGCGTCCTCCGCGCTCGTCGCGGTGGGGGAGATGGGCGCGCGTCGCGTCGACGTCGTCGCCCGCAGCGCCGAGCGCGCGGCGCCCCTCGTGGCGATCGGCGAGCGCGCGGGGATCGACGTGCGGGTGTCGTCGTTCGACCATCCGCACGCGCCGGCCGACCTCACGATCGCGACGCTCCCCGGCGGGGCGGAGCTGCCCGGTGCGCAGGCGGACCGCCTCGCGGCGGCCGGAGGGCCGCTCTTCGACGTGGCGTACGCGCCGTGGCCGTCGGCGCTCGCCCGACGCTGGGCGGACGGCGATGCGCACTCGGGTCTCGGGATGCTGCTGCACCAGGCCGTTCTGCAGGTGCGGATCTTCACGACGGGCGACCCCGAGGCGCCCCTCGACCGCGAGGACGAGGTCGTGGCCGCGATGCGCTCCGCGCTCATGGGAGACTAGTGGCCATGCTCCGCGTGCTGACCGCCGGCGAATCGCACGGCCCCGAACTCATCGCCATCATGGAGGGACTGCCCGCAGGCGTCCCCGTCACGGCCTCCGCCATCCAGGAAGACCTGCAGCGCCGCAAGCTGGGCTACGGGCGCGGATCGCGCATGAAGTTCGAGCAGGACGAGCTGTCGATCTCGGGCGGCATCCGCCACGGCCTCAGCATGGGCAGCCCGATCGCCCTGCGCATCGGCAACACCGAGTGGCCGAAGTGGACCGAGGTGATGAGCGCGGAGCCCGTCGAGCTCACGGAGAAGTCGCGCGGCCGCGGCGCCCCGCTCACCCGCCCGCGCCCCGGACACGCCGATCTCGTGGGCATGCAGAAGTACGGCTTCGACGAGGCGCGGCCGATCCTCGAGCGCGCGAGCGCCCGCGAGACCGCCGCCCGCGTCGCACTCGGCGCCGTGGCGCGGTGCTTCCTCGGCGAGCTGGGCATCCGCCTCGTGAGCCACACGCTGTCGATCGGCCCCGTGCGCGTGCCGGATGACGCGCCGCTCCCCGCGCCCGACGACGTCGCCGCGCTCGACGCGGATCCGCTGCGCTGCTTCGATGCGGACACGAGCGCGCGGATGGTCGCCGAGGTCGATGCCGCCAAGAAGGACGGCGACACGCTCGGCGGCATCGTCGAGGTGCTCGCGTACGGCCTGCCCCCGGGGCTCGGCTCGCACGTGCACTGGGACCGCCGCCTCGACGCGAAGCTCGCGCAGGCGCTCATGAGCATCCAGGCGATCAAGGGCGTCGAGGTCGGCGACGGCTTCGAGACCACCCGGCGCCGCGGGTCGCAGGCGCACGACGAGCTGTTCGCCGGCGACGACGGCATCGTGCGCGGCTCCGACCGCGCGGGCGGCACCGAGGGCGGGATGTCCACGGGCACGATCCTGCGTGTGCGGGCCGGCATGAAGCCGATCGCGACCGTGCCGCACGCGCTCCGGACGATCGACGTCGCGACCGGCGACACCGCGTCGGCGCATCACCAGCGCTCCGACGTCTGCGCCGTGCCGGCTGCCGGCGTCGTCGCCGAGGCGATGACGGCGATCGTGCTGGCCGAGGCCGTGCTCGAGAAGTTCGGCGGCGACTCGGTCGCCGAGACGCGCCGCAACCTCGAGGCCTACCTCGCCGCGATCCCCGAGACGCAGCGCACGGCCGCCCTCGCGCATGACGCCGTCCTCTGACGGCCACGCGGCAGGCGCGATCGTCTTCGTCGGCCCGATGGGGGCCGGCAAGTCGAGCCTCGGCAAGCGCGTCGCGCGCGCCCTCGGTCTCCCGTTCACCGACACCGACACCGCGATCGTCCGCGCGCACGGCCCGATCGCCGAGCTCTTCGCGCGCGAGGGCGAGGCGCGCTTCCGCGAGATCGAGCGCGAGGCCGTGCGCACGGCGCTCGAGGGCGGCGGCGTCGTGGCGCTCGGGGGAGGCGCCGTCCTCTCCGCCGAGACGCGCGAGCGCCTGCGCGCGCACCGCGTCGTGCTCCTGACGGTCGACGAGACCGCGATCGCCCACCGCATCCGGGGCCAGAAGCGCCCGCTGCTCAACGGCGACGTCGATCCGGTGGCCGAGTGGGCGCGCATCCGCGCCGAGCGCGAGCCCCTGTACGCGGAGGTGGCGGACGCCGTGTTCGACACGTCGCGCGGCCCGACCCAGCGCACGGTCGAGCGGATCGTGGCGTGGCTGCGCGGCGACGAGCCCGCCGACGACGAGACGACAGCGCGCGCGGCGCGCACGGAGGAGGAGTCATGAGCGACACCGTGATCAGCGTGGCCGGCACGCCAGGGTACGACGTCATCGTCGGCAGCGGGGTGCTCGCGCGCCTCGGCGAGGTGCTCCCGCCGGCTGCGAAGAAGGTGCTCGTCGTGCACCAGCCCTCGCTCGGGGCGCGCGCGGAGGAGCTGCGCGAGCGCCTCATGGGCGGCACGGGGCGCGAGGTCCTCCTCGCCGAGGTTCCCGACGCGGAGCAGGCCAAGCGCGTCGAGGTCGCCGCGTTCTGCTGGCAGATCATGGGACAGGCCGACTTCACGCGCACGGACGCGGTCGTCGGGCTCGGCGGCGGCGCCGTGACCGACCTCGCGGGCTTCGTCGCGGCCACGTGGCTGCGCGGCGTCGACGTCGTGCAGATCCCCACGACCGTCCTCGGCATGGTCGATGCGGCCGTCGGCGGCAAGACCGGCATCAACACCGCGGAGGGCAAGAACCTCGTCGGCGCGTTCTGGGCGCCCCGCGCCGTGCTGTGCGACCTCGACCTGCTCGCGACCCTGCCGCAGAACGAGGCCGTCGCGGGATTCGCCGAGGTCGTGAAGGCCGGCTTCATCCGGTACCCGGAGATCCTCGACATCGTCGAGGCCGATCCGGCCCGTGCGACCGACCCGTCGACCCCCGAGTTCCGCCGCTGCATCGAGCTCGCGATCCGGATGAAGGCCGACGTCGTGGGGGAGGACTTCCGCGAGTCGGGCGTGCGCGAGACGCTCAACTACGGCCACACCCTGGGCCACGCGATCGAGCACGCGGAGCGCTACCGCTGGCGGCACGGCGCGGCCGTCTCGATCGGCATGATGTACGCCGCCGAGCTGTCGCGACTCGCGGGCCGGCTCTCGGACGCCGCCGTCGACCGCCACCGCGCCATCCTCACCGCGCTCGGGCTGCCCACGACGTACCGGATGGGCGCGTGGACGCAGCTGCTGGCCACCATGCAGCGCGACAAGAAGGCGCGCGCGGGCATGCTGCGGTTCGTGCTCCTCGACGACATCGGGAAGCCGACGGTCGCGCAGGCGCCCGACGAGTCACTCCTCTTCGCGGCATACCAGGAGATCGGCGAGGAGGACGCGGGTCGCATCCTCCAGGCCGGCCGACCCCGTGACTAGGATGGCCCAACAGCACCCGAGAGTCCCTCTCGTCACCCAGAAGGAAGGCGTCGCGATGATGCAGCTCCGCTCCCGTGCGATCACCGCACTGCTCGTCACCGGCACGGCCGGCCTCGCCCTCGCAGGATGCGCCTCCGGCGCCGGCGAGGAGCCGGCCGAGGAGGGCGGCGTCTCCCTCGTCGAGCCCGGCACGTTCACCGTCTGCTCCGACATCCCCTACGAGCCGTTCGAGTTCATCGACGACAACGGCGACACCGTCGGCTTCGACATCGACATCGCCAACGAGATCGCGGCCGACCTGGACGCCGAGCTCGAGGTGATCGTCGACTCGTTCGAGTCCATCCAGTCGGGCCTGTCGTTCGACAAGTGCGACGCGGCGATCTCCTCGATCTCGATCACCGAGGAGCGCAAGGGCAACATGGACTTCTCCGAGCCCTACATGGACGACGACCTCACGCTCATCGCGAGCGCGGACTCCGGCATCACCGACCTCGAGTCGGCGGTCGGCAAGCAGGTCGGCGTGCAGTCGGGGACGACGGGCGAGGCGTACGCGCAGGAGAACGGCATCTCGCCGATCGGCTTCGAGAACGCCGGCCTCCAGCTCGAGGCGCTCAAGGCCGGGACGGTCGACGCCGTGCTCGGGAACGTCTCGGTCCTCGCGTACGGCGTGAAGGACGAGGAGGGCTTCGAGCGCGTGGCCGACTTCGAGACCGGCGAGAAGCTCGGCATCGCGGTCGAGAAGGGCGACACGGCGCTGCTCGAGGTCGTGAACGGCACTCTGCAGCGCCTGACCGAGTCCGGCGAGCTCGACGAGCTCAAGGCGACCTGGTTCGGCGAGGGCTCCTAGGCGGGGCGCCCGATGGCACTCACCGCACGCCAGCGCGCGCGGACGGCGCAGTACGCGCAGGCTGGGGTCTTCGTCGCGCTGATCGTCGTCCTGGCGATCGTCATCGACTGGCCGCGGATCCTCGACTCGTTCTTCGACTTCCCGGCCGTCGCGGGGATGTTCCCCGGGATCATCCTCGTCGGGCTCAAGAACACGATCGTCTACACGATCGTGTCCTTCGCGCTCGGCCTCGCGCTCGGGATGCTCCTGGCGCTCATGAAGCTGTCATCGTTCGCGCCGTACCGCTGGATCGCGACCGCGTACATCGAGTTCTTCCGCGGCATCCCCGCGCTGCTCGTGTTCATCGCCTTCGGGTTCGGCGTGCCGGCCGCGTTCCCGGGGACGCGCTGGCCGACGATCCTCGTCGTGATGCTCTCGCTCGGGATCGTCGCCGCCGCGTACATCGCCGAGACGCTCAGGGCGGGCCTGCAGGCCGTCCCGCGCGGCCAGTACGAGGCCGCGCGGTCGCTCGGGATGCCCGGATGGCGCGCGATGCTCACGATCGTCATCCCGCAGGCGTTCCGGATGGTGCTGCCCCCGCTGACGAACGAGTTCATCCTCGTCACGAAGGACACATCGCTCATCTACGTGATCGGCCTCGCCGCCGAGAGCTTCGAGCTCACCAAGCTCGGCCGCGACGGCATCCTGCAGTACGGCGCCGGCATCACCCCGCTCGTCGTCGCGGGCGCCATGTACCTCATCATCACGCTGCCGCTCAGCCAGCTGTCGCGGCGCTTCGAGTCCCGCACGGCGCGGACCAGGCGATAGACGTCGGAGGACGAGACATGACCGGCACATCCGAGAACGCCGCGCAGTTCGGCGTCGTGATCCGCGGGCTGCGGAAGTCGTACGGCTCGAACGAGGTGCTCAAGGGCATCGACCTCGAGGTCGCTCCCGGCGAGGTCGTCTGCCTCATCGGGCCGTCGGGCTCGGGCAAGTCGACGCTGCTGCGCTGCGTCAACCTCCTCGAGGAGCCGACCGGCGGCGCGATCGAGGTCGGCGGCCGCGAGGTCACCGACCCCGACCTCGACATCGACGAGCTGCGCCGCCACGTGGGGATGGTGTTCCAGCAGTTCAACCTCTTCCCGCACCTCACGGTCCTCGAGAACTGCACGGTCGCGCAGCTCAAGGTCCTGCGGCGGCCGAAGGCGGAGGCCGAGCGC
This sequence comes from Microbacterium sp. KNMS, assembly GCF_053851835.1. Taxonomy (NCBI): domain Bacteria; kingdom Bacillati; phylum Actinomycetota; class Actinomycetes; order Micrococcales; family Microbacteriaceae; genus Microbacterium; species Microbacterium sp. KNMS. Next base: position 65,061 of record NZ_JBSQBP010000011.1, read on the forward strand.
ATCGCGCAGGCCAACCTCGACCGCGTGGGGCTGGGCGCGCTCGCGGGACGGTACCCCGACCAGCTGTCGGGGGGCCAGCAGCAGCGCGTCGCGATCGCGCGGTCGCTCTCGATGGATCCCCACCTCATGCTGTTCGACGAGCCGACATCGGCGCTCGATCCCGAGACGGTCGGCGACGTGCTCGCGATCATGCGGCAGCTGGCCGACGACGGCATGACGATGCTCGTGGTCACCCACGAGATGGAGTTCGCGCGGGTCGTCGCGGACCGCGTCGTCTTCATGGACGGCGGCGTCGTCGTGGAGGAGGGCCCGGCGGCGCAGGTGATCGGCAGCCCGCAGACCCCGCGCATGCAGGACTTCCTGAAGCGGGTCATCCATCCGACGCACGTCGATCTGAACTAGGATCTTCTCTCGGCCCGTCCGCGGGCCCTGAGTTCTCTCGACGAATCCACACGAACGGATCACTTACGCACATGGCATCCACCGCAGACATCAAGAACGGCGTCGTCCTCGCCATCGACGGACAGCTCTGGAGCGTGGTGGAGTTCCAGCACGTCAAGCCCGGCAAGGGCGGCGCCTTCGTGCGCACCAAGCTGAAGAACGTCGTGTCCGGCAAGGTGGTCGACCGCACGTTCAACGCGGGCGCCAAGGTCGACATCCAGAACGTCGACCGCCGCGACTTCACGTACCTCTACAACGACGGCGACTCGTTCGTCTTCATGGACGCGACGGACTACGACCAGATCAACGTGCCGGCCGCTGTCGTCGGCGACGCGTCGAACTACCTGCTCGAGAACCAGCTCGTCACGATCGCGCTGCACGACGGCCAGCCGCTGTACCTCGACATGCCGGCGTCGGTCGTGCTCGAGATCACGTACACCGAGCCCGGCCTGCAGGGCGACCGCTCGTCGGCCGGCACGAAGCCCGCGACCGTCGAGACGGGCGCGGAGATCCAGGTCCCGCTGTTCCTCGAGACCGGCACGAAGGTCAAGGTCGACACCCGCACGGGCGACTACCTCGGCCGCGTGAACTGAAGCCGCGCGAGTGAGCGCACGCACCAAGGCGCGCAAGCGCGCCCTCGACATCCTCTTCTCCTCGGACGTCCGCGGCGACGCCCTCGAGGTGACGCTCGCCGCGGAGGCGAAGCGCGCGGCGGGGGAGCCCGCCCGACAGGCGTCGTGGCTGTACGCGCGCGACATCGTCGACGGCGTGATCGACCACCGCGACGAGATCGACGAGCAGATCACGACGCACAGCCGCGACTGGAGACTCGAGCGCATGCCCGCGGTCGACCGGGCGCTGCTGCGCATCGGCACGTGGGAGATCCTCTTCAACGACGAGGTCCCGACGGCCGTCGCGATCGACGAGGCCGTGGAGCTCGCCAAGGAGCTCTCCACCGAGGAGTCCGGCGCCTTCGTGCACGGCGTCCTCGCGCGCATCGCGCGCTCGAACTGACCTCGGTCCGCTCCGCGTGCCCGCGCCGTACGTCCCCGTCGACGCCATCCGCAGGATGGCGGACGACGGAGCGTACGCGCGCGGGCTCGCGTACTTCCAGGAGGGCGCGGTCGAGCACGCGCGGTGGATGACCGACGGCGTCACCCTGACCGCGCGCGTCGCCGGATCGTCGGCGCGCAGCTACACCGTGCGGGTGCGGTTCGACGCGCGGACGTCGGCGATCGTCGCATCGCAGTGCAGCTGCCCCCTGCGCAGCCGCTGCAAGCACGTCGTCGCGGCGCTGCTCGCGGGCAACGCGCAGCAGCGGAACGCCGCGCAGGGGCGGCGCCCCGACGGAGCCGGCGCCTCGTGGCGCAGCCTCGTGACGCCCGCCGAGACCGCGACGGCGCCCGACACGGTCCCGCTCGCGCTCGGGGTCGAGCTGCGGCACCGGCCAGCGCGCTCGGCGGGCGGATGGCAGGCGCGGCGCGCCGAGGCCGCGCATCCGCGTCAGCTCGAGCGCGGCACGGCCGGCGAGCTGTTCGTGGGGCTGCGGCCGCTCCTGCGCAGCGACCGCTCGGGCGCGTGGATCAAGGGCGATGCGTCGTGGGACGCCGTCCGACGGCCCGGCAGCCGATTCCCGCACGCGCAGTCGCGCTGGTTCGCCGAGCTCTACAGCATCGCGCGCGACGTGTTCCGGCTCGACGCGTTCGGCGACGGATCGGAGTGGCTCACGCTCGACTCGATCCCGTCCGCCCTGCTCTGGACGCACCTGCGCGCGGCCGACGGCCTCGGCATCCCCCTCGTGCCGACGCAGAAGCTCCTCGACGTGCGGCTCGCGCGGTCGGCGTCCGCGCGGGTGCGCATCGACGAGGCGGACGACGGCGCGCTGAGCGTGCGGGCGGAGATCGAGATCGACGGCGCGCCGGTCGACCTCGCCTCGGTCCGCCCTGTCGCGCGCTCGGGCGTCTACGCGTTCGCTTCTGAGGGCGGACGCATCTCCCTCACGCTCGCACCGGTCGCACTGGCCGATCCGGTCGCCCTCCTCGTCGGCGCGCAGGGCGAGCTCGACGTGCCGGCCGAGGATGCGGAGGAGTTCGTCCGCGACGCCCTGCCCGTGATCGCGCGCCGGGTCGAGGTGCGCGCTCCCGAGGGCATCGAGGTGCCGGAGCGGCCGGCTCCGCAGGCGGTGATCGCCGTGACGTTCCATCCCGGCGACCGCACGACGTACGCGCTGTCGTGCGCCTACGCGGGGTTCGCGCGCCATCCGCTGGGCGAGCCGGGCGGCCCGGCCTCGCCGGACCCGGATCGGGACGGCGCGGCCGAGGCGGCGCTCGCGGAGCGCATCGCGCGCGCGTGGGAGGGCGCTGCCGACGTGCCGTTCGCCCCGTCGGGCGAGCTGCGCGACGTCGACGCGGCGGAGTTCTCGGAGCGCATCCTGCCCGCGCTCGAGGCGGAGGGCGTCCGCGTCGAGACGAGCGGCTCGCGGCGGCGGTACCGCGAGCTCGCCGGCGTGCCAGAGATCTCGGTCTCGACCGTCGAGAGCACCGACGCCGACTGGTTCGATCTCGGCGTCGTCGTGACCATCGACGGCCGCCGCATCCCGTTCGCCCCGCTCTTCACCGCGATCAGCCAGCGCCGCAAGAAGCTGCTGCTCGCCGACGGCGACTACTTCTCGCTCGCGCACCCGGCGCTGCAGCGGCTCCGCGATCTCGTGGACGAGGCCGCGACACTGTCGGAGTGGGAGGCCGGACCGCGCATCAGCCGCTATCAGACGGCGCTCTGGGCGGACTTCGAGGACCTCGCAGACGAGTCCGCGCCGGCGGCGTCGTGGCGGGCGACGGCCGAGGGCCTGCGCGACATCGACCGGATCGAGCCGACCCCGCCGCCTGCGGGGCTCGCGGCACGTCTGCGGCCCTACCAGCAGGCGGGTCTCGACTGGCTCGCGTTCCTGTGGCGGCATCGCCTGGGCGGGATCCTCGCCGACGACATGGGGCTCGGCAAGACGATCCAGATGCTCGCGCTCATCCTGCACACGCGCGAGGCGGGGGAGCGGCGCCCGTTCCTCGTCGTCGCGCCCACGTCCGTCACCGCGACCTGGCGCGACGAGGCGGCGCGCTTCGCGCCATCGCTGCGCGTCCACCGGATCGACGCGACGCGCACGAAGCGGTCGGGCACGCTCGCCGACGCCGCGGCCGATGCCGACATCGTCGTGACGTCGTATGCGCTGCTGCGGCTCGACGCGGCGGAGTACGCGGGGGTCGAATGGGCGGGCCTCATCCTCGACGAGGCGCAGTTCGCGAAGAACCCGCAGACGGGCGTGCACCGGGCAGCGGCCGACCTCCGAGCCGACGTGACGTTCGCCGTGACGGGCACCCCGCTCGAGAACGGGCTCTCCGAGCTCTGGGCGCTCCTCTCGCTCGCGGCCCCCGGGCTGTTCCCCTCGGCACGGCGGTTCCGCGAGGAGTACATCGGGCCGATCGAGAAGGGGAAGGTCCCCGAGAACCAGGAGGGCGCCGACTACCGCGAGCGCCGCCTCGCCCGCCTGCGCCGCCGCATCCGCCCCCTCATGCTCCGGCGCACGAAGGAGCTCGTCGCGGACGACCTGCCGCCCAAGCAGGAGCAGAGGCTGCACGTCGAGCTGAGCGCCGCGCACCGCGAGGTGTACGACACCGTGCTCCAGCGCGAGCGCCAGAAGGTGCTCGGGCTGCTCGACGACCTCGACCGCAATCGCTTCATCGTGTTCCGGTCGCTCACCCTCCTGCGCCTGCTGAGCCTCGCGCCCGAGCTCGTCGATCCCGCGCACGCGCACATCCCCTCGAGCAAGCTCGACGCGCTCGTCGAGCAGCTGTCCGAGGTCATCGCCGAGGGGCACAGGGCGCTCGTCTTCAGCCAGTTCACGTCGTACCTCGACATCGTCGCCGCGCGACTCGATCGCGAGGGCATCGCGCACGCGCACCTCGACGGCTCGACCCGCGACCGTCCCGCCGTCGTGGAGTCCTTCCGCTCGGGCGACGCGCCGGTCTTCCTCATCAGCCTCAAGGCCGGCGGATTCGGGCTCACGCTCACGGAAGCCGACTACGTGTACCTCCTCGACCCCTGGTGGAACCCCGCGGCTGAGGCGCAGGCCGTCGACCGCGCGCATCGCATCGGGCAGACCAAGCAGGTGATGGTCTACCGGATGATCGCGGCCGACACGATCGAGGAGAAGGTCATGGCCCTGCAGGAGCGCAAGGCGCGCCTGTTCTCGGCGGTCATGGACGACGACGCGCTCTTCTCGCAGGCGCTCACGGCCGACGACATCCGCGGCCTGCTCGAGCCCTGACGCGCACCCGGTAGACTGGAGCCATCTGCACCTTTAACACCGTCCCGTGAGGCGGAGAAGGGAGCGGCGGATGAGCACGAGAACCGTGCTGCATGACGCTGACATCGCCCGTGCCCTGACGCGGATCGCCCACGAGATCCTCGAGTCCAACAAGGGCCCCGACGACCTCGTCCTCCTCGGCATCCCGACCAGGGGCGTCACGCTCGCCCGTCGTCTCGCGGCGCTCGTCGAGCGCTTCGGCGGCCGCCCCGTGCCCGTCGGCTCGCTCGACGTCACGATGTACCGCGACGACCTCGCGAAGCACCCCACGCGCGCGCCGCGCCCGACCGAGATCCCGCCCGGGGGCATCGACGGCCGGACCGTCGTCCTCGTCGACGACGTGCTCTTCTCGGGCCGCAGCATCCGCGCTGCGCTGGACGCCCTCAACGACATCGGCCGCCCGTCCGCCGTGCGCCTCGCGATCCTCGTCGACCGCGGCCACCGCGAGCTCCCGATCCGCCCCGACTTCGTCGGCAAGAACCTCCCGTCCTCGCGCGCCGAGCGCGTGAACGTGCGCCTCGCCGACGTCGACGGGGAAGAGCACGTGTCGATCGAGACGGCCGGCTGATGCGGCACCTGCTCGACACCCGCACGCTCGGCCGCGCCGACGCCATCCGCATCCTCGACGTCGCGGAGGACATGGCCGACACCCAGGAGCGCGAGGTCAAGAAGCTGCCGACCCTGCGCGGCCGCACGGTCGTCAACCTCTTCTTCGAGGACTCGACCCGCACGCGCATCTCGTTCGAGGCCGCCGCGAAGCGCCTCTCCGCCGACGTCATCAACTTCTCGGCGAAGGGATCGAGCGTCTCGAAGGGCGAGAGCCTCCAGGACACCGCGCAGACCCTGCAGGCGATGGGCGCCGACGCCGTCGTCATCCGGCACGGCGCGTCCGGAGCGCCGCGCACGCTCGCGACGAGCGGCTGGATCTCGGCCGGCGTCGTGAACGCGGGCGACGGGACGCACGAGCACCCGACGCAGGCGCTCCTGGACGCCTTCACGATGCGCAAGCGCCGGTACGGGGCGGCCAGTCGCGGTCGCGACCTCGCGGGCTACCGCGTCGCGATCGTCGGCGACATCCTGCACTCGCGCGTCGCGCGGTCGAACGTCTGGCTCCTCGCGACCCTCGGCGCCGAGGTCACGCTCGTCGCGCCGCCGACGCTCCTCCCGCAGGACGTGTCGCAGTGGCCCGTGACCGTGCGCTACGACCTCGACGAGGCCATCGCCGCGCGGCCCGACGCGCTCATGATGCTGCGGATCCAGCTCGAGCGGATGAACGCCGCCTATTTCCCCTCGGAGCGGGAGTATTCGCGGCGCTGGGGCCTCGACCCCGAGCGCTTCGCCACGCTGCCGGAGGATACGATTGTCATGCACCCCGGGCCCATGAACCGGGGACTGGAGATCTCCGCAGCCGCAGCCGACTCGCCCCGGGCCACCGTGCTCGAGCAGGTGCGAGCCGGCGTGTCGGTGCGGATGGCCGTGCTCTACCTGCTTCTCGCGGGGGAGCGGGAGAGCGAGGGAACGAAGTGACCGAGTCGACATCCCTTCTCATCCGAGGAGCCGCGATCGAGGGCGGCGAGACGGCCGACATCCTCGTCGAGGACGGCCGCATCGCGGAGGTCGGCACGGGCCTCAGCCGGGCCGGCGCCCGCATCATCGACGCCGCAGGGCTCATCGCGCTGCCCGGTCTGGTCGACCTCCACACCCACCTGCGCGAGCCCGGCTACGAGGCGAGCGAGACCATCCTGACCGGCACCCGTGCCGCGGCCGCCGGCGGCTTCACGGCCGTGTTCGCGATGCCCAACACCTCTCCCGTCGCGGATGTCGCGGGCGTCGTCGAGCAGGAGCTCGCGCTCGGCGAGGCGGCGGGCTACGCGACCGTGCAGCCGATCGGCGCCGTGACCGTCGGCCAGAAGGGCGAGCGCCTCGCCGAGCTCGGCGCGATGGCCGACTCGCGTGCGCGCGTGCGCGTCTTCAGCGACGACGGGTTCTGCGTGTGGGATCCGCTCATCATGCGCCGCGCGCTCGAGTACGTGAAGGCGTTCGACGGCGTCGTCGCCCAGCACGCGCAGGACCCCCGCCTCACGGAGGGCGCCCAGATGAACGAGGGCGTCGTCTCGGCCGAGCTGGGGCTCGCGGGATGGCCGGCGGTCGCCGAGGAGTCGATCATCGCGCGCGACGTGCTCCTCGCCGAGCACGTGGGCTCGCGCCTGCACGTCTGCCACCTGTCGACCGCGGGGTCGGTCGACATCATCCGATGGGCGAAGAAGCGCGGCATCGACGTGACCGCGGAGGTGACGCCGCACCACCTCCTCCTCACGGACGAGCTCGTGCGCGGGTACGACGCGCGCTTCAAGGTCAATCCGCCGCTGCGGCGCGAGGAGGACGTCCTGGCCGTGCGCGAGGGCCTCGCGGACGGCACGATCGACATCGTCGCCACCGACCACGCGCCGCATCCCGCCGAGAGCAAGAGCTGCGAGTGGGCGGCCGCGGCCAACGGCATGGTCGGCCTCGAGAGCGCGCTGCGCGTCGTGCACGAGGCGATGGTCGCGACGGGCCTCATCGGATGGCAGGACGTCGCGCGCGTCCTGTCGAAGGCGCCCGCCCGGATCGGGCGGCTCGCGGGGCACGGCACGCCGATCGCGGCCGGCGAGCCGGCCGAGATCGCGCTCTACGACCCGCGGCCGTCCGCCCCGTTCGGCGCAGCCGACCTGCGCGGGCGCAGCGCGAACTCGCCCTACCTCGGGCGCGAGCTGCCCGGTCGCGTGATGTGGACCATCCACCGCGGCTCCCTCACGCTCGCCGACGGCGAGCTCGTCGAGCGGGAGGGCGCATGAGCGCGTACCTCCCCGGCCTCCTCATGATGGCGGCGATCGCGGCGGTCATCCTCGGCGCGATGGCGTGGGGATGGCGCCGACGATCCCGGCGGGACGCCGGCACCTCCGCGCCCGTGCGCGCGGCGGAGGGCGCCGAGACGGCCCGCTTCGACGGCCTCTACGTCGCCACGACCCGCCACGACCAGCCGCTCGATCGGCTCGCCGTGCGGCACCTCGAGTTCCGGGCGAAGGCGGGCGTCACGGTGACGGACCGCGGCGTCGCCCTCGACCTCGCCGGGGCGCCCGGCATCTTCCTCCGCGCGGACGAGCTCGTCGGCGCGGGCCGCGCGACCTGGACCATCGACCGCGTCGTCGAGACGGACGGCCTCGTGCTCATCGCGTGGCGCGCCTCCGACGGCACCCTCTGCGATTCCTATGTGCGCCTTCAGGGCGACGATCCCGACGCGCTCGTCGCGGCGATCGAAGACCTGCGCACCTACCCGACCCCCACAGGAGCGACCTCATGACCTCTCTGCTCGACCGCGACCCCGCGGTCCTCGTCCTCGAAGACGGCACGCGCTTCGCCGGTTACGCCTACGGTGCGCGCGGCACGACCCTCGGCGAGGTCGTCTTCTCGACCGGCATGACCGGCTACCAGGAGACGCTCACCGACCCCTCGTACGCGGGTCAGATCGTGCTGCAGACCGCGCCGCACATCGGGAACACCGGCGTCAACACCGAGGACCCCGAGTCCCGCCGCATCTGGGTGTCGGGCTACATCGTGCGCGACCCCAGCCGGGTCGTGTCGAACTGGCGCGCGGAGGAGCCGCTCGACGCGGCGCTCGAGCGTGACGGCGTCGTCGGGATCAGCGGCATCGACACGCGCGCCGTGACCCGTCACATCCGCTCGGCCGGCTCGATGCGCGGCGGCGTGTTCTCGGGCGAGGCCGCCGGCCTCGCCGCCGACGAGCAGCTGCGCATCGTGACCGAGGCGCCCGCGATGGCCGGCCGCAACCTCTCGGCCGAGGTCTCGGTCGATGTCGCCGCCGTCACGCCTGCGCAGGGCGACCGCATCGGCAGCCTCGCCGTCATCGACCTCGGCATCAAGCAGGCGACGGTGGAGAACCTCGCCCGACGCGGCTTCGAGGTGCACGTGCTGCCGCAGAGCACGACCTTCGAGGAGCTCAAGGCCATCGACCCCGTCGCGGTGTTCTACTCGAACGGCCCCGGCGACCCCGCCGCGAGCGACGCCCACGTCGCCCTCCTGCAGAGCGTGCTGCGCGACGGCCTGCCGTTCTTCGGCATCTGCTTCGGCAACCAGCTCCTCGGCCGCGCGCTCGGCCTCGGCACCTACAAGCTGCCCTTCGGCCACCGCGGGATCAACCAGCCGGTGCGCGACAAGCTCACGGGCCGCGTCGAGATCACGGCGCACAACCACGGGTTCGCCGTGGACGCCCCGATCGACGAGGTCTTCGAGAGCCCCGCCGGGTTCGGCCGCGTCGAGGTCAGCCACGTGGGCCTCAACGACGACGTCGTGGAGGGCCTGCGCGCCCTCGACATCCCGGCGTTCTCCGTGCAGTACCACCCCGAGGCCGCGGGCGGTCCGCACGACGCCAACTACCTCTTCGACCGCTTCGTCGACATGGTGCGCGACACCATCTCGGCTCGCTCCGCTCGCTCAACGTCCGAGGAAGACAATGCCTAAGCGCCCCGACATCCAGTCCGTGCTCGTCATCGGGTCGGGCCCGATCGTGATCGGCCAGGCCTGCGAGTTCGACTACTCCGGCACCCAGGCGTGCCGCGTGCTCCGGGAGGAGGGCGTCCGCGTCATCCTCGTGAACTCGAACCCCGCGACGATCATGACCGACCCCGACTTCGCCGACGCGACGTACATCGAGCCGATCACGCCCGAGGTCATCGAGACGATCATCGCGAAGGAGAAGCCCGACGCGATCCTGCCGACGCTGGGCGGCCAGACCGCGCTGAACGCGGCGATGGCCCTGCACGAGCGCGGCATCCTCGAGAAGTACGACGTCGAGCTCATCGGCGCCAAGGTCGACGCCATCCGCAAGGGCGAGGACCGCCAGGTGTTCAAGGAGCTCGTCGTCGAGGCGGGCGCCGAGGTCGCGCGCAGCCGCATCGCCCACACGATGGAGGAGGTGCTCGAGGCGGCAGAGGACCTCGGCTACCCGCTCGTCGTGCGCCCCTCGTTCACGATGGGCGGCCTGGGGTCGGGCTTCGCCTACGACGAGGCGGACCTGCGCCGCATCGCGGGCGCGGGCCTGCACGAGTCGTCCACGACCGAGGTGCTCCTCGAGGAGTCGATCCTCGGCTGGAAGGAGTACGAGCTCGAGCTCATGCGCGACACGGCCGACAACACGGTCGTCGTCTGCACGATCGAGAACGTCGACCCGGTCGGCGTGCACACGGGCGACTCGATCACGGTCGCCCCATCGCTCACGCTCACCGACCGCGAGTACCAGCGCCTGCGCGACATCGGGATCGACATCATCCGCGCCGTGGGCGTCGACACCGGCGGCTGCAACATCCAGTTCGCGATCAACCCCGAGAACGGGCGCATCATCGTCATCGAGATGAACCCGCGCGTCTCCCGCTCGTCGGCGCTCGCGTCGAAGGCGACGGGCTTCCCGATCGCCAAGCTCGCGGCCAAGCTGGCCCTGGGCTACCGCCTCGACGAGGTGCCCAACGACATCACGCAGGTCACGCCGGCCTCGTTCGAGCCCACGCTCGACTACGTCGTCGTCAAGGTCCCGCGCTTCGCGTTCGAGAAGTTCCCGGCCGCCGACCCCACGCTCACCACGACCATGAAGTCGGTCGGCGAGGCCATGGCGATCGGCCGCAACTACACGACCGCCCTGCAGAAGGCGCTCCGCTCCGTCGAGAAGCGCGGCTCGAGCTTCCACTGGGGCGAGGAGACGCGCTCGGTCGAGGAGCTCCTCGAGACGATCAAGACGCCGACCGACGGCCGCATCGTCGACGTGCAGCAGGCGCTGCGCCTCGGCGCGACGGTCGAGCAGGTGTTCGCGTCGACGGCCATCGACCCGTGGTTCCTCGACCAGATCGTCCTCATCAACGAGGTCGCGCAGGCCGTCGCCGACGCCGCGGAGCTCGACGAGCGGGCCATCCGCCTGGCCAAGGACCACGGATTCTCGGACGTCCAGATCGCGCAGCTGCGCGGCCTGTCCGAGGCGGAGGTGCGCGGCATCCGCCACGGCCTCGGCATCCGCCCCGTGTTCAAGACGGTCGACACGTGCGCGGGCGAGTTCCCCGCGCAGACGCCCTACCACTACTCGAGCTACGAGTCCGAGACCGAGGTCACGCCGTCCGACCGCCGCAAGGTCGTCATCATCGGCTCGGGCCCGAACCGCATCGGCCAGGGCGTCGAGTTCGACTACTCGTGCGTGCACGCCTCGTTCGCGATGAGCGACGCCGGATTCGAGACGGTCATGGTCAACTGCAACCCGGAGACGGTCTCGACCGACTACGACACCTCCGACCGCCTGTACTTCGAGCCGCTCACGCTCGAGGACGTGCTCGAGGTCCTCCACGCCGAGGCCCAGTCGGGCGAGATCTTCGGCGTCATCTGCCAGCTCGGGGGGCAGACGCCCCTCGGGCTCGCGAAGGGCATCGAGGACGCGGGCTACCGCATCCTCGGCACGAGCCCCGCGGCGATCGACCTCGCCGAGGAGCGCGGCCTGTTCTCCGAGATCCTCGAGCGCGCCGCCCTCGTCGCGCCCCGCAACGGCACCGCGACCGACGTCGAGGGCGCCGTCGCGATCGCCGAGGAGATCGGCTACCCCGTGCTCGTGCGCCCGAGCTTCGTGCTCGGCGGGCGCGGCATGGAGATCGTGTACGACACGGCGAGCCTGCGCGACTACTTCGTCCGCATCGCCGACCAGGCAATCATCGGCCCCGGCCAGCCGCTCCTCGTCGACCGCTTCCTCGACGACGCGGTGGAGATCGACGTCGACGCGCTCTACGACGGGCACGAGCTGTACGTGGGCGGCATCATGGAGCACCTCGAGGAGGCCGGCATCCACTCCGGCGACTCGAGCTGCACGCTGCCGCCGATGTCGCTCGGCCGCACCGAGATCGACCGCGTGCGCGAGGCGACCCTCGCGATCGCCCAGGGCGTGGGCGTGCGCGGGCTGCTGAACGTGCAGTTCGCGATCAGCGCCGGCGTGCTCTACGTCATCGAGGCGAACCCCCGCGCGAGCCGCACGGTGCCGTTCGTGTCGAAGGCGCTCGGCATCCCGCTCGCGAAGGCGGCGAGCCGGGTCATGGCGGGCACGACGATCGCCGAGCTCAAGGCGGAGGGCATGCTGCCCGAGCAGGACGGCTCGCGGGTCTCGCTCGACACGCCCGTCGCCGTCAAGGAGGCCGTGCTGCCGTTCAAGCGCTTCCGCACGCGCGAGGGCGCGGTGGTCGACTCCGTGCTCGGCCCGGAGATGCGCTCGACGGGAGAGGTCATGGGCATCGACCGCGACTTCCCGACCGCGTTCGCGAAGAGCCAGGCGGCCGCGTATGGCGGGATCCCGCTGTCGGGCACCGTGTTCATCTCGGTGGCCGACAGCGACAAGCGCGACGTCATCCTGCCCGCGCACCGTCTGCGCCAGCTGGGCTTCCGCCTGCTCGCGACCGAGGGCACCGCCGAGATCCTCATGCGCAACGGCATCGAGGTCGAGGTGGTCCGCAAGTACAGCGAGACGCAGGACTCGGGCGTGCCGAACATCGTCGACCTCATCAACGAGGGGCGCGTGGACATCATCGTGAACACCCCCAGCGGGATGTCGGCGCGCGCGGACGGCTACGAGATCCGCGCCGCGGCGGTGGGCGCCGACAAGGCGCTCTTCACGACCATCTCGGTGCTCGGCGCCGCGGTGAGCGCGATGGACTCGATGGGCGGCGGCTTCGGCGTGCGCAGCCTGCAGGAGTACGCCTCCGACCGCGTCCAGCGCGAGGCGGCGGTGAGCGCGTAGTGCCGTCGTTCGGAGAGCGGGTCCGCGCCGTCCTCGACGCGCGCGGCCCGCTCTGCGTCGGGATCGACCCGCACCTTCCGCTGCTCGCGCAGTGGGGTCTCGAGGCGGATGCCGCGGGCGCGCGGGCGTTCGGGCTGCGCGTCGTCGAGGCGGCCGCGGGGCGCGCAGGCTTCGTCAAGCCGCAGGTGTCGTTCTACGAGCGCTTCGGGTCGGCGGGGATCGCCGCTCTCGAGGACGTGCTCGCGGCGGCGCGCGCGGCCGATCTCGTGGTGATCGCGGACGCCAAGCGCGGCGACATCGGATCGACCATGGACGCGTACGGCGCGGCGTGGCTCACGCCGGGGTCGCCGCTCGAGGCCGACGCGCTCACGGTGAGCCCGTATCTGGGCGTGGGCGCGCTCGAGGGCACGCTGGCCCTCGCGGATGAGCACGGCAAGGGCGCGTTCGTCCTCGCCGCAACGAGCAACCCCGAGGCGACCGCCCTCCAGCGTGCGACCGCCGACGGCTCGAGCGTCGCGGCGGCGATCGTGGCCGAGGTGTCGGCGCGCAACGCGCGCGTCGCGCGCGAGGGGGAGTGGGGCAGCACGGGCTTCGTCATCGGCGCCACGGTCGACTGGCACGCGGCGGGGCTGGCGCCGTTCGCTCCGCCCGCGCCCATCCTCGCGCCAGGGTTCGGGTTCCAGGGCGCCGCCGCGGCCGCGCTGCCCGAGGTCTTCCGCGAGATGGCGCCGTGCGTCATCGCATCCGAGAGCCGCAGCATCCTCGCCGCCGGCCCGGACGGCCTCGCCCAGGCGATCGCCGACGCCGCGGCCGCCTACCGGGGATCGTCGGAGGGAGAAGCCGATGTCTGAGAGCACCGCACCGGGCCGTCCGAAGCCGCCCGAGGTGGACCGCGCCGCCGCATCGCGGAAGGCGGTCGCCGCGCGGCGCGCGCGGGCGAGCCTCAAGCGCGACCTCGCGACCCGCGTCGTCACGCCGCAGGAGGTCCTGCGTCGGGCCGAGGCCGACCCGCAGTCCGCGGCCGGCACGATGCGCGTGCCCGAGTTCCTCATGGCGCTCCCCGCGATCGGCGAGGGCAAGCGCGACCGCGTGCTCGAGGAGCTGGCGATCTCGCCGGTCAAGCGGCTGGGCGGCCTCGGCAGCCGGCAGCGGCACGCTCTGCGCGGCTGGCTCGACAGTCGGATGCCCGAGCCGCAGGCGCGGCCCGGTCGGAGCCGGCTCATCGTCCTCGCCGGGCCGACCGCGGTGGGCAAGGGAACGGTCGCGGCGCACATCCGCGAGCACCATCCGGAGCTCCTCATCTCGGTCTCCGCGACCACGCGCGCGCCGCGGCCGGGTGAGGTCGACGGCCAGCACTACTACTTCGTCGACGACGCCGAGTTCGATCGGCTCATCGCGGACGGCGAGCTGCTCGAGTACGCGGTCGTGCACAACCGGCACCGCTACGGCACGCCGCGCAAGCCGATCGAGCGGGCCCTCGCCGAGGGGCGCGCCGTGCTGCTCGAGATCGACCTGCAGGGCGCCCGTCAGGTGCGCGCGGCCGATCCGTCGGCGACGCTCGTCTTCCTCCTCCCGCCGAGCTGGGACGAGCTGACCGCGCGGCTGGTCGGGCGCGGCACCGAGGACGAGGAGGAGCGGGCCCGTCGCCTGCGCACGGCGCGCACCGAGCTCGCCGCGCAGAACGAGTTCGATTTCCGCATCGTGAACGAGTCGGTCGCCGAGGCCGCGCGCCAGGTCGTAGACTTGGTGCAGGCGTCTGCGCGCTGACACCCGCGCGCCATCCCGCCATGGTCTCGACGAGCGACCGACGTCGCCGAACAGGAGGACTGCTATGAGCAGTGAGCACAAGGGCATCATCGACCCGCCCATCGACGAGCTTCTCGACAAGGTCGACTCGAAGTACCAGCTGGTGATCTACGGCGCCAAGCGCGCGCGTCAGATCAACGACTACTACACGGACCTCCACGAGGGGAACCTGTTCGACAACGTCGGGCCCCTCGTCGACTCGTCGGTCGAGGACAAGCCGCTGACGATCGCGCTGCACGAGATCCACCAGGACAAGCTGCGCCTGCGCCCCGCGGAGTGACCGCGTAAGAACTCGTCACACCGACAGGGCCTCCGTCACCGCGTGTCGGGGGCCCTCGTCATACTGGAGGGCGCGGTGCCCGCAGGCGCCGCGCCCGCCCGATCGTCTGGAGCCGCCATGAGCCTGCGCCTGTTCACGTCCGAGTCGGTCACCGAAGGACACCCCGACAAGATCTGCGACCAGATCTCGGACAGCATCCTCGACGGGCTCCTGGCGGTCGACCGCGACAGCCGCGTGGCCGTCGAGACGCTCGTGACGACCGGGCTCGTGCACGTCGCGGGCGAGATCCGCACCGACGGCTACGTCGAGATCCCCGCGATCGTGCGGCGCGTGATCAACCGCATCGGCTACACCTCGAGCGACATGGGCTTCGACGGCGACTCGTGCGGCGTGAGCGTCTCGGTCGGCGAGCAGTCGAGCGACATCGCGCACGGCGTCGACAAGGCGCTCGAGCAGCGCGAGGGCGACTCGATCGACCGCTTCGACGTGCTCGGAGCGGGAGACCAGGGCATCATGTTCGGCTTCGCCACGAACGAGACCCCGCAGCTCATGCCGATGGCGGCATGGACGGCGCACCGGCTCGCCGAGCGCCTCACGGAGGTGCGCCGCAGCGGCGAGCTGCCGTTCCTGCGCCCCGACGGCAAGACCCAGGTCACGCTCGGCTACGAGGGATTCACTCCCCGGACGATCGACGCGGTCGTGCTCTCGACGCAGCACCACCCGAAGATGACGCAGGAGGAGCTCCGCGACGAGGTCGAGAGGTCGGTCATCCGCCCCGTCCTCGAGCAGACCGGGCTCGACGCCGAGGGCGTCAAGCTCTACATCAACCCCGCAGGGCCGTTCGTGACGGGCGGTCCGAAGGGTGACGCGGGCCTCACGGGGCGCAAGATCATCATCGACACGTACGGCGGCGCGTCGCGCCACGGCGGCGGCGCCTTCAGCGGCAAGGACCCGTCGAAGGTCGACCGCTCGGCCGCATACGCCATGCGGTGGGTCGCGAAGAACGCGGTGGCGGCAGGACTCGCCGATCGCCTCGAGGTGCAGGTCGCGTACGCGATCGGCAAGGCGAACCCGGTGGGCCTGTACGTCGAGTCCTTCGGGACGGGCAAGGTCTCGGACGACGTGATCATCCGCGCGATCGAGCAGGTCTTCGACCTGCGCCCCGCGGCGATCATCGAGCACCTCGACCTGCTGCGCCCGATCTACGCGCAGACCGCCGCGTACGGCCACTTCGGCCGCGAGCTGCCCGACTTCACCTGGGAGCAGACCACGCGCGTCGAGGAGCTGCGGCGCGCCGCAGGGCTCTGACGACGGGACGCGGGCGATGACACGCCGCATCGCGCGCGTGCAGCTCGACTCCCCGCTGCCGCAGCTCGACCGGCTCTTCGACTACGCGATCCCGCGCGAGCTCCTCGACGACGTCGCGCAGGGCGTGCGGGTGAAGGTGCCCCTGCGGACGGCCGGGCGGGTCGTCGAGGGCTTCGTCGTCGAGATCGACGACGAGGACGACGCCGACCGGCCGCTGTCGGAGATCGACCAGGTCGTCTCGAGCGCGCCCGTTCTGCCCGAGCGCCTCTACCGTCTCGCGCGCTCGGTCGCCGACCGTGCGGCGGGCTCCGCCGCGGACGTCCTGCGCCTCGCCGTGCCCAAGCGGATGGTGAGGGCCGAGAAGGCGTGGCTCGCGTCAGAGGCGCGCACGGCGCCGGTGGTGCTGTCGGCGGAGAGGCGGCGGGCCGAGGCGGTGCTCGAGGAGTTCCCGACACTGCGCGAGCAGCTGCTCGCGGGGGAGCGCGTCGCGGTGGATGCGCCGCCGCGGCTCGTCGACGGCCGGCCGGCCTGGGCGCGCCTGCTCGCGGCCGCCGCCGCCACGATGCTCGCCGCCGGACGCTCGGCGATCGTCGCGGTCCCGGACCACCGAGATCTCGACCTCCTGCAGGAGCAGCTCCTCCCGCTGGTCCCGGACGGGGCGATCGTCCGCCACGATGCGGGTCAGTCCGGCCCCGAGCGCTACGCGGGATACCTGCGCACGCTCGAGGCCGCGCCGTGCATCGTGATCGGCAACCGCTCGGCCGTCTACGCACCCGTGAGCGACGCGGGGCTCGTCGCGATCTGGGACGACGGCGACCCGCTGCTCGAGGAGCCGCTCGCGCCGTACGCCCACGCGCGCGACGTCGCTCTCGTGCGCCAGAGCATCGACGGCTGCGCGCTCCTGTTCGCCGGGCACACGCGGACGACCGACGTCGAGCGGCTCGTGTCGATCGGGTTCGTCGCGGAGGTGCAGGCGCCGCGCCGGATCGCGCCGCGCGTGGTGCTCAGCACAGCTCCCGAGCACGAGCAGGTCGCCGCGCGCATCCCGTCGGCGAGCTTCCGCGCCGTGCGCGAGGCGATCGCCGAGGGACCCGTGCTCGTCCAGGTCGCGCGTCCGGGCTATGCGCCGTCGCTCGTGTGCGCGGACTGCCGCACGCCGACGCGCTGCGCCCACTGCGGAGGACCGCTCCACGCGCGAGCGCGCGGTGCGACGCCCGTGTGCGCGTGGTGCGGGCGGTCGGCTCATGCGTGGTCCTGCCCGCAGTGCTCATCGACGCGGCTCCGGCTCGCGTCATCGGGCAGCGAGCGCACGGCCGACGAGCTCGGTCGCGCGTTCCCCGGTGCGCGGGTCGTCGTGGCCGACGGCGCGCATCCCGTCCGGGAGGTCGACGACCGGCCGGCGCTCGTCGTCGCGACGCGCGGCGCCGAGCCGCTCGCGCCGGGCGGCTACCGCGCCGTGCTCCTCCTGGACGGCGACCGCATGCTCCAGGCGCCCGACCTCAGGATCGGCGAGCACTGCCTGCGCTGGTGGTCGAACGCCGCGGCCCTCGCGGCGCCCGACGCGCCCGTGCATCTCGTCGGGGTGTCGGGGCCGGTCGGCCGAGCCCTCGCGAGCTGGACGCAGCCGCACTACGCCCGGCTGGAGCTCGGCGAGCGCGCGCCCCTGCGCATGCCGCCGGCCTCGCGCGTGGCCCGGCTGGAGGGCGACACGGCGGCCGTCGACGCGGCGCTCCGCTCGCTCGCGGAGGACGTGCCCGGGCTCCCGCTCGACGCGATCCTCGGGCCGGTGCCGATCGATCGCGACGGGTATCCGGGCTCGCGCGCGCTCATCCGCTTCGACTACGGCCGCGGTCCGGCGGTGACCCGGTCGCTGCGCGCGTCGGTCGTCGCGGCGGCCATGAAGGCCCGCGGCCGCGCGAAGGACTCACGAAGCCGCAAGGCGGCCCGCAATACACTCGCAGTGCGCGTCGACATCGCCGACCCCGAGCTCTGAAGGACCAGCCGTCATGACCTCCCCTCGCCCGCTCCGGCTCGTGTTCGCCGGCACCCCCGACGTCGCCGTGCCCTCGCTGCGCGCCCTGCACGCGGCGGGTCACGACATCGCGGCCGTCGTCACGCGCCCCGACGCGCCGCTCGGCCGCAAGCGCGTGCTCACCCCGTCGCCCGTCGCGCAGGCGGCCGACGAGCTCGGCCTGCGCGTGATCAGGGCCGCGCGCCTCGACGCCGACGCGACCGAGGCGATCACCGCTCTGGCCCCCGAGCTCGCCGTCGTCGTCGCCTACGGCGGCCTGGTGCGCGAGCCCCTCCTGTCGGCTCCGCGGCACGGATGGATCAACCTCCACTTCTCGCTCCTGCCGCGCTGGCGCGGGGCCGCCCCCGTGCAGCACGCGCTCATCGCGGGCGACGCCGAGCTCGGGACCGCCGTGTTCCAGCTCGTGCGCGAGCTCGACGCGGGCGACGTCTACGCGCAGGAGGCCGTGCCGCTTCCCGACGACGCGACGGCGGGGGAGGCCCTCGCGGTCCTCGCCGAGGCCGGCGCGGCGCAGCTCGTCGACGTCGTGTCGACCATCGCCGCGGGGAACGCGCAGGCGAGGCCGCAGGAGGGCGACCCGACCCCGGCACCCAAGCTCGAGCTCGCCGACGGCCTCCTCGAGTGGACCGAGCCCGCGGACCGCGTGTTCGCGCGGTACCGGGGCGTGACGCCCGAGCCGGGCGCGCACACGACGCTCGACGGCGCGCGCTTCAAGATCCTGCGGATGGCGAGGGCGGGCGCGGGCGCGCCGCTCGCGCCGGGGGAGACCGCGGCGGCGAAGGACGGCGTCCTCGTCGGCACCGGGACCGAGCCGCTTCTGCTGACCCGCGTCCAGCCGGCGGGCAAGGGGGCGATGGCCGCGGCCGACTGGTTCCGCGGGCTGCGCGAGACGGCGCGGCTGGGCGCATGAGCGCCGCACCACGCCGCGGCGACCGCCGCACCGTCGTCCGGGTGCAGCCGGCCCGCCAGGTCGCGTTCGCCGTGCTGCGCGCGGTGTCGTCGTCCGACGCGTACGCGAACCTCCTGCTGCCGCGCGAGATCGAGCGCGCGGGCCTCACAGGACCCGACGCGGGCCTCGCGACCGAGCTCGCATACGGCACGCTCCGCCGTCTCGGGACGTACGACGCGATCATCCGCCTCGCAGCCGATCGCGAGCCGGATGCGATCGATGCGCCCGTGCTCGATGCCCTGCGCCTCGGCGCGCACCAGCTCCTCGCGACGCGCGTGGCGCCGCATGCCGCCGTCAACGAGTCTGTCCAGCTCGTGCGCGACGAGGCGGGGCCGCGCGCCGCGGGCTTCGCGAATGCCGTGCTGCGGAGGGTCGGCCAGGACGATCTCGCCACGTGGACCGACCGGGCGGCCGCGTCGGCCCGATCCGACGACGAGCGCCTCGCGATCGCGTCGGCGCACCCGGTGTGGGTGATCCGCGCGCTGCGGCGCGCCCTCGCGGCCGAGGGGCGCGAGAGCGAGCTCGACGCGCTGCTCGCGGCCGACAACGCCTCGCCGTCGGTGACGATGGCGGCGCTGCCCGGTCTCGCGGAGGCGCAGGGCGAGCCGACGCCGCACTCCCCGGTGGGCTTCCGCCTCGGCGGCGGCGATCCCGAGCCCCTCGTGCGCGCATCGGGCGGAGCCCTGCGCGTGCAGGACGAGGGCTCGCAGCTCGTCGCGCTCGCGCTGTCGCGCCTCGCACCGGTCGCGCCGGCCGAGCGGTGGCTCGACCTGTGCGCGGGCCCGGGCGGCAAGACCGCGCTCCTCGCCGCGGAGGCGCTCGCGGGCGGCGCGCGCCTCGAGGCGAACGAGGTCGTGCCCGCGCGGGCCGGCCTCGTGCGCAGGGCGCTCGCCCCTGTGCCGCTCGAGGTCGTCGTGCACGAGAGGGACGGGCGGGAGCTCGCGGCCGCCCAGCCCGGCTCGTTCGACCGGATCCTCGTCGACGCGCCGTGCACGGGGCTCGGCGCTCTCCGTCGGCGGCCGGAGGCGCGGTGGCGCAAGCAGCCGTCCGATGTCGCCGAGCTCGCCGTCATCCAGGCACAGCTGCTCGACGCCGCGGTCACCGCGCTCGCGCCGGGCGGCACGGTCGCGTACGTGACGTGCTCCCCGCATCTCGCGGAGACGTCGGCGATCGTGCGCGAGATCGTCGAGCGACGCGGATCCGACGTCGAGGAGCTCGACGCCCGCGCCGCGCTGCAGGCGGTCGCCCGCACGCCCCTCGACCTCCCCGCCCCGGCCGACGGGTCGGGCCACGCGCAGCTGTGGCCGCATCGGCACGGGACCGACGCGATGTTCCTCGCGCTCCTGCGGAGGCGGTGACCCGCCGCGACGCGCGATAATGGCGGGGTGACACTCCCCGGCGCGCCGCGCATCAACCCGAGCATCCTGTCCGCCGACTTCGTCAACATGCAGGCCGACCTCGAGCGGATCGCGACGGCCGACTTCGTGCATGTGGACGTCATGGACAACCACTTCGTGCCGAACCTCACGTTCGGGCCGCAGATGGTGCAGCGCATCCAGGAGACGAGCCCCGTGCCGCTCGACGTCCACCTCATGATCACGGATGCGAACCGGTGGGCGCCGGGCTACGCCGAGCTGGGGGCGGCGTCGGTGACGTTCCACCTCGAGGCGTCGCACGACCCGGTCGCGCTCGCCCGCCGCCTGCGCGGCATCGGCGCGAGGGCCGGTGTCGCCATCAAGCCCGGCACGCCGGCCGACGCCCTCTACGAGCACCTGCACGAGTTCGACCAGATCCTCGTGATGACCGTCGAGCCCGGGTTCGGCGGCCAGTCCTTCATGCCCGAGATGATGCCCAAGCTCCGGGCCCTCGCCGAGGAGGCGCGTCGCGTCGGGGCGCCGGTGTGGTTCCAGGTGGACGGCGGCATCTCCGAGTCCACGATCGCGCAGGCCGCCGAGGCCGGCGCCGACACGTTCGTCGCGGGCTCCGCGGTGTTCGGCGCCGCGGACATCGACGTCGCGATCGCCGACCTCCGCGCCCTCGCCGCGGAGCACGTGCACGCGAACCGGTAGCCTTGACGGGTGAAGAACTTCGACGACCTGTTCGCCGAGCTGGCTGAGAAGGCCCAGACGCGTCCGGAGGGCTCCGGGACCGTCAAGGAGCTCGACGCCGGCATCCACTTCATCGGCAAGAAGATCGTGGAAGAGGCCGCCGAGGTGTGGATGGCCGCGGAGTACGAGTCCGACGCCGAGGCCGCGGAGGAGATCTCGCAGCTGCTGTACCACCTCCAGGTGCTCATGCTCGCGAAGGGCCTCACCCTCGAGGACGTGTACCGACATCTGTGAGCCGCACCGCTCATCCGTCTGACACCCCGATCGAAAGACCTCGCATGCTCCGCATCGCCGTTCCCAACAAGGGCTCGCTCTCCGAGACCGCCGCCGAGATGCTCGCGGAGGCCGGCTACGCCGGTCGCCGCGACTCGAAGTCGCTGCACCTCATCGACGCCGCCAACGACGTCGAGTTCTTCTACCTGCGCCCGCGCGACATCGCCACGTACGTCTCCGCCGGCGCGCTCGACGTCGGCATCACCGGCCGCGACCTGCTCCTGGACGTGCGGATGTCCGCCCGGGAGATCGAGACGCTCGGCTTCGCGACGTCGACGTTCCGCTTCGCCGCCCCTCCCGGGCGCTTCGCGGGCGTGGCCGATCTCGACGGCGCGCGCATCGCGACGTCGTACCCCGGGCTCGTCGACTCGTTCCTCGACAGCCACGGCGTCGCCGCCGACCTCGTGCCGCTGGACGGCGCCGTGGAGTCGGCCGTCGAGCTCGGCGTCGCCGACGCGATCGCCGACGTCGTCGAGACCGGCACGACCCTCCGGCAGGCCGGACTCGACATCTTCGGGCCCGTGATCCTCGAGTCCGAGGCCGTGCTCATCCAGGGCCCGCGCGAGCACGCGGGCATCGAGACGCTCCTGCGCCGCCTGCGCGGCGTGATGGTCGCCCGGCAGTACGTCATGCTCGACTACGACCTCCCCGCGGCGCTCGTCGACCGCGCCGTGGAGATCGCCTCCGGCATCGAGTCGCCCACCGTGTCGCCGCTGCGCGACCCCGAGTGGGTGGCCGTGCGCGTCATGGTCCCGCGCCGCGGCGTGAACCGCGTGATGGACGAGCTGTACGGCATCGGCGCGCGCGCGATACTCGTCACGGCCATCCACAACGCGCGCCTCTGATGAGCGTCGTCACCCGGGTCATCCCGTGCCTCGACGTGGCCGGCGGCCGCGTCGTCAAGGGCGTCAACTTCGAGAACCTCCGCGAGATGGGCGACCCCGTCGAGCTCGCCCGCCGGTACTTCGAGCAGGGCGCCGACGAGCTCACCTTCCTCGACGTCACGGCGACGGTCGACGAGCGCGCCACGACCTACGATGTCGTGCGGCGCACGGCCGAGGAGGTCTTCATCCCGCTCACGGTGGGCGGCGGCGTCCGCTCGGTCGACGACGTCGCGCGGCTCCAGGGCGTGGGCGCCGACAAGGTGGGCGTCAACTCGGCCGCGATCGCCCGCCCCGGTCTGCTCGACGAGATCGCCGACCGGTTCGGCGCGCAGGCGCTCGTGCTCTCGCTCGATGTCAAGCGCTCGCCCCGCACGCCCTCCGGGTTCGTCGTGACGACCCACGGCGGCAAGAAGGAGACCGACCTCGACGCGCTCGCGTGGGCGCGCGAGGCGATCGAGCGCGGCGCGGGCGAGCTGCTCGTGAACTCGATCGACGCCGACGGCACGAAGGCCGGCTTCGACCTCGAGCTCGTGGGGCTCATGCGCGAGCTCGCGAGCGTGCCCGTGATCGCGTCGGGCGGGGCAGGCGACGTGTCGCACTTCGCGCCCGCCGTGCGCGCGGGCGCCGACGCGGTGCTCGCGGCGAGCGTCTTCCACTCGGGCCAGATGACGATCGGCGAGGTCAAGCAGGCGCTGCGCGCCGACGGGATCGAGACGCGATGAGCGAGGTCGACGACCGCATCGCGCGCGTGGCGTTCGGCCCCGACGGGCTCGTCCCCGCGATCGTGCAGCAGTGGGACACGCGCGAGGTGCTCATGCTCGCGTGGATGGACGCCGAGGCCCTGCGCCGCACGCTGACCTCGGGACGGGTGACCTACTGGTCGAGGTCGCGGCGCGAGTACTGGCGCAAGGGCGACACGTCCGGGCACATCCAGATCGTGAAGGGCGCGAAGCTCGACTGCGACGGCGACGTCGTCCTGCTCGAGATCGACCAGATCGGGCCCGCGTGCCACACGAACACGCGCACGTGCTTCGACAGCGACACCTCCCGCCCCGAGGTGGGCGACCGCGACCTCCACCCGGTGGTCGGATGACCGACGGGCGGATGGGCGCGGCGCCCGGCGAGGGGGCGCTCGCGCGGCGCGGGCGGATGATCGCGGTGCTCGCGGCGCTCTCGGGCGCGGCGCTCGCGCTGATCGGATCGACGCAGACGTGGCTCACCGCCTCGGTCGCCGGCGCGACGCTCCCGGTCGCCGGCTCCGAGGCGGTCTCGGTGCTCCAGCCGCTCTCGCTCGCGGCCCTCGCGCTGTCGCTCGTGCTCGCGATCGTGGGCCCGGTCGTCCGCTACGTCCTCGCGGCGCTCGCGGTCGCGGTCGGCGGAGGGATCGCGTGGCTGAGCGCTGCGCTCGTGGCGGCACCGCGCGCGACGGCGGCGTCGGCCGTCGTCACCGAGCACACCGGCATCGCCGGGGAGTCGGCGATCGAGGACCTCGTGCAGGGGATGACCCTCACCCCGTGGCCGGCGGTGACCATCGTCGCGGGCGCGCTCATCGCGCTCGCGGGCCTGTGGACCCTCGGCACCGCTCACGCATGGCGGCGCGCGGGGCGCCGCTACGAGAAGCGCTCCGCCCGCACGGCCGCGGCCGACGACGCCCCGCTCGATGCGATCGACTCGTGGGACGACCTGTCCCGCGGCGACGACCCCACCCGCTGACGGCGGCAGGGGCCAGCGCCCGGCCCCGATAGACTGGACGACGTTCCCAGCAGCACGGAGGATGACACGACATGACCCACTCGATCGACGACCCCGGACACGGACACTCGCCCGCCGCCTGGAGCGCTGTGCTCATCATGCTCCTCGGGCTCTCCGTCGCCGCGGTCGCGCTGTTCCTGTGGGTGCCGTGGCTGCTCATCGCCTCGGCCGCGGTCTTCCTGATCGGACCCATCGTGGGCTTCATCCTCACGAAGGCGGGCTACGGCGCAGGCGGATCCAAGTACCAGCCCAAGGCGCACTGATGTCGCTCCTGGCCGAGCTCACGGCCGGGGCCGTCGAGGACGCCGAGGCGCGCAGGGCCGAGCGGCCCTCGGCCCTCGTCGAGAGCGCAGCCGCCGCACAGGCGCCTGCGCTCGACGTCGTCTCCGCGCTCCGTCCCGACGCCCGGGTGAAGATCATCGCCGAGGTGAAGCGCGCGAGCCCCTCGCGCGGCGACCTCGCCGCGATCCCCGACCCCGCGCTGCAGGCGGGGCTGTACGAGCAGGGCGGAGCGTCGGCCATCTCGGTTCTCACCGAGCAGCGCCGGTTCAAGGGCAGTCTCGCCGACCTCGCGGCGGTGCGCGCCCGCGTCTCGCTCCCGGTGCTGCGCAAGGACTTCATCGCGACCCCGTACCAGGTGCTCGAGGCCCGCGCGGCCGGCGCCGACATCGTGCTGCTCATCGTGGCGGCGCTCGAGCAGCCCGTGCTCGAGGAGCTCTACCGGCTCACGATCGAGCTCGGGATGACGCCCCTCGTCGAGGCCCACTCCGCCGATGAGGTCGCGCGCGCCGCGGATCTGGGCGCCGATCTCATCGGCGTGAACGCACGCGACCTGTCGACCTTCGAGCTCGACCGCGACCTGTTCGGGCGGCTCGTCGACGGCTTCCCCGCCGGCGCGATCCGCATCGCCGAGTCGGCGGTGCTCTCTCCCGATGACGTCGCGCACTACCGCGAGGCGGGCGCGGATGTCGTGCTCGTGGGCGAAGCGCTCGTCACGGGCGACCCGGTTTCCACGCTCGGCGCGTTCCTCGCCGCCGGCGACTTCGCAGCAGGGGAGAGGCGCGCATGAGCCTTCGCGAGCAGCCCGGCCCGTTCTTCGGCGACTTCGGCGGGCGCTACATGCCCGAGTCGCTCATCGCGGCGATCGACGAGCTCGCGGTCGCGCACGAGGAGGCGATGGCCGACCCCGCCTTCCACGCAGAGCTGAACGCGCTCCTCGCGGACTACGCCGGCCGCCCGTCGGCCCTCACGGAGGTGCCGCGCTTCGCGGAGCATGCGGGCGGCGCCCGCATCTTCCTCAAGCGCGAGGATCTCAACCACACGGGCAGCCACAAGATCAACAACGTCCTCGGCCAGGCGCTGCTCACGAGGCGGCTCGGCAAGACGCGCGTGATCGCCGAGACGGGCGCCGGCCAGCACGGCGTCGCCACGGCGACCGCGGCCGCGCTCTTCGGGCTCGAGTGCCGCATCTACATGGGCGAGGTCGACACCGAGCGCCAGGCGCTCAACGTGGCGCGCATGCGCCTGCTGGGCGCCGAGGTCGTGGCCGTCAAGACCGGCTCGCGCACCCTCAAGGACGCGATCAACGAGGCGTACCGCGAGTGGGTGTCGAGCGTCGAGACGACGAACTACATCTTCGGCACGGCCGCGGGCCCGCACCCGTTCCCCGCGATGGTCCGCGATTTCCAGAAGATCATCTCCGACGAGGCGCGCGCGCAGCTCCTCGAGCGCGTCGGGCGCCTGCCCGACGCCGTCCTGGCGTGCGTCGGCGGCGGATCGAACGCGATCGGCATGTTCGACGCGTTCATCGACGACCCCGGCGTGCGGCTCTTCGGCGTCGAGGCGGCGGGCGACGGCGTCGACACCCCGCGTCACGCCGCGTCGATCGAGCGCGGTCGTCCGGGCGTCCTGCACGGAGCGCGCACCTTCGTGCTGCAGGACGAGGACGGCCAGACCGTCGAGTCGCACTCGATCTCCGCCGGCCTGGACTATCCGGGCGTCGGCCCCGAGCACTCGTGGCTCGCCTCGATCGGGCGCGCGGAGTACATCCCCGCGACCGACGCCGAGGCGATGGACGCGCTGCGCCTGCTGAGCCGGACCGAGGGCATCATCCCCGCGATCGAGTCGGCCCATGCGCTCGCCGGCGCGCTGCGGATCGGGCGCGAGCTCGGGCCGGACGCCGTGCTCGCGGTGTGCCTCTCCGGCCGCGGCGACAAGGACATGGACACGGCCGCCCGCTGGTTCGGCCTCTACGACGAGGGAGCCGACGCGTGAGCCGTGTCGAGGACGCGATCGCCCGGGCCGCTGCCGACGGACGAGGAGCCTTCATCGGCTACCTCCCTGTGGGGTTCCCCGACCTGCAGACGAGCATCGACGCGGCCGTCGCCCTCGCCGAGAACGGCGTCGACATCATCGAGCTGGGCCCGCCCTACAGCGACCCCGTGATGGACGGCCCCATCATCCAGGAGGCGACGAACGCGGCGCTCCAGGCGGGCTTCCGCACCGAGCACCTCTTCACGGCACTGCGCGAGATCACGGCGCGCACCGATGTGCCCGTGCTCGTCATGACGTACTGGAACCTCGTCGTCCAGCGCGGCGTCGACCGCTACGCCGACGAGGTGCGCGCCGCGGGCGGCGCGGGGCTCATCACGCCGGACATCACCCCGGACGCCGCGGCCGACTGGATCGCCGCGTCCGAGCGCACGGGACTGGACCGCGTCTTCCTCGCGGCGCCGACCTCGACCGACGACCGGCTCGATCTCATCGTCGGCGCGACGACGGGCTTCGTCTACACCGTCTCGACCATGGGGATCACGGGGGAGCGCGCGGAGCTCGACAAGGCCGCCAGGGCGCTCGTGGGCCGCCTGCGCGCGCACGGCGCCGCACGCGCGTGCGTCGGCATCGGCGTCTCGAGCGCCGAGCACATCGCGAGCATCGTGGAGTACGCCGACGGCGCGATCGTCGGCACCGCCCTCGTGCGCGCGCTGCGGGACGGCGGGGTCGAGGGCCTCGCCGAGAAGACCCGCGAGCTCGCGGCGGGCACCGTGCGTCACGGAGCCGCACCCGAGAGGAATTAGACTCTCGATCATGCTGTCCTCCGCCCTGACGAGCGTCGTCGCGAGCATCCCCAGCCCCCCGGAGTCGTTCTTCGAGATCGGCCCGCTGCGAATCCACTACTACGCCCTGTGCATCATCACGGGCATCGTCGTGGCGACGCTCATCACGAACCGCCGTCTCACGCGGCGCGGGGCGGAGCCGTGGGTCGTCATCGACATCGCGCTCCTCGCGGTGCCGCTCGCGATCGTGGGCGCGCGCGCCTACCACGTGCTCACGCACTGGGGCTTCTACTTCGGCGAGGGCGCCAACCCGTGGAACCCGCTCGAGCCCGGCTCGGTGTGGGCGATCTGGGAGGGCGGCATCGCCATCTTCGGCGCGCTGCTGGGCGGCGCGCTCGGCGCGTGGCTCGGCTGCCGGTGGACCGGCATCCGGTTCTGGACGTTCGCCGACGCGCTCGCGCCCGGCCTCCTGCTCGCGCAGGCGCTCGGCCGCTTCGGCAACTGGTTCAACCACGAGCTGTTCGGCTGGCCGACCGACCTCCCCTGGGGCCTCGAGATCGAGCCCGACAACACCGCCTTCCCGCCGGGGCTCCCCGACGACACGCTGTTCCACCCGACCTTCCTCTACGAGATCGTCTGGAACGTCATCGGCGTCGTCCTGCTCTTCTGGCTCGGCCGGAGCCTCGCGTTCCAGTGGGGACGGCTGTTCGCGGTCTACCTCATCTGGTACGGCGCGGGCCGCGTCGTCTGGGAGACCATCCGCATCGACCCGAGCGAGATCATCCTCGGCCTGCGCACGAACGTGTGGGGCGCGATCGCCGCGATCGTCGTGGGCGCCGTCGTCCTCGTCGTGCAGGCGCGGCACACGGGCCTCGAGCCCAGCCCCTACCGACCGGGCCGCGAGCGGACCGACGCGGACGCGCTACAATCGCAGGGCGACTTCGTCGATGTCAGCGAACCCCCCGCGTCGGAAGCCGCTCTGAAGCCGTCGCCACAAGCACCGTAGCGATGATCCCGCCCCTCTGCTGTCCTTTCGGAAAGGGCACGAGGATGATCGAGCGCGCGAGACGGCGTCCACTGGGCCAACGTCGTCCCGCGCTACGCAACCGACCCCGAGGACGGTAGACACATGTACTTCCAGCCCCCTTACGGAGCCTCCGGCGCGTACCCCCCGAAGCAGGGGATGTACAACCCGGCGTTCGAGAAGGACGCCTGCGGCCTGGCCATGGTCGCGACCCTGCGCGGCGAGGCGGGGCACGACATCGTCGACCTCGCTCTCGAGGCGCTGCGCAACCTCGAGCACCGCGGCGCCATCGGCTCCGATGCGGGCACGGGCGACGGCGCGGGCATCCTCACGCAGATGCCCGACGGCTTCCTGCGCTCGGTCGTCGACTTCGACCTCCCGGTCGTCGGCGAGTACGCGGCCGGCCTCTCGTTCCTCCCGACGGACGACGCGGCGCGCGCCGCGCAGAAGGACGGCATCGCCGCCATCGCGGCGGAGGAGGGGCTCTCGATCCTCGGCTGGCGCGAGGTGCCGGTGGACCCCGAGCACCTCGGACGCCTGGCCGGCGAGGCCCGCCCCGCGATCGAGCAGATCTTCCTCACGAGCGCGCCCGTCGACGGGCGCCCCGGTCTCTCCGGGATCGACCTCGACCGCCGCGCCTACCGTCTCCGCAAGCGCGCCCAGCACGAGCTCGACGCCTACTTCGTGTCGCTCTCGAGCCGCACCCTCGGCTACAAGGGCATGGTCACGACGCTCCAGCTCGAGCCGTTCTACCTCGACCTGCAGGACGAGCGCTTCACGACCGAGCTCGCCGTCGTGCACTCGCGCTACTCGACGAACACGTTCCCGTCGTGGCCGCTCGCCCAGCCGCTGCGCATGACGGCGCACAACGGCGAGATCAACACCGTCGGCGGCAACCGCAACTGGATGCGCGCGCGCCAGTCGCAGCTCGAGAGCGAGCTGCTCGGCGACATCCGCCCGCTCCTGCCGATCTGCAGCGACACCGAGAGCGACTCGGCGTCGTTCGACGAGGTGCTCGAGCTGCTCACGCTCACGGGCCGCTCGCTTCCGCACGCGATGCTCATGATGGTGCCGGAGGCCTACGAGAAGAAGGCGTACGTCGACCCCGACCTCCGCGCGTTCTACGAGTACCACGCGGGCCAGATGGAGCCGTGGGACGGCCCCGCCGCCCTCATCGCGACCGACGGCACGCTCGTGTGCGCGACGCTCGACCGCAACGGCCTGCGGCCCGGCCGTTGGACCGTGACGAAGGACGGCCTCGTCGTGATCGGCTCGGAGACGGGCGTCCTCGACTTCGCCCCCGAGCGCATCGAGCGCCGCGGCCGCCTGCGCCCCGGCACGATGTTCGTCGTCGACACCGCCGAGCGCCGCATCATCGCGGACGACGAGGTCAAGGCCCAGCTCGCGAAGCTCGAGCCCTGGCAGGAGTGGCTCGACAAGGGCACCGTCCGCCTCGCCGACCTCCCCGAGCGCGAGCACCTCGTGCACCCGATCGCGTCGATCACGCGCCGTCAGCGGACCTTCGGCTACACCGAGGAGGAGGTCCGGATCCTCCTGCGCCCCATGGGCCAGACGGGCGTCGAGCCCCTCGGCGCCATGGGGTCGGACACGCCGATCGCCGTGCTCAGCAAGCGCCCGCGCCTGCTGTTCGACTACTTCACGCAGCAGTTCGCGCAGGTCACGAACCCGCCGCTCGACTCCATCCGCGAAGAGGTCGTGACGAGCCTCAAGCTCGGCCTCGGCCCCGAGCCGAACCTGCTCTCGTGGGGGCCGGAGCACGCGCGCAGCGTCATCCTCGACTTCCCGGTCATCGACAACGACGAGCTCGCGAAGATCCAGCACATCGACAGCGCCCTGCCCGGGCGAACGTCGGTCACGCTGCGCTCGCTCTACCGCGTGTCGGCGGGCGAGAAGGGCCTGCAGAAGCGCCTCGAGCAGATGTGCGCCGAGGCCGACCGCGCGATCGAGGACGGCGCGGAGTTCATCGTCATCAGCGACCGCGACTCGAACCAGGACCTCGCGCCCATCCCGTCGCTGCTCGCGGTCTCGGCCGTGCACCACCACCTCATCCGCCGCGAGACCCGGATGAAGGTCGGGCTCGTGGTCGAGGCGGGCGACGTGCGCGAGGTGCACCACGTCGCGACGCTGCTCGGCTACGGCGCGACCGCCGTGAACCCGTACCTCGCGATGGAGACGGTCGAGTACCTCGTCCGCTCCGGCGCGATCGCGGGCGTCACGCCGCAGAAGGCCGTCAAGAACCTCATCTACGCGCTCGGCAAGGGCGTGCTGAAGATCATGTCCAAGATGGGCATCTCGACCGTGTCGTCGTACTCGGGCGCGCAGGTGTTCGAGGCCGTGGGCCTCGCGCAGCCGTTCGTCGACCAGTACTTCACCGGGACCGAGTCGAAGATCGGCGGCATCGGGCTCTCGCACATCGCGCGCGAGAACGCCGAGCGCCACGCGTTCGCGTACCCCGAGGACCCGGCCGTGCGCACGCACGAGCGCCTGTGGACCGGCGGCGAGTACCAGTGGCGCCGCGACGGGTCGCCCCACCTCTTCACGCCCGAGACGATCTTCCGCCTGCAGCACTCCACGCGCACGGGCAGCTACGAGATCTTCCGCGAGTACACCCGTCTCGTCGACGAGCAGGCGGAGGAGCTCAAGACGCTCCGCGGCCTCTTCGCCTTCAAGAAGGGGGTGCGCCCGCCGGTGCCGATCGACGAGGTCGAGCCGGTCTCCGAGATCGTGAAGCGGTTCTCGACGGGCGCCATGAGCTACGGCTCCATCTCGCGCGAGGCGCACGAGACCCTCGCGATCGCGATGAACCGCCTCGGCGCGAAGTCGAACACGGGCGAGGGCGGCGAGGACGTCGACCGCCTCCTCGATCCCGAGCGCCGCAGCGCCATCAAGCAGGTCGCCTCGGGCCGCTTCGGCGTCACGAGCATGTACCTCACGCACGCGGACGACATCCAGATCAAGCTCGCGCAGGGCGCCAAGCCCGGCGAGGGCGGTCAGCTGCCGCCCGGCAAGGTGTACCCGTGGGTCGCGCGCACGCGGCACGCGACCGCGGGGGTGGGCCTCATCTCGCCGCCCCCGCACCACGACATCTACTCGATCGAGGACCTGAAGCAGCTCATCTTCGACCTCAAGCGGTCGAACCCCGAGGCGCGCATCCACACGAAGCTCGTGAGCCAGTCGGGCATCGGCGCGGTCGCCGCGGGCGTCGCGAAGGCGCTCAGCGACGTCATCCTCGTGTCGGGCCACGACGGCGGGACGGGCGCGAGCCCGCTCAACTCGCTCAAGCACGCCGGCACGCCGTGGGAGCTGGGGCTCGCCGAGACGCAGCAGACGCTCATGCTCAACGGCATGCGCGACCGCGTCGTCGTGCAGGTCGACGGCCAGATGAAGACCGGCCGCGACGTCGTCATCGGCGCCCTGCTGGGTGCCGAGGAGTTCGGCTTCGCGACGGCGCCGCTCGTCGTGAGCGGCTGCATCATGATGCGCGTCTGCCACCTGGACACGTGTCCCGTGGGCGTCGCGACCCAGAACCCGCTGCTGCGCAGCCGCTTCACGGGCAAGGCCGAGCACGTCGTGAACTTCATGCAGTTCATCGCGCAGGAGGTGCGCGAGTACCTCGCCGAGCTCGGCTTCCGCTCGATCGACGAGGCGGTCGGCCACGTCGAGGTGCTCGACGTGGATCGCGCGATCGACCACTGGAAGGCCGACGGACTCGACCTGTCGCCGGTCCTCGAGGGGCCCGCGTTCGCGGACGAGGAGCCGCGCCGCCACGCGCGCGCGCAGGACCACGAGCTGGACGAGCACTTCGACGTGCAGCTCATCGAGCGCGCGCGCGACGTCATCGAGAACGGGGGAGAGATCACGATCGACCTCCCGGTGCGGAACACCGCGCGCGCGGTCGGCACGCTGCTCGGCCACCACGTCACGAAGGCGCAGGGCGAGCACGGTCTCAAGGCCGGCTCGATCACCGTCAACCTGACCGGCTCGGCCGGGCAGTCCTTCGGGGCGTTCCTGCCGAACGGCATCACGCTGCGCCTCGAGGGCGACTCGAACGACTACGTCGGCAAGGGCCTCTCGGGCGGCCAGATCGTCGTGCGCCCCGCGCGCGGCGCGACATTCGACGCCTCCGAGAACGTCATCGCCGGCAACGTCATCGGCTACGGCGCCACGCAGGGGACCCTCTTCCTGCGCGGCATGGTCGGCGAGCGCTTCTTCGTGCGCAACTCCGGCGCGACCGCGGTCGTCGAGGGCGTGGGCGACCACGCGCTCGAGTACATGACCGGCGGCCTCGCGGTCATCCTGGGCCGCACGGGGCGCAACCTCGGCGCCGGCATGTCGGGCGGGACGGCCTACGTCCACCGCCTCGACGAGAAGCTCGTGAACCGCGAGGCTCTCGCATCGGGCGAGCTCACGCTCGGCCCCCTCGGATCCGGCGACGCCGAGATCCTGCGCGATCTGCTCCAGCAGCACGTCGCGGAGACCGAGTCCGAGCTGGCCCAGCGCATGCTCGACGACTTCGAGAACGCCGTCGAGGAGTTCGTGCGGGTCCTCCCGCGCGACTACGCCGCCGTGCTCGAGACGCGTCAGGCGGCCGAGGCCGAGGGACTCGACCCCGACGGCGACGTCGTCTGGAACCGCATCATGGAGGTGACGGGTGGCTGACCCGAAGGGCTTTCTGAAGATCACCGAGCGCGAGCTGCCCGCTCGCCGGCCGGTGCCCGTGCGCATCCTCGACTGGAAGGAGGTGTACGAGCCGGGCGACTCGGCCGTGCTCCGCCGCCAGGCCGGGCGCTGCATGGACTGCGGCGTGCCGTTCTGCCACCAGGGATGCCCGCTGGGCAACCTCATCCCGGAGTGGAACGACCTCATGTGGCGCGGCGAGGGCCGCACCGCGATCGAGCGCCTGCACGCGACGAACAACTTCCCGGAGTTCACCGGGCGTCTGTGCCCTGCGCCCTGCGAGAGCGCGTGCGTGCTCGGCATCAACCAGCCGGCCGTCACGATCAAGCAGATCGAGGTCTCGACGATCGACGAGGCGTTCGCCAACGGCTGGGTCGAGCCCAAGCCCCCGGCGCGCCTCACCGGCAAGACCGTCGCGGTGGTCGGCTCGGGCCCCGCGGGGCTCGCGGCCGCACAGCAGCTGACGCGCGCGGGCCACACGGTCGCCGTGTACGAGCGCGACGATCGCATCGGCGGCCTCCTGCGCTACGGCATCCCCGACTTCAAGATGGAGAAGCGGCACCTCGAGGCGCGCCTGCGCCAGATGCAGGACGAGGGCACGCGCTTCCGGGCGGGCGTCGAGATCGGCGTGGACATCACGTGGGACGACCTCCGCGCGCGCTACGACGCCGTCGTGGTCGCGACGGGTGCCACGGTGCCGCGCGACCTGCCGATCCCGGGCCGCGAGCTCGACGGCGTGCACTTCGCGATGGAGTACCTCGTCGAGTCGAACAAGGTCGTCGCGGGCGACCAGGTCGCGAACCAGATCTCGGCCGAGGGCAAGCACGTCGTCGTCATCGGCGGCGGCGACACCGGCGCGGACTGCATCGGCACGGCGCACCGCCAGGGCGCGCTGAGCGTGACGAACCTCGCGATCGGCAAGCGGCCGTCCGACGACCGCCCCGAGCACCAGCCGTGGCCGATGATGCCGCAGGTGTTCGAGGTCTCGTCGGCGCACGAGGAGGGCGGCGAGCGCCACTACCTGGCCTCGACGGTCGAGTTCGTGGCCAACGACGCGGGCGAGGTCCGCGGTCTCGTCGTCGCGGAGACGGAGTTCGTCGACGGCCGCCGCGTGCCGAAGCCCGGCACCGAGCGCGAGATCCCCGCCGACCTCGTCCTCATCGCGATGGGCTTCACGGGCCCCGAGCGCGAGCACCTCGAGGCGCAGCTGCAGGCGCAGTTCACCTCGCGCGGGAACGTCGATCGCGACGCGTCGTTCCAGGCGACCGCGCCCGGCGTGTTCGTCGCGGGCGACGCCGGCCGCGGCCAGTCGCTCATCGTGTGGGCGATCGCCGAGGGCCGCTCGGTGGCCGCCGAGGTCGACGCCTTCCTCATGGGCGAGACGCAGCTGCCGGCGCCGGTCCGCCCGACCGACGTCGCCATCGGCGTCTGACTCCGACACGCGTGGACGGCGGCCGGGAGCACACGATGCTCCCGGCCGCCGTCGTGTGCGCGTGAATCGGATGGCCGGGTGCGCGTAGTGTGGGGTGTGCATCCGGTGGAACCGCGATGGGCCTCGTGCGGAGCGCCCATCGACCCGACGGACGCGGATGCGTCCACAACAGAAGAAGCAAGCAGTGCGGAAGGCAAGCTTTTGAGACGTGCCAAGATCGTCGCCACGCTGGGACCCGCCACCTCGACCAAGGAGACCGTGAAGTCTCTCATCGAGGCCGGACTCGACGTGGCGCGCTTCAACCTCAGCCACGGTGACTACACCGTCCACGACAACAACTTCGCGAACGTGCGCGCGGCCGCCGAGGAGCTCGGCAAGCCGGTCGCCATCCTCGTCGACCTGCAGGGACCCAAGATCCGGCTCGGCAAGTTCGAGAACGGCCCGCACGAGCTGGCCGAGGGCGACATCTTCAAGATCACGACCGAGGACATCCTCGGCACCAAGGAGATCGTCGGGACGACGTTCAAGGGCCTCCCGAACGACGTGAAGCCCGGCGACTTCCTCCTCATCGACGACGGCAAGGTCCGCGTCAAGGTCCTCGAGACCGACGGCACGGTCGTGACGACCGAGGTCGTCGTCGCCGGCGCGGTCTCGAACAACAAGGGCATCAACCTGCCCGGCGTCGCGGTGAACGTGCCCGCGCTCAGCGAGAAGGACGAGGCGGACCTCCGCTACGGCCTCCGCAACGGCGCCGACATCATCGCCCTCTCGTTCGTGCGCAACGCGAAGGACGTGCAGCGCGCGCACGTGATCATGGCGGAGGAGGGGCGCCGCGTCCCGATCATCGCCAAGATCGAGAAGCCGCAGGCGGTCGACCACCTCGAGGAGATCATCGACGCGTTCGACGGCATCATGGTCGCGCGCGGCGACCTCGGCGTCGAGCTGCCGCTCGAGGCCGTGCCGATCGTGCAGAAGCACGCGGTCGAGCTCGCGCGCCGGATGGCCAAGCCGGTCATCGTCGCGACGCAGATGCTCGAGTCCATGATCTCGAGCCCGGTGCCGACCCGCGCCGAGACGAGCGACGTCGCGAACGCGGTCCTCGACGGCGCCGACGCGGTCATGCTCTCGGGCGAGACGAGCGTGGGCGAGTACCCCGCGATCACCGTCCAGACCATGGCGCGCATCATCGAGTCGACCGAGGACCACGGTCTCGAGCGCATCGCGCCGCTCACGGCCAAGCCCCGCACGCAGGGCGGCGCCATCACGCTGGCCGCGATCGAGGTCGCCGACTTCGTCGACGCGAAGTTCCTGTGCGTGTTCACGCAGTCGGGCGACTCGGCGCGCCGCATGTCGCGCCTGCGCTCCCCGCGGCCGATGATCGCCTTCACGCAGGACGAGGCCATCCGCCGCCGGATGGCGCTCACGTGGGGCATCCGCTCGGCTCTCGTCGAGCAGGTCGAGCACACCGACCGGATGTTCCTCCAGGTCGACGACTACCTGCTCGCGAACGACCTCGCGAAGGTCGGCGACAAGGTCATCGTCATCTCGGGATCCCCTCCCGGGATCTCGGGCTCGACCAACGACCTGCGCGTGCACCGCGTGGGCGACGCGGTGCACGGCGCCGCGCCCGTCTACAAGAACGCCTAGCGCGACGCGCCAGCGACGGGGTCCGGTTCAGCACCGGACCCCGTTTGCCGTATCGTCGGGGATGCATGCCGGTGTGGCGGAATGGCAGACGCGGAGCACTCAAAATGCTCTGTCCGAAAGGGCGTGTGGGTTCGACCCCCACCACCGGCACGAACTCCCAGCCACGAGACCTCTAGGATGGAACGGTGACCGAAGAGCAGACCGAGAAGAGCACCGCGACGGCGCCCCGTCGTGTGGTGGTCGCCGAAGACGAGTCCCTCATCCGCCTCGACATCGTGGAGATCCTCCGCGACAACGGGTACGACGTCGTGGGCGAGGCCGGCGACGGCGAGACCGCGGTGCAGCTGGCGACCGAGCTGCGGCCCGACCTCGTCATCATGGACGTCAAGATGCCCCAGCTCGACGGCATCAGCGCCGCGGAGAAGCTCAGCAAGAATCACATCGCGCCCGTCGTCCTGCTCACGGCCTTCAGCCAGAAGGAGCTCGTCGAGCGCGCGAGCGAGGCCGGTGCCCTCGCATACGTCGTGAAGCCGTTCACGCCCAACGACCTGCTCCCCGCGATCGAGATCGCGCTGGCCCGTCACGACCAGATCATCACGCTCGAGGCCGAGGTGAGCGATATGGTCGAGCGCTTCGAGACCCGCAAGCTCGTCGACCGCGCCAAGGGCCTCCTCAACGAGAAGATGGGGCTGTCCGAGCCTGAGGCGTTCCGCTGGATCCAGAAGGCCTCCATGGACCGCCGCCTCACGATGCAGGACGTCGCGAAGGCCATCATCGAGCAGCTCGCTCCGAAGAAGAGCTGAGCAGCAGCACACGCACGACGGGCCGGACCTCCTCGGAGGTCCGGCCCTTCGACGTATCGCGGGCGGTTCACGACGTCGTCTCGCGACGTTTCGACTCGCTCCGCTCGCTCAACGACCGGGGCTGTTCGCTTCGCTCACCGATCCTTCAGGATGTTCGTGATGCGGACGGTCGAGCAGCGCCGGCCCTCCTCGTTCGTGACGACGATCTCGTGCACGGTGAGCGTGCGCCCGAGGTGGATCGGCGTGCACACGCCCGTCACACGTCCGCTCGTCGCCGAGGCGGTGTGGGTCGCGTTGATGTCGACGCCCACGGCGAGCTTGTCGGGGCCCGCGAAGAGGTTGGCGGCCATCGATCCGAGCGACTCGCCGAGCACGACGTAGGCGCCGCCGTGCAGGAGGCCGACCGGCTGGGTGTTGCCCTCGACGGGCATCGTCGCGACCGCGCGCTCCACGGTGAACTCCGTGAACTCGATCCCCATCCGCTCGGCGAGCGCGCCCATCCCGCGCGCCTTCGCCCACGCCATCCCGTCGATCAGCTCCGTCATCCTGCTCCTGTCGTTCGGATGTCGCCACCCCTCGTTACGCTGGACGGGTGACGGACTCCACGAAGCCTACTCTGCTCGTCGTCGACGGCCATTCGCTCGCCTTCCGGGCGTTCTTCGCCCTCCCGGTCGAGAACTTCTCCACATCCGACGGTCAGCACACGAACGCCATCCACGGCTTCCTGTCGATGTTCATCAACCTCCTGCGCGACGAGGACCCGACCCACGTCGCGGTCGCCTTCGACGTGTCCCGCGAGTCGTTCCGCACGCGGGAGTACGCGGAGTACAAGGGCACGCGCGCCGAGACGCCCGCCGAGTTCAAGGGCCAGATCCCGCTCCTGCAGGAGTGCCTGCGAGCCATGAACGTGACCGTCCTCGAGAAGCCCGACTACGAGGCCGACGACATCCTCGCGACGCTCGCGACGCGCGGCGCCGAGGCGGGCTGGAACGTGCTCGTCTGCTCGGGCGATCGCGACACCATCCAGCTCGTGAACGACGACATCACCCTGCTGTACCCCTCGGTGCAGGGCGTGTCGAAGCTCAAGCGGTACGACCCCGCGGCGGTCGTCGAGAAGTACGGCCTGCCGCCCGAGATGTACCCCGACATCGCGGCGCTCGTCGGCGAGACGAGCGACAACCTGCCCGGCGTGCCCAAGGTGGGCGAGAAGACGGCGGTCAAGTGGCTCACGCAGTTCGGCTCGCTCGACGCGCTGCTCGAGGGAGCCGACTCGATCAAGGGCGTCGTCGGCGGCAATCTGCGCGAGCACATCGAGGACGTGCGCCGCAACCGGCGCCTCAACCGCCTGCTGCGCGACGTCGAGCTGCCCGTCGAGCTCGACGACCTGAAGCGCGACGGCATCGACGCGCAGGCCCTGCGCGACGTGTTCGCGCGGCTCGAGTTCCGCGCGCTCATGAGCCGCGTGCTGCAGGTCGCGGGCGCCCCGGCCGACGGCGTCGAGGCGGAGCCCGCTGTCGAGGTGCCCGCGCCGACCGAGATCCCCGCGGCTGAGCTCGCCGCGTGGGTCGACGCGGCGGCCGACGGCGAGGTCGGCGTCACGCTCTTGATCGCGGGCGGCCTTCCCGTGCGCGTGGGCCTCGCGACCGAGGCCTCGATCGTCGAGGCCGAGTGGAGCGACGAGGTGCGCGACGCGCTCGCGCCCTGGCTCGCATCCGACGCCCCGAAGGTGCTCGCCGATGCGAAGCCGCAGGTCAAGGCGCTGCGGCGCGCGGGGCTCGACGTGGCGGGGCTGGCCTTCGACGTGCTGCTGGGCGGATGGCTCCTGAGGCCGAGCTTCCCCGACAAGACGCTCGCGAACCTCGTCGACACGTATCTGCAGGAGAAGCTGCCGGAAGCCGACCCCTCGCAGCTCGTGCCCGAGAGCGAGGGGGCGACGCCCGGCCAGCGCTCGTGGTTCACCGTGCGCGTGGCGCAGGCCCTGCGGGCGGCGCTGCCCGAGTCGGTCGTCCCCGTCCTCACCGACATCGAGCTGCCGACCCTCCTCGCCCTCGCCGACATGGAGCTCGCGGGGGTGGCCGTCTCGCACGAGAAGCTGTCGGCGTTCTCGAGCGAGCTGGGCGCCCGCGCGCAGCAGCTCGCGCAGGACGCCTACGCCACGATCGGGCACGAGGTGAATCTCGGGTCGCCCAAGCAGCTGCAGGAGGTGCTGTTCGTCGAGCTCGACCTGCCGAAGACCCGCAAGACGAAGACGGGGTACACGACCGACGCCGGCGCGCTCGCGGAGCTGCAGGAGAAGGCCGACCACCCGTTCCTCGGCCTCCTGCTCGCGCACCGCGAGGCGACGAAGCTCAAGCAGATCATCGACGGACTCGACCTCGCGATCGGCGACGACCACCGCGTCCACACGACCTACGTGCAGACCGGGTCGCAGACCGGCCGCCTGTCGAGCACCGACCCGAACCTGCAGAACATCCCGGTGCGCACCGAGGAGTCGCGTCGCATCCGCTCGGCCTTCGAGGTCGGCGAGGGCTTCGACACGCTGCTGACGGCCGACTACTCGCAGATCGAGATGCGCATCATGGCGCACCTCTCGGGCGACCCCGGGCTCATCGAGGCGTTCAACGCGGGGGAGGACCTGCACCGGTTCGTCGGCGCGCGCGTCTTCGGGGTCGCCCCCGAGGAGGTCACGAGCGAGATGCGCACGAAGGTCAAGGCGATGTCGTACGGCCTCGTGTACGGCCTCTCGGCATTCGGCCTGTCCAAGCAGCTGCGCATCGAGCAGTCCGAGGCGAAGACCCTCATGCTCGAGTACTTCGCCCGGTTCGGCGCGGTGCGCGACTACCTCCGCTCGTCGGTCGAGAAGGCCCGGGTCGACGGCTACACCGAGACGATCTTCGGCCGTCGTCGCCCGTTCCCCGACCTGACGAGCCCGAACCGCGTGCTGCGGGAGAACGCCGAGCGCGCCGCGCTCAACGCCCCCATCCAGGGCTCCGCTGCCGACATCATGAAGATCGCGCTCTTCCGCGTGCACCAGGACCTCCTCGGTCTCCGCTCGCGGCTGCTCCTGCAGATCCACGATGAGATCGTCGTCGAGGTCGCGCCGGGCGAGCGCGACGAGGTCGAGCGCATCGTGCGCGAGCGGATGGCGGGAGCCGCCGAGCTCACCGTCCCGCTCGACGTGCAGATCGGCCTCGGCGCCGACTGGAACCAGGCAGCCCACTGACATGGAGGAGAACGCCATGACGCCCGACGCGCGCCCGCAGACCGAGATCGACCGCATCGCGGAGGGCTGGGTCGACACGCTCGTCGAGCTGTCGCCCATCCTCGCGACGTACATCGGGCGCGACGAGGCGAACGACCGCTACGACGACTTCAGCCCCGAGGGGGTGGAGCGTCACGCCGAAGCGGCTCGCTCGGCCCTCGCCGCGCTCGACGCCGCCGAGCCCGTCGACGATGTCGACCGGGTCACCCGGGCAGACCTCTCGAGCGAGCTCCGACTCGGTCTCGAGCTGCACGAGGCGCGGTGGCACCTGCGCGACCTCAATGTCATCGCGAGCGCGCCTCAGGACATCCGCCAGGTCTACGACCTCATGCCGACCGGCACGTCCGACGAGTGGGCCGTCATCGCGCGGCGCCTGGGCGCCGTGCCCGCGGCTGTCGACGGGTACATCGCGACGCTGCGCGAGGGCATCGCGCAGGGCGTGGTGCCCGCCGTGCGGCAGGTGCGCGAGGTGGCAGCGCAGATCCCGCGCTACACGGCCGCCGACGGGTTCTTCGCGGGCCTCGCATCCGACGCGACGGCCGACGGCGCGGAGCTGCCCGGCGCGCTCGCGTCCGACCTGGAGCGGGGCTCGCGCGCGGCACGCGAGGCCTACGATCGCCTCGAGCGGTTCCTGACCGCGGAGCTCGCCGGAGCGGCCGGCGAGGACGACGCCGTGGGGCGCGAGCTCTACGCCCTCAACTCGCGCCGCTTCCTGGGCGCGACGATCGACCTCGACGAGACGTACAAGTGGGGCATCGAGGAGCTCGCCCGCATGGTCGCCGAGCAGGAGTCGATCGCACGGGAGATCGTGCCGGGAGCGAGCGTCGCGGAGGCCGTCGCGTTCCTCGAGGCCGACCCGTCGCGCAAGCTCGTGGGGACCGAGGCGCTGCGGGAGTGGATGCAGGAGACGAGCGATCGCGCGGTCGCGGAGCTGGGCCGCTCGCACTTCGACATCCCCGAGCCCGTCCGACGGCTCGAGTGCATGATCGCCCCCACCGAGGAGGGCGGCATCTACTACACGGGCCCGACGGATGACTTCTCGCGGCCCGGGCGCATGTGGTGGTCCGTGCCGGAGGGCGTCACCGAGTTCGACACGTGGCGCGAGCTGACGACCGTGTACCACGAGGGGGTCCCGGGGCATCACCTGCAGATCGGGCAGGCCGTGCACAACCGTGCCGAGCTCAACAGCTGGCGGCGACTGCTCGCCGGCACCTCGGGCCACGCGGAGGGGTGGGCGCTGTACGCCGAGCGGCTCATGGAGCAGCTGGGCTACCTCGACGATCCGGCTGACCGCCTGGGGATGCTCGACGGCCAGCGCATGCGCGCGGCGCGGGTCGTGCTCGACATCGGCGTGCACCTCGGCAAGCCGCGCCCCGACGGGGAGGGCACGTGGGACGCCGATTTCGCGCTCGGGTTCCTGCGCGAGAACGTCAACATGTCCGACGAGTTCGTGCGGTTCGAGGTGAACCGGTACCTCGGCTGGCCCGGCCAGGCGCCCGCGTACAAGGTCGGCCAGCGCATCTGGGAGCAGGTGCGCGACGCCTATGCCGCGCAGCGCGGCGACGCGTTCTCGATCAAGGAGTTCCACCGGCGCGCGCTCGACATGGGCGGCGTGGGCCTCGACACGCTCAAGACCGCGCTGCTCGCCTGAGGGAATGCGGCCGCGGTCCGCGCGGTTCATGCGGATGAATAGAGAGGATCCGACATGGACATCGAACTCGGGCTCGACACCTTCGGCGACGTCACGCGCGGCGCCGACGGCGAGCTGATCCCCCACGCCCAGACCATCCGCAACGTCGTCGCGCAGGCGCAGCTCGCCGACGAGGTCGGGCTGCACTTCTTCGGCGTGGGCGAGCACCATCGGCGCGACTTCGCGGTCTCGAGTCCTGAGACGGTCCTCGCCGCGATCGCGGCGACCACGACCCGGATCCGGATCGGCAGCGCCGTCACGGTGCTCTCGAGCGACGACCCGGTCCGGGTGTTCGAGCGGTTCGCGACGGTCGACGCGCTCTCGAACGGCCGGGCGGAGGTCGTCGCGGGTCGCGGCTCGTTCGTCGAGTCGTTCCCGCTGTTCGGCTACGACCTGCGCGACTACGAGGCGCTCTTCGAGGAGAAGCTCGACCTCCTCGTCCGGCTGCTGCGCGAGGAGCCGGTCACCTGGACCGGCACGATGCGCCCCGCGCTCGACAGCGCGGACGTCTTCCCCAAGACCGAGCACGGCATGCCGCTGTGGGTCGGCGTGGGCGGGTCGCCCGAGTCGGTCGTGCGGGCGGCCCGGCACGGCGCGCGGCTCATGCTCGCCATCATCGGCGGTGCGCCGCGCCGGTTCGCGCCGTTCGTCGACCTCTACCGCCGTTCGCTCACGTCGTTCGAGAAGCCCGACCTGCCCGTCGCCGTGCACTCCCCGGGGCATGTCGCGGAGACCGACGAGCAGGCGTGGGAGGAGGCGTACCCGGGCTTCCAGGCGATGCACGACACGATCGGCGCCGAGCGCGGGTGGCCGCCGTACAGCCGCATGCGGTTCCAGCACGAGGTCGGGCCCGAGGGCGCCGTGTACGCGGGGTCGCCGGAGACCGTGGCCCGCAAGATCGCCGACACCGTGCGCGCGCTGGGCGTGCAGCGCTTCGACCTGAAGTACGCGACCGGCACGATGCCGCACGAGCTCATGATGAAGAGCATCGAGCTCTACGGCACCCGCGTGCTCCCGCGCGTGCGCGAGCTGCTGGCCGAGGCGGGCTGACCTCAGCGCTCCCCGCGCGGCTTGTCGAGGCCCATCCGGATCCGCGTGCGCTTGCGCTCGCGGATGATGAACGCCGCGCCCACGAGCCAGATCGGGATCTGCGTGAGGAACGCGATCCGGAACGCCTCGAGCGAGTAGGCCGCGGGGTCGCTCGCGCCCTGCAGGTCGAGGGCGACGCCGATGAACAGGATCGCGAGGAGGCCGGCGAGGAAGCCTCCGACGTTCGTGATGCCCGTCGCGGTGCTCAGCTGGTGCGAGGGGTTGAAGGTCCGCGCGTGGTCGAACGCGATCATCGACGCCGGGCCGCCGAGCGCGAGCGCGACGGCGAGCAGGAGGAGCACCGCGAACGGGGCGGGGCCCGGCCACGCGAGCACGGCGATCCACGCGATGAGCTGGATGGCGACGATCGGCAGGACGAGGAGGTGCGAGCGTCGCGTGGGGTTGCGCGAGGACAGGATGCCGATGAGCGGCCCGAACACGATGCCCATGAGCACGAAGACGCTCTGCACGGTCGACGCCTGAGCGGCCGAGAGCCCCTCGCCCGCGGTGAGGAACGGGAAGCCCCACAGCATGACGAACGCCGTGCCCGCGAACGGAGTCGTGAAGTGCGACCAGAAGGCCAGGCGCGTGCCCGGGTTCGCCCAGGCGGCGCGGATGCCGACGCGCGTGTCGATCGCGCTCGTGACGACTCGGATCGCGC
The DNA here is from genome assembly GCF_053851835.1 of Microbacterium sp. KNMS. Taxonomy (NCBI): domain Bacteria; kingdom Bacillati; phylum Actinomycetota; class Actinomycetes; order Micrococcales; family Microbacteriaceae; genus Microbacterium; species Microbacterium sp. KNMS. Next base: position 108,426 of record NZ_JBSQBP010000011.1, read on the forward strand.
CCGTCTCGGTGTCCACGGACACATCGGCCTCGCGCTCGGGCGGGTGGTTCCGCACGAGCGCCACGATGAGGATCGTGAAGAGCACGGCGAGGCCGGCGAGGCTCCCGAACGCGATCGACCACGACGTGGCATGCAGGAGCGCGGCGAGGGGGAGGATGGCCACGAGCTGGCCCATCTGCCCGACGATGCCCGTGAGCTGCACCATGATCGGGTTGCGCTGGGCGGGGAACCACGTCGCGACGAGACGGAGCGCGCTCGGGAAGATCGCGGCGTCTCCGGCCCCCAGCAGCATGCGCGCGAAGATCGCGACGCCGACGTTGGGGGAGACCGCCATGATGAGCTGACCGGCCGCCATCACGGCCATCCCGATCGCCATGATCGGGCGCGCGCCGAACCGGTCGAGCCAGAGGCCGATCGGGATCTGCATGAGGCCGTAGACGCCGAGCTGCAGCACCGCGAACATCGACAGCGTCGACGCGTCGGCGCTGAAGTGCTCGGCGGCATCGACGCCGACGGCGGACAGCGAGGTGCGGTTCGCGACCGAGAGCACATACGCGAGGACCGCGACGATCCAGATCGTCCACATCCACGCGGCTGACGGGGGCGCGATGCGGGCTCTCACATGTCCTCCGGGTGTTGGGGAAGTCGTCCTCTCAGGCTACTCCTGGCCGCGCGCGCTTCATGTCGAGGTGACACTAACCTGGAGGCATGGCGAACCCCTCTGCGCGTCTGGATGACCTCCCGTTCAACCGGCAGCATGCGCGGCTCCTCACGGGATCCGGCATCGGGTGGGCGCTCGACGCGATGGACGTCGGCCTCATCTCGTTCATCATCGCCGCGCTCACGGCGCAGTGGGGGATCACGGGCGCCGAGGCGGGGCTCATCACCTCGGTCGGCTTCGTCGGGATGGCCCTGGGCGCGAGCCTCGGGGGCCTGCTCGCCGACAAGCTGGGGCGCCGCCAGGTCTTCGCGCTCACCCTGCTCGTCTACGGCGTCGCGACCGGGGCCAGCGCGCTCGTCGGCGGCGTCGCGATGCTCATCGTGCTGCGGTTCTTCGTGGGGCTCGGACTCGGGTCAGAGCTGCCCGTCGCGTCGACGTACGTCGCCGAGTTCGCGCCCGCGCGCATCCGGGGGCGCCTCGTGGTCGTGCTCGAGGCGTTCTGGGCCATCGGCTGGACGCTCGCGGCGCTCATCGGGACGTTCGTCGTCGGGGCCTCCGACGACGGATGGCGGTGGGCGTTCCTGCTCGGCGCCGTCCCGGCGGCGTACGCGCTCGTCATCCGCTGGGGGATGCCGGAGTCGCCGCGCTGGCTCGAGTCGAAGGGGCGGCACGCCGAGGCCGAGGCGATCGTGCGGCGCTTCGAGGCCGCGTCACGGCGGCCCGCACCGAGCGCCGCTCCCGCGCCGAAGCCGACCCCGTACGCCGCGGCCCCGCTTCAGGGGGCATCGGCCGTCGGCGCGCTGTGGTCGCCCGCGCTCCGCGTGCGCACGAGCGCGATCTGGCTCGTGTGGTTCTGCGTGAACTTCTCCTACTACGGGGCGTTCATCTGGATCCCGACGATCCTCGTGCAGCAGGGCTACGACCTCGTCCGCTCGTTCGAGTTCACGCTGCTCATCACCCTCGCGCAGCTGCCCGGCTACGCGGTCGCCGCCTGGCTCATCGAGGTCTGGGGGCGCCGCATCACGCTCTCGACGTTCCTCGTCGGATCCGCGGTCGCGGCCATCCTCTACGGCACGTCGGGCGAGCTGTGGCAGATCCTCCTCTACGGCTCGCTGCTGTCGTTCTTCAACCTCGGCGCGTGGGGTGCGCTCTACGCGGTGACCCCCGAGCTCTACCCCACGAGCGTGCGGGCGACGGGCGCGGGATGGGCGGCCGGCGCCGGGCGGATCGCATCCATCATCGCCCCGCTGTTCACTCCGTGGGCGCTGACCGTCGGCGGCGCGGGCCTCGTGTTCACGGTGTTCTCGGCGTTCTTCGCGATCGCGGCGCTCGGGACCATCCCGCTCGCCGACAAGCGCGGGGAGGTGCTCGAGGCCACGCTCGCGGACGCTCGATAGCCTGGGTGGATGACGATCCGCTACGTCGCCATCGGCGACTCGTTCACAGAGGGCGTGGGAGACGAGCTGCCGGATGGCCGCCCGCGCGGGTGGGCCGACATCGCCGCCCAGGGATGGGCCGACAGCCTCGGCGAGCCGATCGAGTACGCGAACCTGGCCATCCGTGGGCGGCTCGCCTGGCCGATCGTCGATGAGCAGCTCGAGCCGGCGCTCGCCCTGCGCCCCACGCACCTGTCGTTCAACGGGGGCGGCAACGACATGCTGCGCCCGGGCGTCGCGATCGAGAGCATCGCGGACGCCTTCTCGCGTGTGCTCGCGCGCTGCGACGAGGAGGGCGTGCGCCTCATCCTGCTGTCGGGAGCGAATCCGTCGGCCGGGCTTCCGCTGTCGGGGCTCATCCAGCGACGCGGAGACGAGCTGTCGGCGGCGGTGCTTCGCCGGATCGAGGTGCGGGGCGACGTCATCCAGGCACTCAACTGGCCCGATCGCGTGCTGTCGCGGCCCGAGTTCTGGTCTGCCGATCGGCTGCACATGAACGTGCGCGGGCATCACCGTGTCGCGGCGCGCGTCCTCACGGCGCTCGGCGCGGACGCGCCCGAGACCTGGTGGGATCTCCCACACGAGGGCGTCGTGCACCTCGAGCGCACGCGGTACTACCGCGAGCACGTTCTCCCGTGGGTGAAGCGCCGCTTGACGCGCCGCTCGTCGGGAGACGGACGTCAGGCGAAGTACGCGAGCTGGACGACGATCGCCCCCGCGACCTGACCTATTCAATGGAATAAAACGCGCGGCACCCGTGGTTGCATGGTGACGTGAAGCGCATCGGATTCCTCTCCTTCGGCCATTGGACGCCGCACCCCGAGTCGGCGACGCGCAGCGCGGCCGACGTGCTGCTGCAGTCCATCGAGCTCGCGCAGGCGGCCGAGGACCTCGGCGCCGACGGCGCGTACTTCCGCGTCCACCACTTCGCGCGGCAGCTCGCGTCGCCCTTCCCGCTGCTCGCCGCCGCGGGCGCGAAGACGAGCCGCATCGAGCTCGGCACGGGCGTGATCGACATGCGGTACGAGAACCCGATGTACATGGTCGAGGACGCCGGAGCCGCCGACCTGATCTCGGGCGGCCGACTGCAGCTCGGCATCTCGCGCGGGTCACCCGAGCAGGTGGTCGACGGATGGCGCTACTTCGGCTACCAGGCGGCCGAGGACGACCCGTCGGGGGCGCAGGCCGCCCGCCAGAAGACCGAGCTCCTGCTCACGCTGCTCGAGGGCCAGGGCTTCGCCGAGCCGAACCCGCGCCCGATGTTCCCGAACCCGCCGGGGCTGCTCCGGCTCGAGCCGCACTCGGAGGGACTCCGGCAGCGGATCTGGTGGGGTGCGGGCTCGAACGCGACGGCGGTGTGGGCGGCGCAGCACGGCATGAACCTCATGAGCTCGACGCTCAAGGACGACGAGAGCGGCGAGCCCTTCCACGTGCAGCAGGCCGCGCAGATCCGGGCGTTCCGCGAGGAGTGGGCGCGTCACGATCACGGGTTCGAGCCGCGCGTCTCGGTCTCACGGTCGATCTTCGCGATCGTCGACGACCGCGATCGCCGCTACTTCCTGGGCAGCGGCGAGCGCGACGACCAGTTCGGCTACATCGACAGCACGCGCTCGGTCTTCGGGCGCTCGTATGCGGGCGAGCCCGACGAGCTGATCGAGGAGCTCGCGGGGGATGAGGCGATCGCCGAGGCCGACACGCTGCTCCTGACGGTGCCCAACCAGCTCGGCGTCGATTACAACGCGCACGCGATCGAGTCGATCCTCCGTCACGTCGCTCCGGGCCTCGGCTGGCGCTGAGCGGCCGTAGTCTCGGATCATGACGAGTCCCGAGGTCAATGCGCTCGCCTTCAACGTGTCGATCCCCGAGCATCTCCGGTGGCGCGACGAACGGCGCGGCGAGGAGTTCGAGCTGCAGAGCATCACGGTGCGGCTGCTGCCCGACGGCTCGCTCGCCGCGAAGGCGTACGGTCGGCCCACGGCCGGCGGCCGCGGGGCGTACGTGTCCTTCGCGGTCCGGCGCGACGCCGAGATCGACGCGCTCATCGATGCCGCGGCCGGCGAGGCGGCACGCCTCTGGGCAGCGCATCGCGGGCTCGACCGCTGAGAATCAGCGCCCGCCGGTGACGCGGATGGTCGCGCCGGCCGCGTAGGACGCGTCGGGGGAGAGGGCGAAGGCGACGACTCCGGCGACCTCCTCGGGCCGGCCGGCGCGCCCCAGCGGATGCGCGGCCGCGACGCGCGCCGGGCGCCCGGGGTCGCCCGCATCGGCGTGGATGTCGGTCTCGATCGTTCCGGGCGCGACGCCGATGACGCGGATCCCTCGCGCGGCGGCCTCGATCGCGAGACCCTTCGTGAGGGCGTCGACTCCTGCCTTCGCGGCGGCGTAGTGGACGTACTCGCCGGGCGAGCCGGTCGTCGCCGCCCCGGACGACATGTTCACGAGGACGCCGCCGTCGGGCAGCTGGGACACGGCGCGGCGCGCGACGAGGACCGCCGCGGTGAGGTTGAGGTCGATGACCGTCCGGATGACGTCGACCGGGGTGTCGACGAGAGGGCCGATGTGGAGCGTCGCGCCCGCGTTGTTGACGACGCCGGTGAGGCGCGCGGGATCGGCGGCCGCGAACAGCGTCTCGATGCCGGTGTCGGTGGTCACGTCGGCCCGCACCACGCGGCACTGCGCGCCGAGATCCTCCATCTCGGCGCGCGTGCGCGCAGCGGCGCCCTCGTCCCGCGTGAAGCCGAGGACGAGATCGTGGCCGTCGGATGCGAGGCGTCGCGCGATCGCGGCGCCGATCCCGCGCGTGCCTCCGGTGATCAGGGTGAGAGGGCGTGACACGCCTCTCACGTTAGTCGTCGGCGGGTTCGGGACGGCCATCCGGGACGAGCTTGAGGCCCACGACCGCGAGGATGATGCCGGCGAGGAAGACGACCTTCCACAGCGACACCGGCTCGACCCCGGTGGCCATGGCCCACACGACGGTGAGCGCCGCCCCGATGCCGGTCCAGACCGCGTACGCGGTGCCGATCGGGATGCGCTTCACGGCCCAACCGAGGCCGACCAGGCTGAGCACGGCCGTGATGGCGAAGACGAGCGTCGGGATGGGCTGCGTGAAGCCCTCGGAGAGGCCGAGTGCCGTCGCCCACACGGCCTCGAGGAGGCCGCTCGCGATGAGGACGAGCCATGCCATGTCAGCTCACCGCCTTGAGACCCGCGATGCAGGCCACGAGCAGCACGAGCAGGGCGATGCGCGCGGCGCTCGCCTTCTCCTGCTTCGTCACGATCGCCCAGACGACCGTCAGCGTCGCGCCCACGCCGACCCAGACCGCGTACGCGGTGCCCGTGGGCAGTTCGTTCATCGCCCACGCGAGGCCGCAGAGGCTCAGCAGCATGGTCGCGAAGAACAGGACGGTGGGCTTCCATCGCCGGAAGCCCTTCGATGCGGCGAGCGCCGAGGCCCATACGGCCTCGAGGACGCCCGAGAGGATGAGGATGACCCAAGCCATTCTCGGCCCTTCTGAGTCCGTCTTGTCGTGGTGCGGGTACGGCTCCCTCGTCCGCGGGCCGGCTGCCGGCCCCGCGTACGAGGATATCGCCCGCGTCCGAGCATCCGCTGGGCAGCGGATGCTCAAGGGGCGGAGATCCGTCGGACGACGGATGTCCGCCGATGCACCGCGACGTAGCGTCGGAGCATGCTGATCGTCGAGGAACTCCACCTGCTGCTCACGAACGCCGCCGGCACCCAGGAGCGCCCGGGCACGATGCGCGCCTACGGAGAGGCGGCCGCGCTCATCACGGATCTCGTGCTCGCGGGGCGTGTGAGTCTCACGGACGGGAAGAAGCCCCGGATCCGCGTGCTCTCGGACGCGCCCACCGGCCATCCCGTGCTCGACGAGGCCATGATCCGCCTGCGGGCGAAGGACGGCGCACGGCTGGAGTCTGTCATCACCTGGTCGAAGCTCGATCCCGAGCGGGAGGTCGTCGCGTCCCTCGTGCAGGCCGGGGTGCTCGAGGTCGGCGAGCGCACGTTCTGGGGGCTCGGCAAGCCGCGCACGCCGGAGCGGGACAGCGCGCCGGAGGCGAGCCTGCGGGCGCGGCTGGCGGCCGTGCTCGACGGCGCGGCGGACCCCGGGGTCGCGGACACGACCATCCTCGCCATCCTCCAGGGGCTCGACGTGGCCCGGCACGTGCTCGCCGACGAGGCGGGCGGGCGGCGCCCGCGGGCGCTCAAGGCGCGCATCGCGGAGATCGTGGAGTCGTCGCCGGCCGGCACGGCAGTCGAGCGGGCGGTGCAGGCGATGAACGCGGCGATCATGACGGCGGCTATCATGCCCGCGATGATCGCCGGCGCGAGCGCCGCGAGCTGAACCCGGCGACAATGGGGGAGTGAGCTCCGTCGACTTCGAGATGGCGTCGATCGCGCCCGGCACCGTCACCCTGCACGATGCGCGTCGGAAGGAGCGCCGCACGGTCGCGCTCGAGCCGTTCCGGATCGGCGTGTATCCCGTGACCGAGGAGCAGCTCGCCGAGCTCCTCGGTGTGGCGGCGACGCATCCGCGACGGCCTGCCGTGGACGTGAGCTGGCAGCGCGCCGTCCGCTTCTGCAACGCGGCATCCGAGTGGGAGGGCCTCGACCCCGTCTACACATTCGACGGTGAAGAGGTGCACTGGGACGTCGGCGCCGACGGCTATCGCCTGCCGACGGAGGCCGAGTGGGAGTTCGCGTGCCGTGCCGGCTCGAAGGGCCCGCACTACGGCGAGCTCTCGGACGTCGCGTGGACCGCCGCGGACGGGGTGACCGCCCCGCAGGAGGTCGGCGGCAAGATGCCGAACCTGAACGGGCTGTTCGACACGCTCGGCAACGTCTGGGAGTGGTGCTGGGACCTGCTCGACCCCGCGCGGTACGACGACTGCCGCGTGTTCCGCGGCGGCGGATTCGCCGACGACGCGTGGAGCGTGCGCGCCTCGGTGCGGCGCGGCGGCGCCCCGCGCATGCACCACGAGGATGTCGGCTTCCGCCTGGCTCGTGGCGCGTACGACGGCGACGACGCTGCCCAGGGATGGTCGGCCGCGGCCGACCGCGAACGGGCCCTCGTGGATGGGCCCCTCCCGTCCGGCTGGACGCCGCGCCGCTGACGTCAGGCGGGGACGAGGGCGGAGCTCACGATGACCAGCCCCTCTCCGTGGCGATCGTCGAGCTCCTCCTGGAGGCTGCCGTCGTCGTGGACGACGGTGATGCCGACGGTGCCCGCGATCCCGTCGACACCGCCGCCGAGAACGCCCGGGCCGTCGATGATCTCCTGGAGGAGCGCCACGAGCTCGGCCTCCGTGCGCTCGGCACGCGTGACGCACAGCATCCCGCCCCACAGGGCTCGGATGGACGCTTCTGCGGCGGCCGGATCGCCCGCGACGGCGACGTTGAGGATCGTGTAGCGCGGGTCGCTCAACTGCGCCTCGACGGCGGGATCCAGGGGATCCCCGCCCGCTGCCGGGTTGCGGGACATGTCCACCCAGGTCGCCGCGTACCCCTCGACCGTGGAAGCGTGCGCGGTGGCGGCGTGGAAGTCGTCGAGGGAGACGCGCGACTCGTCGACGACCCGCCACCCGCCATCCGGCTCCGCGCACGGTGTCTTGATGGGCTCGTCCGAGGGGGAATCCGGCCGCTCGGGAATCTCCGCGGCCGGGACGATCTCGACCGGCGTGAACTGCCCGGCATCGGCGTCGTACGAGCCGGTGACGGCGAAGTCGCCCCACCGCACGCCGCTCTGCTCCTCGTATTCGCCGTCGAGCGCGCTCCAGTCCCACTCGACCAGCGGCACACCCGCGCACTGCGGGGGCAGCGACTCGGCGACGCCGCCGAGGCAGAGGTGGGCTCCGTCGCCGCGATCGATGACCGTGACGGCACCGCGCGTCGTCAGCAGCCCGGAAGGTCGGGTCGCCGTCGGCGTCTCCGAGGTCACCGGATCGGTGGGCGCGGTGGCGCATCCGGCGAACAGCACCGCGCCGGTGGCGACGACGGCGACCGCGAGTCGTCGAGCGAAGGTGGTCATACTCGGGAGTGTCCCACACGACGTGTCCGTCTCAGTGCTGCTGCTCTCGGTCCTCCTGGAGCGGCGCGACGAAGCGATGGCGCGCCATGATGAAGCCGGCGTTGCGGGCGACGTCGAGCAGCTCGAGGTCGTATCGGCGGGGGAGGAGCGGCCGCCCCGCGCCGAGGGTCACGGGAGCGATCGACGAGATGATCTCGTCGAGCAGGCCCTCGTCGGCGAACTGCCCGACGAGATCGCCGCCGCCGACGACCCACAGGTCCTTCCCTTCCGCGGCGTCGACCATCTCCTCGTAGACCGCGCGGACGCCGCCGGAGCGGAACCGGATGTCCGCGACGTCGACCTCGGGCAGCGCGAGTGTGCGCGAGGTCATCACCCACGCGGGCATCGTGTAGAGCCATTGCCCGGGGTGGTGCCGCACGACCCACTCGTAGGTCGTCGAGCCCATGACGATCGCGCCGATCCCCTCGATGAAGGCGTCGTAGTCGTTGGCTCCGCCCTTGTCGAGCGGCTGCCGGAGAAGCCAGTCCAGCGAGTCGTCCGGATCCGCGAGGAATCCGTCGAGCGTGGTCGCTGTGTAGTAGACGAGCTTGGTCATGTGTCCTCCCGGCGTCGATGTGGGCTCATCCTGCCGCCCACCTCCGACATCCGCACAGCGCTCAGACCGCATACGCCTGTGCGAACTCCGGTGACGGCTCGATCGGCTGGATGACGTCGATGAGCACACCGTCCGGGCCTTCGAGGATGGCGTGCCGCTGCCCGAACGCCTCGTCGCGCAGGGGGAGCACCACGCGCACGTCGGACGGCATCTCGGCCATCACGGCGTCGACATCCGTGACCTCGAGGTTCAGGATCACGCCCGCGGGAGGACGACCGTAGCCGCGCGGGATCGTCTCGTGCGCGTGATCGAGGATCGCAAGCTCTGCGTCCCCGCGGCGGAGGCTGACGTACCAGTCGGCTTCGAACGTCACCTCGAAGCCGAGGATGCGCCGGTAGAACGCGCTCGTCGTCGCGACATCGGTGGTCATCAGCACGGGATAGAAGCTCGTCACGGTCATGATGGTCCTTTACGTACAGTGTGTATGTATTGTGCGGCTAGAATACATACGCCACGTACGTAAAGGAAGGGCTATGCCGAGATCATCCGCCGCCGACGCGGCCGCCACCGCCCGGCGGATCCTCGCCGTCGCGACCCGGGCCTTCGCGGCGCACGGGTTCGCCGACGCGTCCGTGGACGACATCGCCCGCTCCGCCGACGTGACGCGCGGCGCGGTCTACCACCACTTCGCCTCGAAGCGCGGGCTGTTCGACGCGGTCGCGGCGCGGCTGCAGGAGGACGTCGCGGCTACCGTCGTCGCGGCGGCCGAAGCCGCGGGGGAGGACCCCCGCGCCCAGCTCGTCGCCGGCAGCCACGCCTTCGTCGACGCGATCACCGAGGGTGAGGCTGCGCGGGTGCTCCTCGTCGAGGCGCCCGCCGCGATGGGATGGAGCCAGTGGCGCGCGCAGGACGACGCGGCATCGGGTGCGCATCTTCTCGACGCCCTGCGTGCCTGCGGGCTGCGCGGCCAGGAGGCCGAGGCGCTGGCGCGCCAGCTCTCCGGAGCGATGAACGAGGCGGCACTGTGGATCGTGGAGAACGGCGGCGGCGCCGCGATCCGACGGCAGGCCCACCTCGCACTCGAGCGCCTGCTCGCGGCCGTCGTGTGAGGCTCAGTCGTCGGCGGCGAACACGAGCTCGAAGCGCTCGCACAGCACCGGCATGTCGGGCGAGAAGGGGCGGCCGCTCTCTCCGTGCTCGGACCAGAATCTCTCGTGGATCGCGCGCCACGCGGCGAGGGTGCGATCTCCCTCGCCTTCGGCGTGCGCGTGCTCCGCGTCCACCTCGTCGAAGGGCACGACGCGCACGCTCGTGGTCCGGATGACCGCGCGCGGTGCCCCCGAGCCGTCCAGGATGACGCTGAGGTCGCCCGCCTGCGGGAGGCGGTCTCCGCTCGCCTCATAGTCCCAGAGCGCGGAGGCGGTGCCCGTCTTCACGCCGGCCAGCACGAGAGCGAGCAGGCCGTCGGCATGCTCCGGCGTCGCGCCGAACGCCCAGCTCTCGGTGGGCGAAGCGGGGAGATCCGCGACCGCCCCTCTCGCCCGCTCCCAGAACTCCTCGACGGTCGGCGCTGCGCTCATCCTCCGACCCTATCCGCCGTCCGCGCGCCATCCTTCCGCGCCCGCGCGATAGCGTGACGGGCATGGGCGAACTCGACCTGGACATCCGTGAGATCCGCGAAGAGGACGCGGGAGAGGTGATGACCCTGCAGCGCGCGGCATTCGTCTCGGAGGCGCAGATCTACGGAAGCGCGGACATGCCGCCGCTCACCCAGACCCTCGACGAGGTGCGCTGGGAGCTGCGGGACAATCTCGGCTGCGTCGCGCTCGACGGCGCGCGGATGGTCGGGGCGCTCCGCGCGCGGATCGACGGCGAGCTCCTCCTCATCGGACGGATCGCGATCGCGCCCGATATGCAGGGACATGGGATCGGGTCGCGGCTGCTCGACGCCGTCGAAGCCAGGGGAGCGTCCGCCGGCGCCCGTGAAGCGGAGCTCTTCACGGGCTCGCTGAGCGAGGCGAACATCCGGCTCTACGAGCGGCAGGGGTACCGCGAGACGGAGCGGATCGACGAGGGCGACGGGACGGCCCAGGTCTTCCTGCGGAAGCGGCTGGGCTGACCGGGACGGAGGCAGGGCGCGACTCGAACGGAACTCAAGAACCCGCTGGCAAGACGCTGGATCGGTTTGTTATCTGTTCGTGATCTCTGCCTAAGGTGGCCACCTTGAACCGCGAAGGATGGCCGTCGAGTCCGCCCCGAGAGTCCTTCGTTCCCTGAAATCGACAGATTCACCGGTCGGGCGGTCGCTGCACGCGAGGTGCGCGCAGCGAGACGGGGCCGCGGAGTTCAGAGTGCACCCGAACAGGAATACCCGACCCGTCACCCGCACGACCCGACGCCTGCGGGGTGGCTTCGCCGTCGCGGGAGTCGCCGCTGCGGCAGCGGCGGCGACGTTCATCCCGACGGCGGCGAATGCGGCCGATGGCGCCACGTGGGACGCCCTCGCGCAGTGCGAGTCCGGCGGCAACTGGGCGATCGACACCGGCAACGGATACTACGGCGGCCTGCAGTTCTCGATGGAGACGTGGCTGGCGAATGGCGGCACGGGCAACCCGGCCGCTGCGTCGCGCGAGGAGCAGATCCGCGTCGCCGAGAACGTGCTCGCCACGCAGGGCTGGGGCGCCTGGCCCACCTGCTCGGCGCAGATCGGCGCGACCGGCGGCGCCGACACGAGCGGCTCGGAGCAGTCGGCGCCCGCGGCACCGGCCGAGAACACCGCGCCGGCCGAGAACACGGCGCCGGCGGAGGAGTCCGCCCCCGCCGAGACTGCTGTGCCGGCGGAGGAGCCGGCAGTGGCCGCTCCCGACGAGCCGACGTACGACGTGCCGGACGTCGAGCCGTCGGACGAGACCTACACGGTTCAGGCCGGCGACACGCTCTTCGAGATCGCGGAGGCGAACGGCATCGAGAGCGGCTGGCTCGGCATCTTCGCGGTCAACCAGGACATGCTCTCGAACCCGGACCTCATCGAGGTCGACCAGGAGCTCGTGCTGCCTGCGCAGTGAGGTGACCTATCGGAGGCGCGCGGCCCGATGGCCGCGCGCCTCCGGTGTGCTCAGACGGCGAGCGCGCGCGTCCAGATGTCCACGTGCTCCGCGACGAAGGACGTCACGGTTCGCCAATGCCGGCCGTGGCCCTCGACATGCATCGTCGCCCACGGCTCGCGCCCGTCCTCATGCGCCTCGGCGAGGAGGCGGTGCATGGCCGCAGCGCGAGAGGCCATCGCCTGGGGCAGCGCGCCGCGCAGATCGGCGTCGGCGCCGTACCCGTCGACGAAGGCGCGGAGGCAGGCGGCCGCCTCGAGCGGCGGCTGCGCGGCGTCGTTGAGCGTGAAGGCCTGAGCCGAGTACGCGAGGTCCCACAGGCGCGTGCTCGGGCCCGCGCCGTCCCAGTCGATGAAGACCCATCGCTCGCCGATGACGAGATTCCAGGGAGCGAGGTCGTTGTGGCAGAGGAGATCCGCGTCCGCTGCCGGGATGAGCACATCCCAGTCGTGCGTGCCATCCATCGGGATGGTCGCGCTCGCGTCGTGGATCTCGCGAACCATGCGACCGACTCGAGCCAGCTCGGAGAGCGTGAGCGGATCGCCTTCGAGCGCGGTCGTGCCTCCGATGTACTCCAGGACCATCCGCCCCTGGTCGTCGCGCGGGAGCGGCCGGGGCGCGTCGACACCCTGCGCGCGGAGCGCGGAGAGGAACGTCGCGATGCGTGCGGAGTTCCGCGTCCAGGGCTTGCGCACCGTGTCTCCGACGCGGACGACGTCGCCGGTTGCGTTGCCGCCTGTGAGCGGCACCTCCGTGCACTCTGTCATGCGATCCCGGTGTCGTGCCGGTAGACGTACACCTCAGTGCCCTGGTGCAGGTCGAGGTCCGTTCGACCGCGCGTGTCCGGGTCGTGGTCGAGGATCTCCTCGAGGCGGGAGAGCATGTCGGCGCGCGTGTCCTCATCGGCCGCACGTGCGGTGCTGACCGTCATCCATCGGGCGAGGTAGTCGTCACGCGTGATGCGCTCACTCCACGGGATCCAGGCGGACGTCACGGGGCGGAAACCGGGGAGGGGCGACATCGCGGGCGGGAGGGTCCGCTCGGAGATCTGCTCGGACCATCCCGGATGCAGCACCCGGGCGCACGCGCGATCCCATGCGCACTCGGGATCGTAGGTGTTCCACAGGAGGGCCAGCGCACCGCCCGGCCGGAGGACGCGCGCGATCTCGGCGCACGCGAGCGACTCATCGAACCAGTGGAACGCCTGTGCGACCGTCACGAGGTCCTGACTCCGATCGGGCGCGGGGATGTCCTCGGCGGTGCCGACGCGGACGTCGACGAGACGCTCCGAGGCGAACACGGCGACCGCGTCGTCCGGGAACCCGGGGCGGTAGCGCTCGTATTCGGCGCCCATGTCGAGGAAAGTGCGTGCGAGCTCCGGCTGCATGCTCCTCATGCTAGGTGCGGATGCACGGCGCGGGGGAGTGCGCCGCATAGGCTCGGGGCGTGGGCAACTGGCGAGACGACCGGGTGGGACGCGCGCTCGAGGGGCTGGCGCCGCGATGACCTTGCGCGGCGTGATCTTCGACCTCGACGGCACGCTCCTCGACACGCGGTCGGCGCAGGACGCGGCCGCACGCGCCTGGGCGACGGAGCAGGGGCATACCGCCGCGGACGTGTCGGAGCGGTGGCATCTCATCGCCGAGCGCCATTACCGGCGGTACCAGCTGCGTGAGATCGGGTTCGAGGATCAGCGGCGCGAGCGCGTCCGGGAGTTCCTCGGGATGGAGCTGACCGATGCCGAGGCGTCCGAGCTGTTCTCGACCTACCTCGAGCGGTATGAGGCGGGTTGGCAGCGGTACGCGGACGCCCTCCCCGCTCTGCAGAGAGCGCGTGCGGCCTCACTGCGGATCGTCGTGCTGTCGAACGGCCAGGCGGCCCAGCAGATGCGGAAGCTCGAGCGGTTCGGGCTCGCCGAGGCCATCGATGCGGCCGTGTTCAGCAGCGAGCTTCCGGCCGGCAAGCCTGACCCGCGGGCGTTCCATGCGGCGCTCGGGGCGATCGACGTCGACGCTCGTGACGCGTGGATGGTGGGGGACAACTGGGACGCCGACGTCTGCGGGGCACGAGGTGCGGGGGTGTTCCCGGTGTACCTCGATCGTGAGAACTCGCGGCCGACGACCGAGTGCCGGAGGGTGACGAGTCTCGCCGAGCTCGAGTTCTCCTGAGGCATGAGAAGGCGCCGGGAACGGTGCATCTGGCACGTCCTTCAGCGCTGACTGCCACGATGACGCCATGGAGATGCTGATCCGGCGTCCGCTGCCTGCCGACGCTCCCGCGCTCGCGCGACTGCATGTGCTCACGTGGCGCGAGACGTACGGGCATCTGCTTCCAAGCGACTTCTTCGGTGACGCGCACCTGGAGATGCGTCAGACGATGTGGGAGCGCATCCTCGCGAACCCGCGACCCGAATGGACGGTGCTCACCGCCGCGTTCGGGGATGAGCTCGTCGGCTTCGTCTCCGCCGGACCGGGCAGCGAGAGCGGGACCGACTCCTCTTCACGCCAGCTGTACACGCTCTACGTGCGCTCTCGGTGGCACGGAGCAGGGATCGGGCAGGCGCTCTTCGACGCCGCGGTCGGCCACGATGCGTGTGTTCTGTGGGTAGCGAAGGAGAACCCGCGAGCCATCGCGTTCTACCGCAAGAACGGGTTCGAGTTCGATGGCCAGGAACAGGCCGATGATGCCGTTCCTGGGATCGTCGAGGCGCGGATGCGCCGCGCGTCGCGGGACGCAACGGGGTGACATCCGCGTCGCGGCGCGACACACTCGTTCCATGACTCCGGTTCCCTGGGTGCTGCACGTCGACATGGACCAGTTCATCGCCGCGGTCGAGGTGCTGCGACGTCCGGAGCTCGCCGGAAAGCCGGTCATCGTCGGCGGGCGGGGCGACCCGACTGAGCGGGCCGTCGTCTCGACGGCCTCGTACGAGGCACGGAAATTCGGGATCGGGTCGGGGATGCCGCTCAAGATCGCGGCGCGAAAGGCACCCGAGGACGCCGTCTTCCTCCCCGTCGACCACGCTGCCTATGAAGCGGCGTCGGAGGAGGTGATGAGCACCCTTCGCGGCCTTCCGGGAGTGGTGCTCGAGGTGATCGGATGGGACGAGTGCTTCCTCGGGGTCACGAGCGATGACCCCGAGAGGGTCGCTCGAGAGGCACAGGCTGCGGTGCTCGAGGCGACATCGCTGCACTGCTCGGTAGGGATGGGCGACAACAAGGTGCGCGCGAAGATCGCAACGGAGTTCGGGAAACCGCGCGGGATGTTCCGACTCACGGCCGAGAACTGGTTCGAGGTGATGGGGGAGAAGCCCACCCGGGACCTCTGGGGCGTCGGACCGAAGGTGCAGAAGCGCCTCGCCGATCACGGCATCGAGACGGTGCGTCAGCTCGCCGATGCCGATCGTCAGGAGCTCGTGACGGAGTTCGGCCCGAAGATGGGCGTCTGGTATCACGAGCTCGGGTCGGGGCTCGGTCCAGCGGTGGTCGATGACACGCCCTGGATCGCGCGCAGCCACAGCCGGGAGACGACATATCAGCACAACCTGACCACGCCGGACGAGGTGGAGTCGGCGTTGCGCGAGCTCGCGGCCGAGGCGTTCGCCGACTGCGAGGCCGAAGGGCGCGCCGTGACCCGTGTGAACCTGAAGGTGCGCTACGCGCCATTCATCACGAAGACGTTCGGCCGGAAGCTGGCAGAGCCAACACTCGATCGCGACGTCGTCGTCGCCGCGGCGGTTGCGCTCGGTGAGACGCTCGACCACGAGCGCGAGGTGCGCCTTCTCGGCGTGCGCGCTGAGATGGTCATGCCCGAGGGAGGCGACCCCGTCGAGCGGACTCCCGTCCGCGGCCGCATCTGACCCGTCCCAGCACACACGAACCTGCCCCTGAAGTCGGCCTCTCGGCCCGCGGTCAGAAGGGTGGTGGTTCGTCGTCGGGTGGGGTGAAGCGGGCGACGGGTGGTGGGGTGTCGGTGTAGACGCGCCCGTTGGGGGAGGTCCATTCGAGCACGCCGCCTTCTGTCTGGGTGACTGTCCATTGGGTCATCTGCTCGAGCATGTGATGCGTCTCGCAGAGGTACTCGAGGTTGGCCACGTTCGTGCGGCCGCCGCGGGAGTGGGGGTGGGTGTGGTCGATGTCGACGTAGTGCTTCCGGATGGCCTGTCGGCATCCCGGGAACCGGCACCGTTCATCTCGGGCTTTCAGGAACCGCCGCTGCGCCATCGTGGGGAATCTCTGATCGACGGTGAGGAGGACGCCGGTGTTCGCGTCGGTGAACGCCCGGTTCCAGATGGTGGCGTCCGCGGCGATCTGCTTGGCGTCGATGATCGGGATGGGGCCTGCTCCGGCGAGCGTGGCGCCTTCGGTGCGGTGGGTGGGGTCGGCGAGCGCCGCGGCGGGGATGGTGATGTGCACGCTCCCGCGGATCGCGCCGAGTCCGACGGGCTTTGGGGCCGGGCCGAACGCCGAAACCGCGCCAGAGCCCGAGCCCGTGCAGGGCGCTGAGCCCGCGCCGGCACCGGCGTCGGCCGTGGCGCCCGTCGCGCCGAGTCCGACGTCCCCGGCTTTCGCATCGGCCGCGCCGCCCGTGCCGTCCCTGGTGGCGCCGAGGCCGACGTCGGTGTCCTTGTCCTTCGCGTCCGC